>CAZKQV010000032.1:0-31720 GCA_964555015.1 uncultured Eubacterium sp. | reverse complement strand
ATCCATCATACCAGGCATGGATGCACGAGCACCGGAACGAACAGAAACCAAAAGGGGATTTTCTTTATCTCCGAACTTCTTGCCTGTGATTTCTTCCATTTTTACGATGTACTCATTGATCTGTCCCTGAATCTCGTCATTGATCTCACGTCCATCTTCATAATACTGAGTACAAGCTTCTGTTGTGATAGTGAATCCCTGAGGCACAGGAAGACCGATGTTGGTCATCTCTGCAAGGTTAGCCCCTTTTCCACCGAGAAGCTCACGCATATTTGCATTACCTTCACTGAACAAATATACCCATTTTGCCATGTTTGTTCCTCCTTAAAATTAGTTCATCAATATTGTACTAAACACACAAATGTACATATTAATTATAGCATAGGATTTTTCAGATTTCTATATATTTTATTTGTAATTATTACTTTTTTCATGGAATAAATACGAACCAGAAAAAATTTCTCAGGAATACAACAACATTTTATTTTTGTCGGTTCGTTTCGCCGCTCAATCTTCATAATCCGAACCGGAGAAGTTCTCCTCCCCGGAGAAACGATTGATATATTTTGGATGATATTTGGAATAAACGATAATCTGTTCTTTATATAATCCTCTGTATCCGGAAAGCAAATAACTAACGCTGATGGAAATCAGGAAAAATCCCGCTCCCCCAAATCCGAACAGCTCAAATCCAATGAGCATTGCGGCGATCGGGCAATTCGTCACACCGCAAAATACGGAGATCATGCCGATGGCAGCACACATAGATGGAGAAATGCCAAGAACATGGCCAAAAACACATCCAAATGCCGCTCCGGCAGTAAAGGCCGGAACGATCTCTCCGCCCTTAAATCCGGCGGCAAGAGTCACCGCTGTCAACAATATTTTCAAAAGAAAAGTATAACTATGGGCATTTCCTTTTATCGCCTCTTCGATCAGGTTATTTCCTGCTCCGCAATAATCCATAGTTCCGAGAACTTTAACGCAGAGGATGAACAAGATACCTCCAACGACTACTTTGATATAAGGATTTTTAAAATACCGGTTATAAAGGGATCCTGCGCAGCGAAGCACCGCGCAAAATAAGACGCTGACAAGGGCGCAGCAGACGCCAAGCAGAACAACTTTGGCGCTGTTAATCACTGTGACTGGCGGCACCAGCCCAATGGAAAAAGCTTCCGGATCGATCCCCATGGTTGCCGCGCACTGACTCGCCACAAAAGAAGAAAACACACAGGGCAGTAAGGCGGAATACTGCATGATCCCCACGCTGATCATCTCCATAGGAAAGATCGCGGCAGCAAGCGGCGTGCCAAACACCGCCGAAAAAGCGGCGCTCATCCCACTCATCACAATGATCTTCCGATCTCCTTCTTTTAAACGAAACAACCGCCCAAGGGTGTTGCCGATACTGCCTCCCATCTGCAGCGCCGCTCCCTCACGGCCTGCCGATCCTCCGAAAAGATGGGTGATCAAAGTTGCGATAAAAATCAGCGGGGCAAGAAGTACCGGGACGTCTTCATTTTGATTATGCACCGCAGAAAGCAGCACATTTGTTCCGGGATCTTTATTTAATCCTCCGATATGATATAGAAAAACAATCAGTAATCCTCCCAGCGGAAGCGCATATAATATCATTGGAAAGTCGGTCCTGATCTGGGTCACTTGTCTAAGCCCCCACGCAAAAGCACTGCTGAAAATTCCCACCACCGCTCCGGTGATCAATGCTATGACAATCCACTGCACGCCGATCCTGATATTATACACAACGCTTTTTGCATAATGTAACTCTGCCCTATGAATCTTTTGAAACCATTTTCTAAATCGTAACCTCATAAACTTTTTCTCTCTTCTGCCAGTGACATCACAAAATACCATAAATTGATATTTCACAATACAAATCCGTTATTTACAGCGTTATTATAGCAGGGTTAATTTTATTTGTCATTGCGATTTTTCAGAATAATAAATAAGTAATTTGCATATTATTCTTTGAAATAAACTTTTTGCTCCTGCTTTATCCATTTTACTTTAAAAAATTTATTGACATCCACTTTTTTTCATGATAAATTAAGAAAAGTTAAATGCAATGAAGAGGAATAGTAGAACAATGTATGCATTCAGAGAGCTGCTGGTTGGTGTGAAGCAGTTGCCGAAGTTGTTTGAACTCGCCTCCGAGCAGCGTGCTGAACCGCAGTTTTGCAGTAGGCATAGACGGAGCCTGACCGTTATAGCAGGAGGATATAAGGTTCGTAAGATTATGAATCCGTATCTGTAACGAGTGCGCACATTTTCTATGTGCGAATAAGAGTGGTAACGCGTGATTATCTCCGTCTCTTTATATATAAAGAGACGGTTTTTTTATTGCAGTAAGAAGTTCCCCTGGAATTTCCTGCACAACAAAAACTCTCCGGACAAAATCCCACTGCGTCGGAGAGGACATTATTCGAATATATAATTATTAGTATAGCATTATTTATAAGGAGGAAATTGATATGCAACACGCTGAAAAGTATAAACCAATGTATTTTCCATCACCAACCCATACTTGCAAATGGGTTATGAAAGACCATATCGAAAAACCGCCGATTTGGTGTTCTGTTGATTTAAGAGACGGTAACCAGGCTTTAATTATCCCTATGAGCCTGGAAGAAAAAATAGAATTTTTTAAATTGCTTGTAAAAGTTGGTTTTAAAGAAATTGAAGTTGGTTTTCCGGCTGCTTCCGAAACAGAATTTGAATTTTGCCGTACTTTGATCGAACAGGATCTTATCCCGGACGATGTAACGATTCAGGTTCTTACACAAGCTCGTGAACATATTATCAAGAAAACTTTTGAAGCGATCAAAGGCGCAAAACACGCTGTCGTTCATCTTTATAATTCCACTTCTGTGGCTCAGAGAGAACAGGTATTTAAAAAGGATAAAAAGGATATCATAAAAATTGCCGTGGAGGGCGCAGAATTATTACAAAGGCTTACCAAAGAAGCCGGTGAAAACTATCGTTTTGAATATTCACCGGAGAGCTTTACAGGAACGGAAATGGATTTTGCCCTTGAAATCTGCAACGCTGTTCTTGACGTATGGAAACCAACCAAAGATTGGACTACGATCATCAATCTTCCGGTCACCGTTTCCCATTCCATGTCCCACGTATATGCGAGCCAGATCGAGTTTATGAGCGACAACTTAAAATACAGAGAAGGTGTTGTATTATCTCTCCATCCTCATAACGACCGAGGCACCGGCGTTGCGGATACGGAACTTGCTCTGCTTGCGGGAGCAGACCGCGTAGAGGGAACTTTGTTTGGCAACGGAGAACGTACCGGAAATGTCGACATCGTTACGCTGGCATTAAATATGTATTCTCACGGAGTGGAACCGGGTCTTGATTTCACGGATCTTCCATCCATTGTAGAAGTATACGAAAAAGTTACCAGAATGCACGTTTATGAGAGACAGCCTTACGCCGGCAAACTGGTCTTTGCAGCATTTTCCGGCTCCCATCAGGACGCCATCGCAAAAGGAATGCTCTGGAGAGAAACCCATGCGTGCAATAAATGGACCGTGCCATATCTTCCGATCGATCCAAAGGATCTCGGACGTGAATACGAGGCAGATGTTATCCGTATTAACAGCCAGTCCGGAAAAGGAGGCATCGGATTCCTTCTGGAAACCAAATTTGGTATTCGGATTCCACCGCAGATGAGGGAAGATGTAGGCTATACCGTAAAAAGTGTTTCCGACCATGCTCATGCCGAACTTTCACCGGAAGAAGTCCGAGATGTATTTATGGAAAAATATGTAAATCTCACAGATCCAATCGAGCTGTTAGAGGTGCATTTTAAACAAGATCACGGCATCACCACCGAAATCATTTTAAACAAACACGGCGTGCACAAAATTTACCACGGAAAAGGAAACGGGCGTCTGGATGCGGTAAGTAACGCATTAAAACGTCATTCTCAAATCACTTATACCATTTCCACCTATGAAGAGCACGCTTTACAGATGGGCTCCAATTCCCAGGCCTGCGCTTACGTTGCCATCGACGGCGACAATGGCGTAACCTATTGGGGCGCCGGAATTGATGACGATATCATCAACGCATCCGTAAAAGCGTTGATCAGTGCAGTGAATAAATATGACAGATAGGAATGATTCCTATTTATTTCATTGACACTTTTTAAATCATGCGATAAGATAGGCATGAGGACAATCAAATCTTGATTGCTACACATTTTTAATTAAGGAGGAGAACAAAAATGAAATTTTATCTTTGTGAAAAATGCGGAACTATTCTTACACCAGCAAAAAACAGCGCTGCTCCGGCTCCATGCTGTGAAACAGCTTTAAAAGAAATCATTGCCGGCACAACAGACGCTGCTGTAGAAAAACACGTTCCGGTTTATACCGTAGATGGCAGCACAGTGAATGTTGTAGTAGGATCTGTAGAACATCCGATGACAGAACCTCATTACATTGAGTGGATCGCTATCGAAACTACAACAGGATCCCAGATCAAAGAGCTTACTCCAAGCGACGCTCCAAAGGCTTCCTTCGCTCTTACTGAAGGCGAAGCTGTTAAGGCTGTATATGCATACTGCAATCTTCACGGTCTTTGGAAAGCAGAATAAGGACAGCATAAAGCTTTTCACAAATAAGGTTATATGACAAACCCCCGGCGTGATCTTATCACGCCAGGGGTTTTTATTTATACAGACGCCGTAAGCTTTCCGTCTGTCTCGTCGATCAATATGGTATCTCCCGTACTTACATTGCCGGAAAGAATCAATCTCGCCGCCAGAGTTTCCACGTGCTTTGTTAAGAATCTCTTCAATGGTCTTGCACCATAGGACGGATCGTAACCATGTTCCACAATGTAGGATTTTGCCGCCGGAGTCAATTCCACTTTTAATTCCTTGTCCGCCAATCTGCGGTTCACATCCACAATCAGCAGTTCAATGATTCCTCCAATGTTATCTTTGGTGAGCGGCTTAAACATGATCGTCTCATCCAACCTGTTTAAAAACTCCGGTCTGAAATGGGCGCGCAGATCATTCATGACCATGCTTTCCGCTGCCGGACTGATCTCTCCGTTTTCATCAATCCCTTCCAACAAATAAGTAGAACCTATATTGGAAGTCATAATCAAAATCGTATTTTTAAAATCCACGGTACGTCCCTGGGAATCAGTGATATGACCGTCGTCAAGCACTTGCAGCAGTACATTAAACACATCCGGATGGGCTTTCTCAATCTCGTCAAATAAAACCACAGAATATGGTTTTCTTCGGACTGCCTCAGTGAGCTGTCCGCCTTCTTCATATCCGACATATCCAGGAGGTGCTCCGATCAAGCGGGATACCGAATATTTTTCCATGTACTCGCTCATATCGATACGTACCATGTTATTCTCATCATCAAAAAGGCACTCTGCCAGCGCTTTGGCAAGCTCTGTCTTACCGACTCCGGTCGGGCCAAGGAACAAGAAGGAACCAATCGGTTTAGACGGATCCTTAATTCCTGCTTTAGAGCGGATGATGGCCTCTGTTACTTTCTCCACCCCTTCATCCTGTCCGATCACACGTTTGTGCAGTTCTTCATCCAGATGAAGCGTTTTGTTTCTCTCACTCTCCGTAAGCTTCGCCACAGGAATCCCGGTCCACCGGCTTATGATTTTTGCGATTTCATCGTCGGATACTGACTCGTGTACTAAGGAACTGTCTCTGTCGCCGGCCTCCCGTTCTGCCTCTTCCAACTGCTTTTGAAGCTGCGGCAGCCTGCCGTACTGAAGCTCCGCCGCTTTATTTAGATCGTAGTTTCTCTGTGCGATCTGAATCTCGTTATTTAACGCCTCGATTTCTTCTTTTAATCTGGAAACCCTGCCTACTTTATCTTTTTCCTGATCCCAGGAAGCCTTTTGCACCTTAAAATCATCCTTAAGCTGCGCCAGCTCCTTTTGCAGATCCGCCAGTCTTTCCTGGCTTAGCCGATCCGTTTCTTTCTTAAGGGCGGCCTCCTCAATCTCAAGCTGCATAATTTTACGCTGTACTTCGTCAAGCTCTGCCGGAAGGGAATCCAACTCCGTTTTAATCAGGGCGCAGGCTTCGTCTACCAAGTCGATTGCCTTATCCGGAAGAAAACGATCCGTAATATAACGGTTTGACAGCACTGCCGCACTGACCAGCGCAGCATCCATGATCTTTACGCCGTGAAATACTTCGTAGCGGTCTTTCAATCCTCTTAAAATAGAGATCGTATCTTCCACCGTCGGCTCGTCTACCATAACCGGTTGAAAACGTCTCTCCAAAGCGGCGTCTTTTTCGATATACTGGCGATACTCGTTTAAGGTGGTTGCTCCGATACAATGAAGCTCTCCCCTTGCAAGCATTGGTTTTAACAGATTTCCTGCATCCATGGCGCCGTCCGTCTTTCCGGCCCCGACAATCGTATGGAGCTCATCAATAAATAAAATGATCTGTCCGTTGCTGGCCTTAATTTCTTCCAGAACCGCTTTAAGCCTTTCTTCAAACTCTCCCCGGTACTTTGCACCGGCGATCAACGCTCCCATATCCAGGGAGAAAACCTTTTTATCCTTTAAGGATTCCGGAACGTCTCCCTTCACAATTCTTTGGGCAAGCGCTTCCACTACCGCAGTCTTACCAACACCCGGTTCTCCGATCAATACCGGATTATTCTTTGTCTTTCTGGAAAGGATTCGGATGACATTACGGATTTCGCCATCCCGTCCGATCACCGGATCCAGCTTTTGCGCTCTGGCGCGCTCTACCAGATCATGACCGTACTTTTCTAACGTCTCATAGGTAGCTTCCGGATTATCACTGACCACACGCTGATTTCCTCTCACGCCGGACAAGGCGCCAAGGAATCTCTCCCGGTCAATCCCGAACGCCTGAAACAACTTTTTCATCTCGCCGTTCGGATGCTTGAGCAAAGACAAAAATAAATGTTCCACGGAAATATATTCATCTTCCATGGCCTTCGCCTCATCCTCCGCGCTGACCAAAACCTGATTCAGACTCTTGCTGACATATGTCTGCCCGCCGGAAACTTTCGGCTTTTTATCCATCATTCCCTGAACCTGGGCAAGGAAAACTTCCTTCTGAATCTCCATCTTCTCAATCAGCTTAAGAATCAGACTGTCGTCAATGGTCAACATACTATAAAGAAGATGTTCCTGATCAATCTCCGGGTTTCCGTATTCATAAGCGAGCTTCTCACAACGATTCACTGCTTCCATAGACTTTTGAGTAAATTTATTAATATTCATATGGATACCTCCTAACTGACATATTAATAGGAAAACATTAAACTTTCACGGTCTGCTCTTTTCCCGGCACACCACTTTCTAATAAGAAAACATTTAAGAAAGCTTATTGTTATAGAATCAATATAACACTAAAGTCTTTATAACACAGTTTGTTAGCCAAGTCAACCCTTGAGTGCTAATTTTTTTTACTCGTCAATAATATTCCCTTTTTCCACATTCTTTCTGATCAGCTCCATGGCATAATCACTGATCTCCTCAGACCCGAGCTTTGTGACAGAATGTCTTTTTTCCACCTGAGATCTTTTTACTCCGTGCTCTCTCCAGTCTCCTCCATCATTGGAATCATTCAGCAAAAGAGGCTGCAAGTTATCCATTGCGCGGACAAAGCGTGCCTCCGGCGTTGCAAAATTTTCAAACTCATCAAAAAGTTTTTTTAATTCTTCCTTCTGCTCTGCGGGAAGAAGGCCAAAGATACGCTCTGCCGCCTTTTCTTCCCTCTCTTTTTGCGTGCTTTTTCCCTGGGCGTCGTAAGCGTAAGTATCTCCGGCGTCAATTTCCACGATGTCATGGATCAGCGCCATCATCATTGCCTTTGCCAGATCGAACTCTTCATTGGCATACTCTTTTAGCAAATAAACCATCATTGCCATATGCCAGGCGTGTTCCGCATCATTTTCTCTTCTTCCGTGTCCGCTCAAATGGGTCTGCCGGAAAATATTTTTTTCTTTATCCGCTTCAAGAATAAATTCAAGCTGTTTTTCAAATCTTTCTTTATTCATTATAATCTTCTCCTCTAGTAAAATCATCAAAAAGAACAACCGCCCGCAAAAAAAAACGTCACGATTGTTCTTTTTCATCATAGCACGAATAAAAAAGTAATTCAACAGGGAGCGAAGTATCATTAGTGTACAGAGCGAAATATCATTAGTGTCCGAAACGGCATTGCGGCGAAAAAGGCCGCGCCCTAAAAATTATTTTAATATATCCTTGATAATGGCCGTCAATGATTTTATAATAGAAATAGAGATGTCCCGACAGCGGACAAAAACGGGGGGGAACTATAATGGAAATTAAAAAGATACTTGTAATAAAGGGTAGTCCCAGGGAAAAGGGAAATACCAATACGTTATGCCAGGCATTTGTTGCCGGAGCAATGCAGGCCGGTCATAAGGTTGAGATCTTTGATGCAGCCACCTGCAATATGAGCGGATGTCACGGAGACCAGAGCTGCTTTGAAAGGGGCCGCTGCGGGATTCAGGACGACGGTGTTGAGATGAACCGTCTCATGAGATGGGCGGACATTCTCGTTTTATGCTCTCCTGTTTACTGGAACGGTTTTACTTCCCAGATCAAAACAGTTATTGACCGCTTCTATCAATTCAGCGCTCCAAAGGGAAGAAAAACTTGCACTGTCAAAGAAGCTTTTCTTATCTCGGCAGCCGCTTCCAACACAGATCAGGCTTTTGACGGAATCCGGGCAGAATTTACACATATCTGCAACATCCTTCATTTTACGCCGATTGGTGAAATTACCATACCTGGCTTAGAAGGAGTCGGCGCTGTCATGGAACACACTTCCGAAATCTATAGCGCCATCAAAACGGGGTATCTGATTGCCGGAGACCCGGATAAAATTTAATCAATCAAAAACATAACAGATCCCGGGAAGAATCCGACGCTTAATAAAGGATTCTATCCCGGGATTTTTTATGAATATAATAAAGATTTTTTATGAATAATAAACAATAATGAATAATGAACAATAACGGATCAACAATGGAAAACAAATATTTGTCTACTTAATCTGGCACCGGAGTATCCCTTCGCAGGAAAAACACCGGTTACAAGAGATGCATTTTGCCTTGCTTCGGTCCGTCCGCCAGCGGTTTGGAAGATCCGGTTCTCTTACTAGCGGTCTGCCGAGAGAACAGGCTTTGATTTTTGTGGTGCTAAGCACACTCTCAATATAATCCGGCGTGCGGTATCCGCATACACTGGACACCGGGATATCCACTGCTTGTGCAATGCGTTTTGCTCCTTCCAGGAAATGCCCTTCCTGGCATCGCGCCCCAAGGGGAGACATGGAATATGGGCCTCCGTCCATGACGATTCCTGAGGTGACTTCAATGAAGTCCACGCCGATTTTTTCTAATTCTTTGCTAAGCCACACGATCTCATCCGGAGTTGTAGTCGGCTCCATCAGATCGCTAAAGGGAAGCTTCACGGCGATCGGATAATCTTCTCCCACAAACGCCCGTATGGTACTGCATATGATCCGCAGCAGCCTGCTGCGATTTTCGATACTGCCTCCAAAAGCGTCTTTCCTATGATTAAATAACGGAGACAAAAAGGTATTAAGCAAAAATCCATGGGAAGAATGAACCTGAATACCGTCACACCCGGCGTTTTTACAGCGCAGAGCCGCTTTGGTAAAATCAACCACCAACTTCTGAATCTCCTTAAGATTCATCTCATGGTAGGTGACTTTTTCTTCCGGATGAGTTAATTTAGATACTCCCATACGATCATAGCCGCTTTGCCAGTCTGTCCGGTATCCGCAATGATTTAACTGGACGAAAAGTTTACTTCCATAATGATGGGCCGTCTTAACAATTTTTCTCAAATCCTCCTCATAATCGTCGTAGGTCGCCTCGATCATGGAAGGCGCCATTCCACCTGTAGGACAGACTGCGTGCATTCCTGTTATGATCAGTCCACATCCGCCTTTCGCAAGCTCCTCATAAAGAGAAAACACTTCCGGGCGCATCCGCCCGTGATCGGCGCCAAACTCAAACATCGCACTGTGAACCAAACGGTTTTTTATTGAAAGCCCTTTGATCGTGAAAGGATCATACATCGATATCTTATTTGACATGATTCCCTCCAAATATTCTATAATGTTACGAACAACTAATTTTACTGTTCACTTTTTTCTGCACAATCTTTTTACTGCGCATTCTTCTTTTCAATATAAGCGTCGATATATTTCATCGCATCGAGCCCGTGCTCCATAGTGATAAAGTCCAGCCCTTTGGCGCGGACATTTTTATAAAATTCAATGAGCAAATCTTCATTGGTCGTAATTCCATTTAAGCGGCAGCACATGATCACATCGAGTTCATCATGATCGATCGCTTCTAACATACGGATAAAACTTGGCCGGTCCAAATTCTTATCGTCGTAATTTCCAAAATCCGTAAAGTGGAAAAATTCAATATCCTTACCATATATCCTTTGTGCCACTGTATGGCACTGTTCAAAATCTCTGAGCATTCCATTGATATAATGTTGATAGCATATTTTACAGCCACCCACCTTATATTGAAAATGATAAATTCCTATTCGCTTCATAACCCACTCCCCATTTTGCCATTTCATCCGATCAACACGAAAAGAAACCTCCGATGGAATTTTCCTTCGCATACATAACAAAAAGCGATCGCTCTGCCTTTCGCATTCTGCAATCGCTTTTATTATAGCATCTCTTTTTTTCTGAAATAGTAAATATAAGAAGCCTAAGTTGCACAATAATCGTTCCTATGCCTCTTTCCACAGCCTCCCATTATGAAAGCAGTTATTAATAAGCAATTTCCTTTCGCAAGCAATTATAAATCATTGATTTCCTTTTGCAAGGCCTCAAAAAACAAACTCGCATGATAACCGTCGCACACAGCGTGGGCCACCGATATGTTGACCGGAAGTAATGTTTTGTCTGCGCTTTTTTCGTATTTTCCCATGGCAACGATCGGAAAGAACGCCGGATCCCCGCCTTCTGTTCTTCTGCTGCTGCAACTGGTAAAGGAAACCCAAGGCATACAGGAAATACAATAAAAATTCGGCGGCTGTTCCTCTTTTACCTTAATTCCTTTTTTATTTTTATATTTCTCCATGTCTCCAGTTATGTCCGAGTAAAACACAGCAAAATCCTCGGAAAAATCGGTCCAGCAATCGGAAAATGTTTTATCATCCTCATGGAAGATCGTATAATTTGGCACGATTTTATCCCATATGCAAAGATCGCCATTCTCATCTTGAAACATTTTAAAGTTTTCAATCTGATTTAAAACCTTTGTTACAACATAAATCATGACAGGGTAAAACTTATATCCATGGGAATGGCAAAAATCCAATAAATTGGTGATGTCAACAGGCGCCGTGATATTAAACTCAATTTTAAATGTTTCCGTGTAATAAAAGTAATGTTCTTTTCGCGCCCAATTTTCTATTTCTACTTTTTTATAATGGCTCATGTTTATCCCCCCATTTTACAGATTTTCTTAATTTATATTTCATCCTTCGTTATTTCATCTTTCGTTTTTTCATTCATTATTATTTTCGTTCTTCGTCATTTTCGCTATTTTATTCTGTGTCTTTTCATCCTTCATTATTATTTTTCGTTCTTCACCATTAAACTCCGCGTCTTGAAACGATTGATCTCCGTTTGTAGATTTTCTAAAAATATTCCGGCATGGGCGCCGTCCATCTGAGTGTGATGAAATTGAAAGGATATCGGCAGCACCGTCTTAAAGATTTTTCTTTTGTACTTCCTCCAGATTATAAAGGGATTATTAAAAATTCCGCTGTTCATCCCCACCGCTCCGTCAATTTCTGCGTTGGTAATGGCGGATGTACCGATCACCATACTGTCTGTCAAATCTCTGTTTTTACAGTTCCTTGCAGTTTGCACTGTATATTTTATATAATCTCGATGAAACGCTTTTAAATTTTCATTATAAAGAATATCGCAGGAACTGATCTCTCCATTCTTATTTTTTACTATTGTATTGACAGCGATCGAATCATATTGAATCAATTTATTTCCGACAGGAAGTATGTAAAATTCCTCTATGTCTGCCGCCGCCCTTCCGATACAATAATCCATAAGCATATTAAATTTCAGTTTTCTCTTTTTACTTATTGCGACCAGAGGCGTCACGTCCATAGTTTTAAAAAAAGTCACCATTGGATTTGGCGCATTCATCCATAATGCAAAAGCATCCGCACGTTTTGTATTTTTAGGATCAATTTCTCTCATTTTTTTTCCTCTCACTGCGAATTTTCACTGATTTCTTGTCCTATTCCTTATCCCAGATTATACAGTATAATTTGAAATACTGCATTTTATTTTTCTGGAAAAACTCAGTTTACATAAAAACTTCTATCTGTGTTATAATGAGCCATACGGTGCGCAAATGTTTCGCTTTAAAAATCGTGATATAGCAAATGCCACGCCGAAATATCAAATAGGATATCATATTTATATATTAAAATAAACAAATGGAGATCAGATCATTTATGCTTACTTACACTTTTACGGATAAGGGTTCGGATTCTCTTTACGAACATCTTTATAAATGTATTAAAAATGATATTTTACAGGGTAATCTTAAGGCCGGGGAAAAACTTCCTTCGAAAAGGAGTCTGTCTAAGAATCTTGGAATCAGCATTATTACCATTGAAAACGCATACGCACAGCTAATGAGCGAAGGATATATCTATTCCCTTCCTAAAAAGGGTTTTTATGTGACCACATTTAAGGAAGCGCCCATTATCCAGCATCCAACTTTCCACACAGACACGATTTCTCTGCCCAAAGAAGAGGGAGATTATTTTGCAGATTTTACCAGCAACCAAACTCCTCCCAAGTATTTTCCTTTTTCCATCTGGTCAAAATTGCTGCGGGAGCTGCTGAATGAAAAGCAGGATATTCTTTTAACCAATCCTCCCTGCGGCGGCAGTATGGTTCTTCGCCAAGCGATCTCTGAGCATCTTCTGGAATTTAGGGGATTAAAGGCCAAACCGGAGCAAATCATCATCGGCGCAGGAACAGAATATCTTTATGGGCTGATCATTCAGCTCCTCGGGATGGATAAGGTTTACGCTGTAGAAAATCCGGGCTATAAAAAAATCTCCATGATTTATGAAAGCCACCGGGTAAACTGCCAGTCAATCTCCATGGATCAGGAAGGGGTTTTAATTTCCGAGTTAGAAGAGAAAAATGTCAATGTGATCCATACCTCTCCTTCCCATCATTTTCCCACCGGAATCGTCATGCCGGTAAGCCGCAGATATGAACTGCTAAGTTGGGCGTCGAAGGATTCGGACCGGTACATTATTGAGGATGATTACGACAGTGAATTTCGTCTGAGCGGCCAGCCGATCCCTACTTTGCAAAGCATTGACGTGATGGAGAAAGTAATCTACATTAATACTTTTACGAAGACCTTAGCTTCTACGATACGTATCAGTTACATGGTCCTTCCGAAACATCTTGCCTCTTTATTTTACGAAACCTTATCCTTTTATTCCTGTACGGTTTCCACCTTTGAGCAGCATACTCTGGCCAAGTTCATTCAGGAGGGTTATTTTGAAAAACATATTAATCGAATGAGGACCTACTATCACGGAAAGAAAGATCAGTTGATCTCTTACATAAAAAACAGCGCTCTTTCCAAAGACGTGGTCATTTCCAAAGAAGAGGCCGGACTCCATTTTCTTATGAAAATTAACGGCGACATTGATGACGAAGATTTTTTGGCAAGGACAAAGCAAGCGGGGCTTAAACTCATGCCTCTGTCCGCTTACTCCATGGATGAAGCTCCGACGACCGATCATACTTTCGTGATCAACTACTCGTCGGTTCCTGACGAACATATGGAAGAAGCCATTTCTATTATTTACCGGTGCCTACATACAAAAGGCAACTGATAGAGCAGCAACATTTCCAATCAAGAAGGGATGTATCAAGGATAAAATTCACTTAAGCATAAAAGGCATTTTGAGAAAGGTTTTGTTTTCTCAAAATGCCCTTTTTACTTTATCAATAACCAACACTCACTTCTTTGATGGGCTTCAAAAACTGCGAAGCGTCAATATATAGATTCTTCAAAATCGGAACCAGATCAATATATTCTTCCTCCGGCTCCTGATTGTGCTGATACTTTGCCATAACTACCATGTAACCGTTGTCCCACTCCTTTATGGAGGTGAAATACTCCAGCGAGTACGGCCCGCGAAAGCGAACAATCCGCCGCCCATACTGGAACTTGATCATATCCTTATCATTGCTCAGGTAAGCTTTTTCTGTGTCCATGCAGCACCTCCATAAAATAATTTGTTCGGTTATATATAATTTGTATTATACTTCAATCCGTCTACGAAATCAATCACTGTCTCCAATTTTGAAAAGCTCCATTTTTTAACGTCTGAAAATAAACTGTCTTTTCTTATTAATATTTATGATAGTTTAATAGCCTGGTACTATGATAATTAATATTTATGATAAATAACGCTTTTTGGTACGTCGCAAGAAAAATGTACATAAGGCAAGAGCCATTAATTCTGCGATCGGATAACTGATCCATACCATACCAAGATTTCCCGTCAGGGATAACAGATATGCCGCCGGCAAAAGTACCACAAGCTGTCTTGAAAAAGATACGATCAAACTCCATATTCCATTGCCAAATGCCTGAAATACCGATGAGCTTACAATATTAAATCCGGCAAACACAAAGCTTATGCTAATGATCCGCAAAGCCGGCACTCCAATAGACAGCATATTTTCCGATGCACTAAAAAGTAACAATAGCTTGTCCGGAAAAATCTGAAACACAAGAATTCCTATGATCATAATCATTACCGCAGAAATGATGCTAAGCTTAATCGTCTTTTTAATTCGCTCTTCTTTTTTTGCTCCATAATTATAGGCTATAATCGGTATCATCCCATTATTCAGACCAAAAACCGGCATAAAAATAAAGCTTTGTAATTTAAAGTAAGACCCAAATACTGCCACCGCCGTATCGGAGAAACGGTTTAAGATTCTATTATATCCAAATGTCATCACCGATCCAATGGCAACCATCAATATAGAAGGAATACCAACATAAAGAATCCTCCCGATCACCGAAAATCCCGGAGTATATTTTATCAGGGAAATTTTAATTTCTTTGTTCCGGCTGATATTAAAATAAATGGCAAGACAGGCTGCGATCATCTGGCCTGCTACCGTGGCAATTGCCGCTCCGGCAATTCCCATCTTCGGCGCTCCAAAAAGCCCAAAGATTAATATCGGATCCAGAATCATATTAATCACTGCACCTACAATCTGTGTAATCATCGAATAAAAAGTCTTTCCCGTAGATTGCAAAAGTCTTTCAAATGTCACCTGTCCAAATGCCCCAAAAGACAACATACACACAAGACTTAAGTAAGTTGTGCCATATTCGATAATTTCCGGATTCGGTTTTGACATCTGACTGGAAATAAAGGTTTTGGTTATCGTGGCCCCAAGAATTATAAAAATAAAACAGGCGATCATTTCCAAAATAATACCTGCACTTGCCGCACGATTTGCACTCTCCCTATCCCCTTCCCCTAATTTTCTTGATAATATGGCATTCATACCTACTCCAATTCCCGACGCTGCCGCGATCATCAAATTCTGCATTGGAAAAGCAAGGGAAACTGCCGAAAGACAATTTTCACTTAATCTAGCTACAAAAATACTGTCCACTATGTTATACAATGCCTGAACAAGCATAGACGCCATCATCGGTACTGCCATAGAAAATAGCAGCTGAGGAACAGGCATAATTCCCATTTTATTTTCTCCTTGCCGCATATCAACTGTATTTTCCATACTAACTCCTTCCTTTTATATTATGATCCACGTGGTATTCTACCATAGTTTATTTATCTTGTGGGTGATATAAGAAATAAGTTGAATAAAAAATGTACATAACATATAATATATGATAATTAATTCAAAAAATCAAGAAGGGGGAAATAAAGATGAGTGATATTTTAAAAAAATACCAGATTGATACAGAAGATAATAAATTATTTTTAAAAGATATCCGGGAAGGCCTGCTTCGATTTGGGCATCAATTTCCTGCTCCGGGCGGAAGCTCCTATTATCTCGGGGACGATGGCACGCCATGGAAAGACCGGAACCGCGAAACATGGATCACCAGCCGTATGGCCCATGTGTATAGTCTTGGCAGCTTTTTGGAACATCCTGGAAGTGAAGAACTGGCTGCCGCTGCGATCAAAGGGCTTTGCGGAGAACTTCATGACCGGGAAAACGGCGGATGGTATGCAGGTCTTACCAGTGAAGGAGAAATTCTTCCAACGAAACAGTGCTACGCACACGCTTTTGTTATCTTAGCTGCCTCTTCTTCTCTTCTTGCGGATATCCCGGGGGCCAGGGAACTCCTTGACGACGCATTGGCTCTTTATGATCTTCGTTTCTGGAATGAAGAAGAAGGTTTATCTTGTGACACATGGAACACAGAATTTACCATACTGGATGATTACCGCGGACTGAATGCAAATATGCACTCTGTGGAAGCTTTTTTGGCTGCCAGCGATGTGACAGGGGATGAAAAGTACCGGGTAAGAGCCGGAAGAATTATCGACCATGTGACCAAGTGGGCAAGGGATAACTCCTGGCGGATCCCGGAACATTTTTCCAGCGATTGGGTTGCTGATCTTAACTGCAATAAAGATAAACCGGATGACCAGTTTAAGCCTTACGGCGCCACTCCGGGACATGGCATTGAGTGGGCAAGACTTATCACGCAGTGGGCTTTATCCACATACAAAGAGGATAAAGACGCCGCCGCACCATACATCGAAATATCAGAAAATCTTTTCCTGCGCGCTGTTGGCGACGCCTGGAATTGTGACGGCGCTCCAGGCATCGTTTATACCACGGGCTGGGATGGACAACCTATCGTCCATGACCGTATGCACTGGACTTTGGCTGAGGCGATCAACACTTCCGCCGTTCTTTATCATGTGACGGGAAAACAAGTATACGGCGATTATTACAGTGAATTTATGAAGTATCTTGACGAAAAGGTACTGGATCATGTAAACGGCTCCTGGTTCCATCAGCTAGACCAGAATAATAACGTCATCGGAACCGTATGGCCGGGCAAGTCCGACCTGTATCATGCATTGCAGGCAACGCTGATTCCGTATTATGCTGCCGATCTTTCCATCGCTCCGGCAGTAAAGCAAAATAAAACAATCTAAATAAGTCCCATGAATCCATAGAGGTATCTCATAAAATATTTTGGAGGCGCCTGCACTTTGATTTTTCATTCTGTTCGGTCACCTCCATTTTTATGATATTTCAATCTATACTCATCCACACAGGATATAAAACCCTAATATAGATTGAGATTAAACCATTATCTCATCTCCGCTGTGAATGGCGATCAGTTGCTCTCCCATGATCTCTTTCATAATCTGAAAGGCATATTCTCCAGTGCAGTGTCCGGAGTAATAAATGGCGTTTGTCTTTGTGAGTTCATGGGCGACGGCCTTTATATTTTCCACATCTTGATCGGAATATCTATTTTGCATCATATGAAATCCTGTGATCACCACATCCGGCATTTTAGGGTAAATTTTATTGTATTCTTCTAAAATATTTACAATTCCGTTGTGGGCGCAGCCGGAAAATAATATGGTCTTTCCTTCGGATTGGATTACCAAACATTGCTCATGATCAAAATTATCTTCGATATATCTCTCTTTACTTCCATCGTTTTCTTTTCTCTTTAAAGAATGATTGCCTCTGGCAAAAAACTTTCTTCCGGCAATTTGAGAAAAAAGGGAAACCTCGTCGTCAAGTTTTAGATTTCCTTCCACCATTCTGATCTTTGGAAGATCCAGAATTTTTTTATCAATTCCGATATACTTTTCCTCTTTTTTCGTCACAACATAAAAATCATCTCCGGCATTTTTTTGTATGTAAACCGGCGCTTCCGGATTAATGGAAGAAAAGGTCAAAAGCCCTCCGGCATGATCGTAATGTCCATGGCTTAAAACGGCAAGATCAACTTTGCAAAGATCGATTCCAAGGCGATTTGCATTATCTAAAAAAGCGCTGGACGCTCCCATATCCATAAGAATACGATGCTTTTTTGTTTCGATATAAAAACTGAGTCCGTGTTCATAGGAACAGCCTGTACTTCCCGGGGTATTTTCCACTAAATTGACAATTCTCATCTTTTTCCTCCTCTATTATTAGGCTCTATTATACCATTCCCCAATATAATTTCATAGAAAAATTCTTCCTGGGACTAGCCGCTTTACTGTTGTCTTGGTATAATAATTGAAAATAACCGAGTTATTAAAGTTGATCTAAGTATTGTTGATGATCGGGCGTTGCTGTTGATCATAAGGAGATTTTTATTTATGAGCCAAATTATATTTCATATAGACGTCAATTCCGCATATCTAAGCTGGAATGCCATAAAAGAACTGTCGGAAGGAAAAGAGAGGGATTTAAGAAAAATTCCTGCAATCGTGGGCGGTGATATGGAAAAACGGCGGGGAATCGTTTTGGCAAAATCCATTCCTGCGAAGGAATACGGCGTCAAGACGGGGGAACCCATCATAAGCGCCCTTCGCAAATGCCCAAACCTTGTATTCTCTTCCCCAGACCATTCCTACTATCATGAAAAAAGCCATGAATTAATGGAATATTTATCCGGTTTTTGCCCTGCCATTGAACAGGTAAGCGTAGACGAATGCTATATGGATTATTCCCGAATCAAAGATTCCTATCCTTCTCCGGATTTTGCTGCTAACTTAATAAAAAATAATATTTATCACCTTTTTGGCTACACGGTAAATATCGGAATTTCCGACCGGAAGGTTCTTGCAAAAATGGCTTCGGATTTTAAAAAGCCTAATCTGGTTCACACGTTATATCACCATGAGATTCAGGAAAAAATGTGGCCTCTCCCGGTCTCGGATCTATATATGTGCGGAAAAAGCAGCACCGAAAAGCTAAATAAGCTTGGAATCATGACCATCGGTGACCTTGCCTGCTATGACAGACAGATCATCATCCATCATCTTAAAAAACAGGGACAGCTTCTGCACGATTACGCCAATGGAATGGATTCCTCTAAGGTTAACATCACTCCAAGGCAGGCAAAGGGTGTGGGAAACTCCACCACCCTCTCCCATGACGTCACTGACAAAACAGAAGCGCTCTCGGTGTTAAAAGACCTCTGCAAAACGGTCGCTTCCAGACTGGAAAAGGACGGGTTGTTCGCAGGATGCGTCTGCACGGAAATCAAATACTCCACTTTCCAAAGCGTCTCCCACCAATGTATGCTGCCCTCTTCTACCCGGAAAGCATCTGATCTTTACGAAGCGAGCGCCAAGTTATTTGACGAACTGTGGAAAGGAGAGCCGATCCGTCTTTTGGGCGTCCGCACCACAAAATTATCCACCGGCAAGGAGCCGGCGCAGCTCTCCTTCTCTGATTTTGAAAAACAGCGTCCTAAATTGGAAAAACAGCAAAAGCTAAAGGAAGCTATGCAAAAAATCCAGACCAAATACGGGCCGGACGCCATCCGCCGGGGACCATTTTAAAATTCCTGCGCTTTTTGGCCGCTGCCATTTTATATTTTATAATTTGGCGCGCTATTGACGATAGTATTTTAAGAAGCTTTCCAGTTTATTTAGAGATTCTTTTAAAATTTCTATTCTCGGCAGGTATACGATCCGGAAATGATCTGGCTCTCCCCAGTTAAATCCTTTTCCGTTGACGATCAGCACCTTTTTTTCTTTCAGGAAATCCAGGGCAAACTGCTCGTCGTCCAATATATGGTATGCCTTCGTGTCAATTTTCGGAAATGCATAAAATGCTGCCTTTGGTTTTACACAGCGTATTCCCGGAATATCATTTAACGCCTTAAATATGTACTCCCTTTGCTCATAGAGACGGCCTCCCGGCGAAATATGATCGTTGACGCTCTGGTATCCTCCAAGGGCGGTCTGTACAATGGACTGCGCCGGAACATTGGAACAAAGGCGCATATTGGAAAGCATATTGATCCCTTCGATATAATCTCTCGCCATTTCCTTTTTTCCGCTTAGGATCATCCATCCGATTCGAAAACCTGCAATCATATGAGACTTGGATAAACCGCTGAAGGTGACGCAAAATACATCCGGCGCAAGGGAAGCGATGGAGGTATGTTTTAATCCGTCATAAACTAACCTGTCGTAGATCTCATCGGAAAACAGGATTAATTGGTGTTCTCTTGCAAGATCTGCGATCTGCGTCAAAATTTCCTCCGGATATAATGCTCCCGTCGGATTGTTCGGATTGATGATGACGATGGCTTTAGTTTTATCTGTGATTTTTTTTCGCATATCATCGATATCCGGATACCACTCTGATTCTTCATCACAGATATAATGCACTACCCTGCCCCCTGCCAGTGTCGCCGAAGCGGTCCATAAAGGATAATCGGGAGACGGGATTAATATTTCATCCCCATCATCCAGCAGAGCCTGCATACAAAGAGTAATCAGTTCACTGACGCCATTTCCCGTATAAACGTCATTGATCGTCACATCCGGGATTTGTTTTAACTGTGCGTACTGCATTATAGCTTTTCTTGCGGAAAAAAGTCCCCGGGAATCGGAATATCCCTGACAGTTTTCCAACTGTCTTCTCATATCTAAGATCACTTCTTCCGGCGTGTGGAATCCAAATGGCGCCGGATTGCCAATATTTAATTTTAACACGCGGATTCCAGCCTCTTCCATACGGTTTGCCTCGTCCACAACGGGGCCTCTGACGTCATATAACACATGATCGAGCTTCGACGATTTTCCTATCTTTCTCATTTTATTTCCTCCTGTCTGATCCTTCTTTCCTTGTTCTATACTATGTTCATTGCCCTGCTCATTTTGTTCTTTTTGCTGTTTGCTTTCGGCAGATTCCATCGGCACATCCTCGCCTTGCAGCCATAAATGACTAACGCCCAAAGCCTTGGCAAGAACCCGGATCACTTCTCTTCTTGGCTCCGTTTTTCCGCTTAAATACTGGCTCATATGACTTTTTCCAATTTTTATCCCACACTCTTCCCCCAAGGGCTTTGCCAGATTAATCACGTCCACTTGACGAAGATTTTTTTGTTCCATTATTTCTTTTAATCGCCTGGCAACCGTATCCATATTACTTCCTCCTTCATAAACTTTTCCCATTGTAACATAAGTTCAACTTTAGTTCAATGCAAAAAAACTTTTTATTTGATTTTTTCTGTTTTTGTTTCGTTTTAATGTAAATTTTATGCAAAAACAAGGGGGGATAAGTTCAATTTTATTGAACTTATCCCCCTTTAAGCGTCATTGTATTTAATTTATAAATATTCTTTTAAGCCTGAAACTAATTTTTCTTCTTCTGCAATAATATTTTGTGTCAGGTTTTGCGCCGCCTCTTCTGCCCCTTTGTACTGATGAAGATATTTATATAATGATTTTACTCCCATATTGCAGCCATCGATCACCAGATCCGCCGCCACGCGATCGCTGTCTTCACTGGCAAACTTCATATTGGTTTTAAGAAGTCCCATCATTTTCGCCATGGCCGCCGGTTCTTTTCCTTCATCCTGATTTTCTTCCAGCATTTTCCGGGTTTCATTGCCCAGCCTTCCATGGGTCTCCTTGCTGGTGATCAGCATCTTTTTTAGTTTTTGATCTTTTACGTGTTCGATGACGTCATCTAAAGTGGCCACGCCCATTTTAATCCCGGCATTGCATTCCCTTAATAATTTTACAGTATCATTTTCCATGATTCCCTGTCTCCTTTCCTGGATTCTGATCTTATTCTTTGCATCTTACAAAAAAATATTCTTTACTGTAAAATTATCATTCAAAACCTAGTCATCATAGTCTGCCGATGGGCGGTGCGGACTGGCTGTTTATCCAATAATAAACTGCGGATCATCAAGGGAAAGCTCTTTCCCATCTAAAGCCGCATACACCAAATCGTCTCCCTCATAGCTTAACTTCAAGGAGAAAAACGGCGCGTCATCTTTTAAAAGTTTTAAAAAAATTTTATCTCCTGTCCACAGGCGAAGCTTGGTAAGGTCTTCTTTTTTGACCCATTTCAGTTCTCCTTCATCACAGGGACCGATTTCCCCTTCGTATCCGTCTGCCGTATACAAAAACATATACTCTGTGATCCAGCGGTCAGATACAAAGGTCACGATCCCCCTTAGACGGTAGGACGTGAGGGTCAGTCCGGTCTCTTCTTTTACTTCCCGCAAAAGGCATTCCTCCGGGCTTTCCTTATCCTCAAACTTTCCTCCCACTCCGATCCATTTATCTTTGTTGATGTCTACTTTCTTGGATACTCTGTGGAGCATAAGATAACTGTCTTTATTTTCTATGTAACATAAAGTGGTCGGCTGCATTCTTCATTCCCTTCCTGCAAGTATCTCCGCTAAATTTACAATTACTGCTGAGTTTATCCTTCTTCCTGAATTTTATCTGTTTACGGCTAATCCATCTGCCCGAACACTTCGCCGATACTGTCGTTGATCACCAGATCTGCCTGTGTATCTCTTGCAGTGGATGATTTATTGATCAGGATCAGATGTTTGCCGTGGAAATAATCGATCATTCCCGCTGCCGGATATACCGCAAGGGAGGTGCCTCCAATAATTAAAACTTCTGCGTTTCTGATGGCGTTAATAGCTCCCGATACGATCTGGTTATCCAGTCCTTCTTCATAAAGCACTACGTCCGGTTTGATCAGTCCTCCGCATTGATCGCAGATTGGAATATCTTCACTGTTTTTTACGTAAGCCGCGTCGAAAAACTTTCCGCATTTTGTGCAGTAGTTCCGGTGGATACTGCCGTGAAGCTCGTACACTTTCTTGCTTCCCGCCATCTGGTGGAGCCCGTCAATATTTTGTGTGACGATTCCGCGGCATTTTCCTTCCGCTTCCCACTGAGCCAGTTTGATGTGGGCCTTATTTGGCTTGGCGTCTAAAGCCATCATTTTATCTTTATAAAACTCATAAAAGTCTTTGGTGCGTCTTACAAAGAAGGTATGGCTTACAATGGTCTCCGGCGGATATTTATATTTTAGATTGTAAAGACCGTCCGTACTGCGAAAATCCGGTATTCCGCTCTCGGTGGATACTCCTGCTCCTCCAAAGAAAACCAGGTTATCTGTCTGGTTGATAATTTCTTTTAATTTCATTAACTTTTGATCCATACTGCTGCCTCCTTCTTTTTCTTGTTTGATTTATATATGGTGGATATCCCTAACGGTCCGTTAGGTTATGGTTTCTGCATCGCCTAGATCAGCAAAATCGCCAGGTTCACAAGCCCCAAAAGAAGTCCGATCACGGCTCCTAAGTTGACGATGGCTCCAAGTTCTTTTTTCATCATGACAAGGACCAGTTCCTCCACTTCTTCCACTGCCATGGCATTGATCCTGCGCTCCACGATTCCGGCAAAGTCCAGACTTTGGATCATGGAATCCAAATGATTTTCCAGCAAACTATGATAAATGCGAAGCACGATTTCTTCCACCGGGATTTGATACTCTTCGATGAGCGCCGCGCCGTCACCTAATGTTTTTCCCTGGAGATTTTCCGACTCCTGCTTTACCAGATCGTAAATATAATCTCCGGCGTTTTCTCTGATAAAATCATTGATCCGCTCTCTGATATGCCCCGCAATCGGTTCCAGTACAGAGTCCGTAAGCATCATTGCCAAAAAGGAATCGGCAAGTTTTTCTTTTACCGCTTCGATTCCCTGATCAGCAATGATTTGTCCCAGATCAAGATCCACGGTCTTTTCGTAGATCAGATCCGAAAGATTACTTTCCAGATCCATCACCGCATTCTGATAATTTCCTTCCGGAATATATTGTAAGGCCGCTTCCTTCACCGTCTCCTCTGAACTCTCCCACTGCTTTAAGAGATTTTGGCAAGTATTTTTCATCTGCTCTTCCACTTTGTCCGAAGTGAGCTGTTCATAGAGAACTTCTTTGGTCAAAAGCTGTGTTTCCACCATCTTTCCCACCGCTGCCGCAAGGCGGCTCTGGCCTTTTGGGATGACTCCCGGCGTAAATGGGAGCTTCCATGACCCGAGATATATGGCTTTTCTTGGATGAAAAAGCATCTTTACTGCAATCCAGTTTGTCGCATAGCCTATAATCGCTCCGATAATCGGTATCATAATATACTGAAACATTTTATTTCCTCCGATCTTATTTTAGTAAAGTTTCTTATTTTAGTAAAGTTTCACTGGCACCATGGAATCTACGATGATCCCCCGATCATCCACAATACAATCCACCGCCAGGATTTTCACTCCTTTTTCCTGCGCTTGTCTCAAAGCCTCGGCAAATTCCGAATGTCTTTCTTCGTTTGGCATAAACTCGCGTATCCCTTTTCTTTGTATCACAAAGAGCACTGCGGTGTAATATCCCTCTTCATGGCATTTGATCAGTTCGTGAATATGTTTTACGCCGCGAAGAGTCGGAGCGTCGGGAAATAAGGCCCTTTGCTCTTTTTCCAGGGTTACGCCTTTTACTTCAATATACCACTTTTCCTCTCCCACTTCCACATACAAATCAAAACGGGAATTTCCATAAATTTTTTCTCTTTTGATCAGAGTCGCCCCCGGAAGAAAATTCCCCTCTGCGATCCATTCCGCCGCAATCTGGTTGACGACCTGGGAATCAATGTTGACCCATTGATCTTCCTTTTTTACACAGATCAGAGAATATTTTGTCTTTCTTGCCGGATTGTCGGCCGGTTCCACCAAAACCAAGGCCCCCGGCAGCAGTAATTCCTTTAATCTCCCTGTGTTTTTCACATGGCATTCTTCCATCTTTCCATTGATCTTAATCTGTGCGATAAAACGATTGGGCCTTTTGATAAAAATCCCTTCGATTAGTGTTTTATATTCCATCTTTTTCTCCTTCGCCTTTTTTAAGTTCCAGGAAAAAATGTTCCATCACTGCCCGGAAATTATATTGATCTGTCTCATAATAGTGATCCCATTCTTTTGACAGCAGGGTTAGATTTTCTTTCCACAAAAATCTATCGTCCATCAAAACAACCATACCCACGTCTGTCGCCGTGCGGATCACCCTTCCGGCCGCTTGCAGCACTTTATTGATTCCCGGATAGCGGTAGGCATAATCGTATCCCGCTCCTTCTTTTTTCTCAAAATATTGCTGGATCAAATCTCCCTCATAGGAAATTCCCGGCAAGCCGGTTCCCACAATGAAGGCCCCAAAAAGCCGATTGCCGGTCAGATCGATTCCTTCCGAATAAATACTGCCCATGACGCAAAAGCCGATCACCGGCTTATGGACGTCCTCGCAAAAGCTCTCTAAAAATTCTTCTCTCTCCCGCTCTGTCATATCTGCTTTTTGGCATTGGAGATTGGCAAGATGGGAGATCGTTCTTTCCTCTGTCAATTCAAATACTTCATTCATCATATCATAGGAAGGGAAAAATATCATGTAATTTCCCGGCTTGACCGAAAAGGCCGTTTCCACGTAAGTTAAAATCCTTTCATACATGGAGAGATTTCTGCTCTTATACCGACTTGTCACATCATCGGTGATCACACGTAAGCAGTTTTTTTCCGAAAACGGATAGGGGATTCCATAGGCCATCGCCCGATCGGCACAAAGCAGCTTTCTATAATAGTGGATGGGAAGAAGGGTCGCTGAAAAAAAGATCGCCGTATTGTTCTGCCCCAGATAATCCATAATCTGTGAAGAAGGATCTACACAAAACAGTTTTACCCGAAAGCTTTTTTTCTTTCTTTCCATATAAATCTGATATCCCGTATGGGTTTGTTCCATCATAAGCAAAAAATGCCTCCACTGAAAATAGATTTCCATCGTTTCTTCCTGGTGGTCTAATTCGGGATATTCCGAAAAGTATTCCTGCAAGTCGCCGCAAAGTCTTGAAAGCGGAAAAAACAGGGAATCCGCCGACTCCAGGGTCTCATGCTCTTTCGTTTCTAGCTGGTCTTTCCATTGGTTTAAAATTTTTTTACAGGCGGAAATCTCCCGAAGGATTCTTCGGGATTTTCCCTGAAATACCTTTCTCATCAGATCAAATTGTTCCAGCGCAATGACAGCGCTGTACATTTCCCGGCTTCGGTCCAGCAGGTTATGGGCTTCGTCAATCAGATAGATTTGATGATTTTCTTTTTGATCGCTCAAAAGGGAAGAAAGGCTCACATGGGGATCGAACACATAATTGTAATCACAGATTAAAACATCCGCCCAATTGGCCACCTCAAAGGACAAAGCATAAGGACAGACCTCATAGGATTTTGCATATCGCAGGATCGTCTCTCGCCGAATCCCATCCTGCTCTGATAACAAACGGTATATCGCTTCATTGATCCTGTCATAATGCCCCTTCGCTCTGGAACAGACCAGTGGATCGCACACAAACACGTCATTGCAGCATATCTTTTCCTTCCCCGTTAAAGAGACCGAGGTTATTTTTAAATGATTCTCTTTAAGCAGCGTCAAAGCTTCCTCCGCCGCCAGTCTGGTTATGGTTTTGGCCGTTAGATAAAATATTTTCTCCGTATTTAATCCCACCATAGATTTCAAGGCAGGATAGAGGGTGGATATCGTCTTTCCAATTCCAGTGGGAGCCTGCAAAAACACTTTCTGCTTTTGCTCAATCGTCCGGTAGATCATGGCGGTCATCGTTTTTTGTCCCTTCCGAAATTCGAAGGGGAAAACAAGGGATTGGATGGATCTGCTCCTCTCGCTTATCCTTTTGATGTAATAATCTGCCCACATCCGGTAAGAATCCAGTACGGTGAGGAACCATTCTTCCAGCTCTTTAAATTCATAGGATTCAAATAAATATCGTATTTCTTCTGTTTTCCGGTTACAATAGGTAATCTGAACCCCAATGGCTTCTTGCCCCTGCTGTTTTGCATAGATGTATGCATAACATTTCGCCTGCGCCAAATGTACGGGGTCCGCTTTCTCTATGTTTGAAACATCCTTATATACGCACTTTATTTCATCGATATAATAAATATCTTCTCTGCGGTCGATTCCGTCCGCTCTCCCCTGAAGCTCCAGGATATATTCTTCCTGTTCCCAGCTCATTTTCAGGAAAACCTCCGGTCTGTAAGTGGCCTTTTGTTTCTTTTGGATCTTTTTGTGGAGCCGGCTTCCTTCCTGCATCGCGTCCAAATCTGCGACTGCGCCGTCTCCCGGCGTAATGTCTCCATATCGGAACAAAAACTCTACCAGTCTTCTTACCGACGTTTTTATGATTCCATTTTGATATGTCAGAAACATAGATTTTCCTTCCTGTAATTTCCAATCAACATTTCATTCGTAATAATATTAATTTTGAAAAGAAAAAGTCCACAGAGAGGGGCAAAACTCACTGTGGACAAATTCCGTATAATACTAACCTTTAACTTAGGGGATTACTCTAAGTATAATACAATAGTTTTATCAAAATTTCATGTTTTTATAGTGGAATTTTTTGTTCAAAATAATTTATTTGACTGTAATTATCGTTATTCACCACAAATATCTTTCAATTGAAACATATTTGTATCAGAAATCAAAATAATCATATTACGGCAGTTGCCCCAAGATTCCCGGAATCAATTGTTTCTTCCTGGAAACCACTCCTGGAAGCTCTGCGCTGTTCTCGCCAATCTCCACACCAAAAGCGTTTGTAATTACTTCCCCACACATATCTCCGATCATCAGCAGTTCTGTTGATTCATTTAAAATATCTGTCATCATGAAGAAGATCATATCCAGATTAAAGCTTGTTTTCACTTCCTCCATATATGGAAGAAGTTTTTCCTTACAAGAGGATAGCTCTTCCTTATTCATGGAGCTGATCTGTCCCACGCCAAAGTTTACTTTAGAGTCGTTAAACTTCTTAAAGTCCTGATAGAAAATTTCTTTTGCTGATTTTTCCCTTAAATTACTTCCGGCATCAAACATATCTTTTGCGTAAGTTTCGATATCAATGTCTGCGATATCAGCAAGCTTTTCTGCGATCAACTGGTCGATCGCCGTACAGGTAGGGGAACGGAACATGAGCGTGTCTGATAAAATGGCAGAACAGAGCAATCCGGCGATATGAGTCGGAATGCTTATGTCATTTTCCATGTACATCTGCGTAATGATCGTCGCGGTACATCCCACCGGCTGATTCCTGAAGAACAATGGCGCATTCGTCTCAATATTGCCAAGGCGATGATGGTCGATGATCTCTAAGATTTCCGCTTCCTCAAATCCGTCCACTGCCTGGGTCTTTTCATTGTGATCCACCAGAATCAATTTCTTGCGGTCTAAATCCAGTAAATTTCTTCTGGAAATCATTCCGATATAATTTTCCTGCATATCTATAATCGGGAAATCACGGAAACGCTTTTTCGCCATAGTTGCCTGTATATCTTCCACATAATCCGTTGTATGGAAAGTGGTAAGATCCTTAGAGGTCATAAAATAGCTAACCGGCATACTGTGATTGATCAGCCTTGCTACGGTATATGTGTCATAAGGACTTACAATGATTCTGCATCCTTTTTCCTTGGCCAGTTTTCGGATCGTCTTAGAAACTGCCGCACCAGTACATACGATGATACACTGCGCCTCCATCTCAATGGCACAGAGCTGGGATTCATAACGGTTTCCCAGTATCACCATATCCATTGGCTCAATATAGCCTTCCATCATATCAGGGTTTGCGGCTGCGATCAAAACATGACCTTCGTCAAAATTTCCGTCGATCTCGCCGATGATCATCTCACCGTCGATGGTCTCCACAATATTACGGTAACTGGTGCACGCCTTGGATATGATCATATTATCGTAGACGTCCATATCCGAATAGGCAATATCGCTGACTGTGATTACACCGGATAACTTTCCATCGTCCAGGATTGGAAGAGAGACGATCCTCGCCTGTCTCATCAAGTCCCATGCCTTCTTTAAGGACAGATCCGGTGAAATTCCCTTTGTTTTGCGGATTTCAATATCTGTCACCTGCGGACGGATATCTCTGACATAAGACGGCGGGTTCACGCCAAAATATTTTAATACATACTGTGTCTCCTCATTAACATGGCCGGCACGAGTCGCAATATAATTATAGTTGCCGTCTTCCTTTTCATTCAGTTCATTTTTTAAATACGCATATGAAATTGCAGAACATATGCTGTCGGTATCAGGATTTTTATGCCCGATCACGTAAACATTTTTTTTCGTTTCCATATTCCCTCCTTATGATTTATCGGAAAGAATAACCGGATAGTATTCCCTTCTCCATCAAAAGACCTTCCAGTCAATCTCCCCCGCCTTTTATTAATTTAAAACGCTCTCTCTTCTTTTTTTGGTCTAATTTATACTGAATCTGTCCAAACTCTTTTCTGGAATGGCCTTTTAGCTCATAGATCGGAATATGAAAATATATCAATTCCAAGGCTTCTGCCACATCCCCATAATTCACCTCATAATCAGAGCAAACCAACTTAAACTTATCTTCCAATTCCTGATAGTTATAAGCATTCTGCACCAGGGATAAAATCGTTTTGACAAAAACCGTGGCCCGATAATAGTTCATCTCTAATTCATCGAGAAGAATGCTCCCTAATCTTGAGACGCCGCCCCATCGATTATCAATCCCTCCCGCATCGCTGACATACACAGCGTCATCGCAGCTAACGTCCTTATAGGGAATATCTTTATGGGTTAAAAGAAACATAAGAATCTGGTCCGGATTCTCCGCATCCTGAATTGAATAATACTGTTTGTCATTTCTCTGGTCATATAAAATATTTCCAAAAATCCACAGTGAAGTGCGAATCTTTAAAAATTGGGTAAATTCTTCCAGAGTAAGGTTTTCTTTGGTAGATTTGATAAACTGCTGATGCAGATCCTCAATCTGAATCAAGCCATAATAATGCATCAGACCCCGTATGTCACTCTCCCATACCTCATACTTGTCCAGAAGATCCTGGCTCTTTCTGCTGCGGAGATGAAAATAGAACAAATCTCTCATCTCTCTCTCAACAAAAATGACATTGGGCTCATTTGCCGCAGCATTTCCTTTGCGGTAGGTCACTAAGCCAAATAATCTTAGATATTGGAGATACTCCCATTCCTCCGCTTCCACCCAGATCGTTGGGGTGTCCAAATCTTCATCTTCCGTCTCCATCTGTTCCCAGATATCCAGCAGATAGTCCAGGACAGGAATCGGAAGCATTTTTAAGATCCAATCTCCATTTTCGGTAAATTCATCCAAAAACGCCATGATATAAGTCTCTGGCGGAAGATTATCCACATATTCCACTCCCATTTGCAGCAAAATAGTTTTGACAGACTGCAAAGAAACACTCCGCAATATGGACAGGGAGTCCATTTCACCATATACACATAAAGCATAATTTTCCTGATAATTATTTTGCATTATAATTTAGTACCTCAATTGATTTTATCATTAGCTTGTGTGCTCTGGCTAATTCTATACCTTAAGAGCGATAAAAAGGTTCTCTACTGCTGCAAACCACAGAATGATCTGTTATCTGCCACAGCACTTTTTGTATTTCTTTCCGCTTCCGCACGGACATGGATCGTTTCTTCCGATCTTCGGCGGTTTCACTACAGTATTGGACTTCTTCTGTTCCAGATAGAGTTCCTTGCGGCGCTCTTTTGTGAGAAGAGCGTCCCACTGTTCTAACTCATAAAGCCATTCTGCCTTTGCACCGACCATATTATAATAAAGTTTCTCCTTATCATAGTCCAGAGACACTACGGTATTTTCATCCATCTCCTCAATAGGATTCGGCGTCTTTAAGCTGTCGTTGATTCCATCCAGATATCCGACAAAATAATTTAGCTCCATGCCAAACTTTTCTGCCAACTCGGAAACGGTTCCTTTTTCCGGGTTCTCCGGATCAGACAGTATTTTTTCATAGATCTCCTTTTCCTGACGGAAATAGTCAATCCAAAACTGCTGTCCTTCCTTCGTGCTGTCATCGTGACTATATGCAAATTCTCTCCATTCTGTTAATAAAGACATCTTCTTTCTTCCTTTCTCCTTATATTGCAAGCCGGCAATTTAAAAGATTTTGCCGTCAACGCATATTGTTTATCATATCAAAATACATCAAATAATTCAATTCATTTCCATGAAAACTTCGTGTAAGTTTTCCCAAACATATTTTTGTTATTCCTATCACCTAAGAAACGATCGGTAATACCGACAGTTCCGTATGAAAAAAACAAAAAAATAACAGCCTGAAGCTGCTTTTAAAACATATGTGAAAGATACTCCTTTTCTTTCATTTTTAGTTTTTTATCTTTGATTACTTAATTTTTTTGCGATTTTCTCATTTTTATATTAGTTTATATAAAGCAAAAGAGCCCATAAATAAAGGCTCTCATGCGTTCATTCTGAGAGCACGAGACGGGATTCGAACCCGCGACCCTCGCCTTGGCAAGGCGATACTCCACCACTGAGCCACTCGTGCATTTTTTTAATTCGGAAGGCCATGCCTTCAAAACTACACACAGTATATCATAAAATCTTTCCCTTGACAATCTTTTTTCAGA
>CAZKQV010000031.1:29411-33894 GCA_964555015.1 uncultured Eubacterium sp. | reverse complement strand
TAGAACGCTAGCTTCCCAAGCTGGAAAGGCGGGTTCGACTCCCGTTATCTGCTTTCTATAAAATGAGAAAAACTTTTATTAGCAGAGATTCATAACGATACTTTTTAGATTTAAGAAAGCGGTATAGCATTTCGGTGTGATACCGCTTTTTCTATATATTGCTCACTGTTATTCATTTTCAAATATGAATATATCTTCTACTGATTTTTCAAGAAATCCGGTCGGAATCATCAAGATTTTATCTCAAAAAATTCCGGCCGGAAAATAAATCCGCCACTTATAACATGATGTAATATTATGATTTGTTTTTTATGGTTTGCATCGTTTGCAAGGGTCGTATCCCTGGCCGATCAACTCTTCTCTCGTTCCGGAATACTCCAATCGGTTGGAGGATTTGATGGATTTTGCGCTGGAACAGGAAGGATAGTGAAACTTTTTCGTGTTGGTATTTACAACATAATCGAGGGCCGCCGCAGTGTTTTCTATGTTTTCCGTGTTTTTTGTATTTTCTGTGTTCTCTGTCTTTTCCGAAACAGAGATAGAAGCCTCTTCCGGAGAATAATTCTCGTCCGCCTCGCTCTCCCCCGTTTCATAATCTATGATGACACCAGGCTGAACATTGTAACAAAAGACATGGAAAAGAATAGATTTTCCTTCGTCTTCCACAGACTGCGCTTCTATAATTACGCCGGAGGCCACCAGATTATCCCCTTCGAAAACCGGAGTGACCCGGTATAGAACATGATTGTCTGTTTCTTCCACGTAATCCGCCACCATATTTTCAAAAGGCAGCATTCCCTCGGTGTTAAGATAGCGGGTGCCTGTGATCAGATTTTTTTCATTGGCATTTTCGCCGGAAAGCTGGTATCCAATCAAATGGCATCGGTTATAGAGATAATTTCCGTCAATCCGGTCGTTATATTTTACCGTATGCCATCCGGAAGGTTTGATATTCCCGATGGGGCCCCTTTCTTCCGTGGGCATCAAATCTTTCCCGATACAGGCGATGGCGATGCCGCAGCGCTCTTTATCATCCAACTCGCTATAGCTTTCATAGGATTTGGTTGTCAAATCCTCTTCCAGAAAGTCGGGAATATTATCGCTGATCACCACGTAGGGTTCACCGGAGTAGTCCGGAATATCTTCTAAAAGCTTCTTTTCGTCGTCGGACGCCAAAGCGCCCTTAATTTTTTCCTGATCGCTTTTTATTTTTTCCTGGGCTTTTTTTTGATCTGTACTCTTAGCAAAAGCAGTGTCCGTGCCATGAATCGGAAAAGACAGGTTTCCTATGAAGCATAATATAGCAAACAAACACCAAACACGCCCTGATATTTTTCTCATGTATCCCGCCTCTCTTTCTTAAGTGATAATGTCGGCATTACCGCAGTAATATTTTACCATACCCACATTGAAAAGTCACTACTCGCTTCTCTCCCTTCGGCCTGTACTGGTCTCCCCCGCCTCCCACTTTTCGGCAAACTAACAGAATCGTTGAAAATCGGCAGCAGAAACGGTATAATGAAATGGCGACAATAGCGGATGGCGGATGACAGATGACGGATGACGGAATGACGGATGACGGATGACGGAATGAATTATACAGTGAGGAGGCAGTTATGGCAAATACTACCAAATACGCATTGGAAGCGTCTCTTAAAAAGCTTTTGCTTCATAAAAAAATAGATAAGATCACGATTAATGATCTGACCGCAGATTGCGGAATCAGCCGAATGACTTTCTATTATCATTTTAAAGATATTTATGATCTTGTGGAATGGGTCTGCGTGGAGAACGGAAAGCGGGCTTTAAAGAATAAAAAGACCTACGATACTTGGCAGGAAGGAATGTGCCAGATTTTTGAGGCCGTTTTGGAAAATAAACCGTTTATTTTAAATGTTTACCGCTCTGTGGACAGGGAGAAAACAGAAAACTTTCTTTATAGTCTTACTTACGAGTTGATTGCCGATGTTGTGGAAGAACAATGTACTTCCACAGAACTCAAAGAAGAGGAAAAATCTTTTATCGCAGAGTTTTACAAATATGGATTTGTCGGTATTATGCTGGAGTGGATCTCCCATGGCATGAAGGATGATTATAAAGAAATCGTAAGAAAACTAAGTATTACTCTTCATGGTACGATTCAAACATCGATCCATAATTTTGAAGAGGCAAAAAAATTTTAATTTTTTTTTTATTTTATCAAAAAAAGGGGAATGATTAACTTTTTATCATTTCCCTTTCTTTGTAAGTTGGAAAAAGGTGTTTTGGTGCATATTATTGTACCCAGAAAGCAAACCTATTGTAGCAAGAAAGAAACCCAAAAAAGAAAGCCCAAAAAGGAAGCATTGTTGACATTTGATTTTGCAAAATAGCAGAAAGGCGGTAATGAATATGGCATCAAAAAAAGGTTTAGGACTTGGAGTTGTGTTGGCGGCAGGTACGGGAGCAGCCGCAATGGCAATGAAAAAATATAAAAATTCAGAAAAGAAAACAAATCAGGTATCGGACATCGAATCATCTCCGGAAAAGGAATATCGAAATACTGAGCGGGGCAAGGATCAAAAAAACAGCAAAGGAATTTATTATACCAACGGAAATTACGAAGCTTTCGCCAGACCAAAAAAACCGGAAGGCGTGGATGAGAAAAATGCTTATATTGTGGGAAGCGGCTTGGCTGCGCTGGCTGCGGCTTGTTTTCTTGTAAGGGACGGGCAGATGCCGGGATCTCATATTCACATTTTAGAGGCGATGGATATCGCCGGCGGCGCCTGCGACGGAATTTTTGATCCGACAAGGGGCTATGTCATGCGGGGAGGACGGGAAATGGAAAATCATTTCGAATGTCTCTGGGATCTGTTTCGAAGTATCCCTTCCCTGGAGACAGAGGGAGTGTCCGTTCTCGACGAATATTATTGGCTGAATAAAGAAGATCCGAATTATTCTTTATGCCGGGCGACCATCAACCGGGGAGAAGACGCCCACACAGACGGTAAGTTTAATTTGAGCCAAAAAGGCTGCATGGAAATTATGAAGCTTTTTATGACAAAGGATGAGGATCTCTATGATAAGACGATTGAAGATGTGTTTGATGAAGAAGTCTTTGATTCTACTTTCTGGCTCTATTGGAGAACTATGTTCGCCTTTGAAAACTGGCACAGCGCCCTGGAAATGAAGCTCTATTTCCAGAGATTTATTCATCATATTGCCGGTCTTCCGGATTTCAGCGCACTGAAATTTACAAAATATAATCAGTATGATTCTTTAATTTTACCGATGCAAAAATATCTGGAAAATGCAGGAGTGGATTTCCAGTTTAATACGGAAGTAACCAATGTCATTTTTGAATTTGACGGAGAAAAAAAGGTTGCTAAAACCATTGAATGCAAGGTAAAAGGTGTAGAAAAGGGCATTGTTCTCACCGAAAACGATCTGGTCTTTGTCACCAACGGAAGCTGTACGGAGGGAACCATTTACGGCGATCAAAATCATGCGCCAAATGGAGATGCGGAAGTTAGAACCAGCGGATGCTGGAATCTATGGAAAAATATCGCAAAACAGGATCCTTCTTTCGGACATCCGGAGAAATTCTGTTCGGACGTTGCAAAGACAAACTGGGAGTCTGCGACAATCACCACTTTAGATGACCGTATCATCCCTTATATCACCAATATTTGCAAACGCGACCCAAGAAGCGGCAAGGTAGTTACCGGCGGAATTGTAAGCTGCCAGGATTCCAACTGGCTGATGAGCTGGACCATCAACCGCCAGGGACAGTTTAAAGATCAGGATAAAGATAAGGTATGCGTCTGGGTATACGGTTTATTTACCGACGTGCCGGGCGATTTTGTGAAAAAACCGATGAAGGAATGTACCGGAAAGGAAATCACCGAAGAATGGCTTTATCATCTGGGTGTTCCGGTGGATGAAATTTCGGAACTTGCCGAAAACAGCGCCGTGTGTGTTCCTACCATGATGCCTTATATTACAGCATTTTTCATGCCGAGAACTAAGGGAGACCGCCCTGACGTTATTCCGGACGGCTGTGTGAACTTCGCCTTTTTAGGACAGTTTGCCGAAACGCCAAGGGATACGGTATTTACCACAGAATATTCTGTAAGAACTGCTATGGAAGCAGTTTATGGATTGCTTGGCGTAGACCGCGGAGTGCCGGAAGTATGGGGCAGCGTCTATGATATCCGGGAACTGCTTGACAGCAGCGTGAAACTGATGGACGGTAAATCTCCGCTGGAGATTCCTCTTCCTGGCCCGCTCAATGCACTGAAAAAACCATTGCTTCATTTTATAAAGGAAACTGTGATTGAAAAGGTGTTAAGAGACCACGATATCATTAAAGATGGAATGAGTTAATCGATTTGAATGGACAACCGATATTCCACATCAGCTAACAGATGTTCGTATGTAATTTTCCTTGCCGCCTCCGCATCGTGATGTTTTAGGGCGATCCACAGCTCTTCATGCTGTC
>CAZKQV010000031.1:0-29311 GCA_964555015.1 uncultured Eubacterium sp. | reverse complement strand
CTTGCCGCCTCCGCATCGTGATGTTTTAGGGCGATCCACAGCTCTTCATGCTGTCTTAAAGCATTTTCTAAAAAGAGCGCTCCTTCTCCTTGATCGGAATAGATATGCTGGATTACCTGCTGATTAAAAATATCATAATAGGCCGTAAGCGCACTGATGATCAATTGATTGCCGGAGGCATTTCTAATGTACTCGTGAAGACGATAGTTGCATTCTGAAATTTTTTTAGGATCGTCCTTATTTTTCTTACATTCCTGTATCAGTTCATATATTTCTTTTAATTGTTGTTCGTCAATTCTTTTTGCAGCCAAAAAAACTGCTTCCGGTTCCAAGGCACAAACAAATTCGACCATCTCTCTTGTCTCCGCCAGTTCCAAACTTGCAAGAAAATTCCCCTGTCTGGCGATCTCTTCTTTTTTCCTTACGAAGGTGCCGTGTTTCGTTCTTCTGATATAACCATGGGAGTCAAGGATCATATAGGCTTCTCTAAGCGTCCCCCTGCCGACATTCAAAATACGGCAAAATTCATTCTCGTTGGGAAATTGATATCCTTCTTCTAATTCTTTTGATGAAATCATGCTTTTTATCCGGTCTGCCAGAATGTCCGATTGTGTTTTTGTTTCTGTAAATGCTATATTATTAAATTTATCTTTATTATCCATTATTGTCTCCCAGTCCCCAATTTATTCTTCTGTTAACTGTTAAAGGGGTTATTAAGCGTGCCCCTTATTATACAAAATTTCTTTTATTATTTCAACCATTATATTTTTGAAATTTATTATAGCATTTTTCTTTAAAAAAATAAAAAGGAATAGAAAAAGGAACAGATTTTCCGATCTTAGCAAGACCTCACGGAAAACTGCTCCTTTTCGTAGGATTTATTTTAGATTATGGCTTTCTTTCATTATTTGATTTAAAATCTAATATAGATAATCTAAATACATTAATGATCTTATATCAAAAAATATTTAAAATAAACTCATAATTGCTGTGACTGCAAAGTAAGCCAATGCAATACAGGCAACAATTTTATATAACCAATCAACCCAAGAACCCCATTTTATAGCGGAGGTTGGATTGTACCATTCTTCTCTGATCTTCTTTGCTCCCACAAACCATGCAAGGAAAATAGCAACTACGGCTGCGGTTACACAATAGAATACATTACCTACCAAGTTATCGATAAAGGCGAAGAATACGTCATTCCAAACACATGGAATTGCTCCAATAACGGAAACTACTGTTACCGCAATAATGGATTTTGTTCTGCTCCATCCAAATCCGTCCATAAGACAGGTTGCCGGAATTTCCATCATGGATAAAGTAGTGGATAAACCAGCAAAGAACAACGCAAGCATAAACATGATAAAGAAAATGGTTCCGCCGCTCATTTTTCCAAATACGAATGGAAGAATGGAGAAAATAAGGCCCTTATCTGCAACGACTTCCTGACCAAAGAGATTAATTGCAGGAATGATCGCAAATCCACAGAGAACACAGATAAATAACTGTACTACGTTTACGGTAATAAAGTCCGTTGCAATATCTGCGTCATCATCCAGATACATACCATAAGTTAATAAGTAACCAGGTCCAAGACCTACAGCAAAGAGTGCCATACCAGCTGCTTCCATCCATAAAGTAGGACTTGCAAGCTGGGACCAATCCGGTTTTACATAGTATTCAATACCGGCTGCGATACCAGGGAGTGTACAAACACGAATCGCAATGACAATCAAAAGTAAAAGCATCAGAGGAAGGAGCACCTTACAAATTTTTTCCACTCCCTTTTTAATACCTCTTAAACTGATTACTGCTGTAAGAACAATGATTGCTACTACTAAAATGTAAGTCAAAACCCTGTTAGGGTTTACAACATTGTTATAAAATTCAGTGTCCTTCATAAACGGAGCTCCGGCAAAGCTGTATCCGATATACTCAAGGACGTTTGACATAACGATCGGATAATAGAACATAAGTCCAAGCGGAGTGATCGCCATCAAATATCCAAAGGCTGTTCCTTTCTTTCCTGCCAGCTTTCCAAACACACCCACCGCAGACATCTTATATTTTCTGCCGAGAGCGCTCTCTGCCCATCCTGCCGGTATAACACAGACAATACAAACAATAAAAAACGCCAGTACGAAAGCGCCTCCGCCATTTAAGGCCGCCTTCATCGGAAAACGCCACATGGCTCCTACGCCAACGGCCATACCTAAGGTTGAAACAATATAACCAATCCGCGAGCCAAATCCATCTTTGGAAGTATTACTACCCATATTTTTTCCTCTCTTTCTTTTTCATCTTTTTGTTTAGTGCTTCAATGAGTACGCAATGAGGGCAATGGAACCGCCTCCAAGGCCAACAAAATAAATGATGAGCATAATAATCGTTGTTAATGACATCTGCATACCTCCTTCGTGATATAATAAATGTTTATTTTTTATAATTTACCTGAAGGAAACACCCGATGAATGGCTTAACGCCTAAAGGAAAATTACTGTTACCCAGGGGTCAGTATGTACCGTTAAATAGCACGCAATATTATGCGGTTAGTTGCAGAACATCCTGAATATAAGAAATCATTGTCTCCGCATTATTGTCCACATTAATGCCAAGAGCTGCAATCTGTTCGGAAACGTCCACCGGAAGTTCGCTGCCTTCCATATTTTCATTTAATCTTCCGCCCATGATCACCGGGATTTCAATGCTTTCGTCTTTGAATTTCTTTAACATATCTTTTGCAAAACTTAAGGCAATTCCGTTATAGGTACTTACCACGGCAATTTTGCTCTCCGTCTCAATGATAGTATCTGCCAATTCATCAATGGAAATCGTAGAACCCAGATCAAAAACATTGGCTCCGGCGGATGCCAAAACATTTTTGCAAAGCTCTTTTCCAAATTCATGAACGTCGGTTGCACCCACAACAATATTCACACCAGTCAAAGGTTTATCTTCAAGATTATCAATCTTGGACATTACATCTTCCTGCTGTAAGTTGATGATCTGAACAATACTCGTCGGTCTTACCGGGATACGCCCTCTCATGACATTATCTTTTTTCAGACCTACGCCGAAGTTTGTCTCAAGCTGATCTACGCCAATTGCTTTTAATGCTGCCAATACTTCTCCTGCATGATTGATATCGATATGCATACTATCCAGTCCATTTAATACACGTTCAAAGAATACATTACCGCAAGTGACAAGGATATCGGCTTCGGACTGCACTTTTTCATAGTCAATGTAATCTCCGTAATGCTTCGCTTTTTCAATCATCATGTCAACCGTATGATGGGCTTCGATTATCTCATCGGCGGAAGGAACCCGCACCGCTTCTGTCACCGGAATAGGACAGACTGCATGGCCACTTGGATAATGCATCTGTCCAATGGCGTCCGCCATGGAGAAGGAAGCCATTGCGCCGAAATTATGAGGAATATCGAAGTTATAATCGATGGTATTTCCGTAAATCATGGAGCCTGGAGTATCATATTTATTTATCTTTCCCATGGCACAATTGAAGATAATACGAACGATAGGATCGCTGAATAAATTTCCAAAGCAATGGCACATACCGCCGCCCAGAAGATCTTCTACGATATAACGCTCTAATCTCGCATATCCTACCATATTGGCCAGATCATGGAACTGGGCACCAAATCCGTCGTCCAGATTGGAATGAATAATAGTTCCCTGCTCCCGGAAATGTCCCATGATCGCAATCGCTTTCATCATGTCAATGGTTCTGTATTCTTCCATATCAAGGCCGGGATATTCATAAGTGTAATAGTGGGAAATATTCCCGATGGTCGTTACGCCGGCTTCCAGTCCAAGGGTTGTATTTTCCACAGAATTTAAAGAGCCGATCATGTGATCTCCCAAATGAGGCTGAACCGGAACTACCTGCCCTAGTTGTTTCCACTCATCTCTGTTTTTAAAGATCAGACTTCCACCGGCCTGAAAACGGCTTCTGTACTCTTCCGGCACACCCATAACCCAATCGAGAGCCACACCAAAACGGTCGATATATGATCCTTCTTTTTTCAGAGTTTCATAGATTTTCTGGAATCCTTCTGCCGTTTCACTCCAGGAGTTCCATCCAATGTGGGAATGCTTCATCACTTTATGTTTCCCAGCCATCTTCCTCTTATACTCTCCTTCGGATTTCACGCCCTTTTCCTTAAAGAACAATGTTTCACCAATGGTGATATTTTTTGCCAGAGATTCTGCTTCATCAAGGATTGTTTTCATATCCGGCAAATCCTTTTCATTAAAGCGCCTCTTCATCGTAATATTCATAGACATACTCCTTTCCTTTTCATCTTCTCATAATATTTAAATTATTTGGATGCTCTTTTTCATTATGGCAAGGGCGGCTTCTTCATCATAAGCCCGCAAAAGACCTGCGGCAAAAAAGACATATTCCTTATCAATATAAGCTTCAATTTTTTTCGGCAGCAAAATATTGTCCTCTTTTTTTGATTGCTTTTCCACCTGAGAAAGAATTTCTTTTGGATGAGCGCTGTTTACAATAGGCCCTCCTGTTCCGATCACTGTTTGAATTTCTGTTAGATTCTTTCCCCTCTGGACCAGATCACAATTGCCATAGTATGTATATTCCAATTTTCCGGCATGACGTCTTGCGGAAACCTTAACGGCCATTTTCGCAATGGTGTGGTCAATGCTCAGCTCCCTTTCATTGTTTGCCAAAAAGCTTGTCTTCGCAATTCTTTGTTCAATCCCTTTTTGAAATTCCTCCGGCGTAACCCGGGCGTCTTTCGACAGATCTTCCACAGATAATTCCTGAAATAAGCAGATAGAAGATTCTCTCATTCCCATATCGCCTTCCACGGTCCTTTTGGCAAATGGTTCTTCCACACCGACAATTTTTGCACCTTCATAGCCTTTATTCACGGAAAAAGAATAGATGTCTGTCGTTGCGCCTCCCACATCTACCATCATCATAGGGCCAAAGCCTTCCTGCTCATTGGTTCCCCGACTTAAAAGTTCCCCTGCCGCCAGCACTGCCGCAGGAGTCGGCATCAAAATATCTCCCAATGCCTCTTTCACTCCCTGCAGACCTTTCATATTGGTGATTCTTTGCATAAAAAGATGTCGGATGATTTCCTGGGATGGCCCCACATTTAAGATCCCCACTTCCGGGAGAATATTATCAATCACAAAACATTCCTTTTGTTCAACTGCCATCATCTGCCGCACAAAGCCGGCGCACACTTTATTGCCGGAATATACGACGGGAACACCGATGGACGACTTGGCAAGAAGCGCTGCATTGTGCCTGACCATGGTCACGTTGCCATTTTCATAACCGCCGCATAAAAGAATGATCTCCAGATCAAGCGCTTCCAACTCATGAACCTGTTCTTCGGTGAGCTTTCCATAAAATGTTCCCATGACCTTAGCTCCGGCGCCGAACACGGTTTCCCTTCCCGCCGTGATACTCAGGCTTTTTGTAAGCCCGATCACAGCCATTCGAAGTCCGCCCGCCGCGCTGGAAGTGGAAAGCTTATATGCCTGTTCAAACTCTTCTTCGGATATCACTTGCTTTACGGAATCAAAACATTGCTGCAAACCAATCCGTGCGTCCGTATGTACGGTGGAGGGAAACTTATCGGTTTTTAGGATTTCTCTTTTTTTAATGTCCACCAGAACTACTTTGGTAAATGTACTGCCAAAATCAATCATAATCGCATGATTCGTATGATTCATTTTTTCCCTCCTTTACGTCAAAAAAGTTTTGTACTGTTGTCTAACAATTGATATTTGTATTATATATTAAATGATTAATATTTGCAATAATTTTATAGTTTTATTCTATTAATTTTTAATATTTTTGTGAAAACTTAACAATTTTAAGCAAAAAACCTTGTGAACTATTTTTTTCAAAATATCGCAAAATATTTCTCTCCCAAAAAAAACGCAACGGGAATGTTTTGTAAAAAACATTCCCGTAATATCAAAAAAATATATTTCATTAAAATCAGACCCTTTGAAAAAAAATAATCCCCAAAAACGAGCCTTTAAAAATCCACTTAATTTAAGCCAGTTCTCCTAAAAATGCCCTCAAACAATTTGCAAAACCAAAATCTTTTGTGCCCATTCCATATCCGATCCGACTGATTTTCATAACCGGTCTCTGGCCAAATTCCTTTGCAAAATATTTTGCAAGAGCTGCCCCGGTCGGAGTGCAAAGCTCGCCCTGTACCTTTCCTGAGTAGCTTGGAATCTCTCTTAAAATAAGGGCGGTCGCCGGGGCCGGCACCGGAAGAACTCCATGGGCACATTTTACCATACCATAGCCCGTTGCGATAGGGGAAAATATTACCTGATCAGCCAAAAGCTGCTCCATCAAATAAGCGCTTCCCACCACATCTGCAACGGCGTCTTTTGTCCCCACCTCATGAAAATGAATCTGGGTTACTTCTTTTCCATGCACAGCGCTCTCCGCCTCGGCAATCATCTGATAAACCGCCAGAGCATCCTTCTTTACCTTCTCAGAAACTTGCAGGCTTTCAATCAAATCCGTAATCTCAGAAAGACCGGCGTGATGGTGAACGTGACCATGCTCATGGCCATGAGTGTGGCATCCGTTGCTGTGTTCGTGGGCGTGACCGTGGTGATTATGATCGTGGCCATGCTCATGCTCGTGGTGCTCGTGTTCATGCTCATGATGGCTGTGTTCATGCCCGTGGTGCTCGTGTTCATGCTCGTGGCAGCCGTGACTATGAACATGGTCGTTTACATTTAGTGAAACGTCCGCAGAGGCTTCTTCGCTGCCATCCACGATCACTCTCACATGGGAACCTGTGATTCCGCATTTTTCTGTCTGTTCTAATTTATATTTTACGCCGGGAATCCCAATCCGGTTAAGTTCATCCACCTTCTGTTCTTTTTCTTCGAATAGGTCCAGCAAAGCGGATAAAAACATATCTCCGGCAATTCCCATATTGCATTCCAGAAATAGTAATTTCATATTTTCAATTCCTTCCTTTGTTGTGATCTTATATTATTTTTTTGCGCCCATGCGATTGATCTGTGTAGCGACATACCCTGCGCCATATCCGTTGTCAATGTTAACGACGGCAATACCGTTGGCACAGGAATTGATCATGGTAAGCAGAGCGGACAATCCGTGAAAACTGGCGCCATATCCGACTGATGTGGGAACAGCGATCACCGGTTTATCTACCAGCCCTCCCATCACGCTGGCTAAAGCGCCTTCCATCCCTGCCACCGCCACGATACAGTTGGCGCTCTGTATCACTTCCAGCCTGGAGAACAGCCGATGGATTCCACTGACTCCCACGTCATAAATTCTTTCCACATATGAGCCGAAATACTCCGCAGTTTTTGCCGCTTCCTCCGCCACGAAAATATCTGCCGTTCCTGCCGTACAGACAGCGATCTTTCCGATTTTTTCCTTTCCCGGCTTTTCGTATTTTAATATGTGGGATACTTCATCGTACTCAATTTCCGGGATCACTTCTTTTACGACCTGGTATTGGTGTGCGCTGGCCCTGGTGCCAAATACCTCTCCATTATCCCGCAATAATTTTTGATATATGCTTACTAAATGCTGATCAGACTTTCCGCTGCAAAAAACAACTTCGGGAAATCCGGAACGTATTTCCCGATATGTGTCAAGTTTTGCATAACTGTCCAGTTCTTCAAAAGGTTCTTTTTTGAAAAAACTTTCCGCTTCTTCCAGAGTGATTTCATTATTTTGCAGTTTTTGTAATACTTCCCTTGTCTCCACAATGGTCACTTCCTTCTTATATTTGTATTATTAATTTATATTTGTATTATTAATTTATATTTGTATTATGTCATAAAAGAGTTCTTATGTCAATGAAGACTGATTAATAAAAAAGCTGATCCTTTTCATCAGAACCTCTGTCTGACTGGCAAAGATCAGCTTGTTGTAAAATGTGCGGTCTGCAATAATTCATAATTTCTTACAATCCCTCAGAGTCCAAATGGAGCTGCTTCATCGTGTATTTTAAATGAAGTCTCATCGCCTGCGCCGCGGCCTCCGCGTCCCGGGCTTTCAGATATTCAATGAGCAATTTATGACTTTTTATCATATCTTCATTATCAATCTGATCTGCGTAGAATGAATCAAACTCTTTGATCACGGCATTGTTGATGCTGTGAAAAAGGCGGATAATGAACTCATTGTGGGTAGCCGCAGTGATTGCATCATGGAACTTTCGGTTATACTCCATCATTTCCGCCGCATCCACCTTTTTGCCTTCCATTTCTTTCCCAATCTGGCATATTCTGTGCATCTCCTCATCTGTTGCTTTTACTGCGGCAAGACTTGCCACCTGAGGTTCGATCACCATCCTGAGTTCATAAAGATCTGCCAAACTTACTTGCGTAAAAGTTAATTCATCAAATCCAAAATCGGAAATCAGTTCCTCGTTGTTCACCACGAAGGTGCCGTACCCTCTTCTTTTTTCCAACACGTTTTGATTGACCAGATTGCTCACCGCCTCGCGAAGCGTGGTGCGGCTCACTCCCAGTTCCAACGATAACTCGTTTTCGTTTGGAAGCTTATCTCCCGGACAGAAACGCTTCTGGATCGTGATCATCTCCATTATACTCATCGTTACTTTATCAGAAAGCTTTTCTGTTGTTTCCATAATTTTTCCCCGCTTTCTTCATTTTATAATATTATTTTCCAGGGGTTTCCCTCTTAATCTCTTTTGGGACTTTTCAGCAGTTCTTTTGCAAATGCGATCATATCTTCTGTGATCCCGTCGTCAAGGATAACGTCCTTGATTTCCGGCAATTCATCCATCAATTCTTTTTTTACAACCTGCTCTGTTGTGATGCTGGCAGCCGGGCAGCCGCAGCACTGTCCGACTAACTGAACATACAATATTTCATTCTCATAACGAAGGATCTTAATATCTCCTTCATGATCCAATAAACAGGGGCGGACTCTGGTGTCTAAAGCCCGTTCTATTCGTACTCTTACTTGAGGATCCATGTGTTCTCCTTTATGTCGCGATATCAATGTCATAGTCCTGAAGAGAATCCCTAAGGTGGAGCTCCATGGCCTTTTTGGTTCCCATCTGATCTCTGAGTTTCATATACTGAACAACTAAGGCATGACTTCGTATCACATCTTCACTATTCATCATCTCTAATTTTTCTTTGTCAAAATATTGAACGATCGCATTATTAATCCGGTCAAAAGTTTTAACGATCAGTTCATTATGGGTTGCTTTGGCAATGGCGGCATGAAATCTTTGGTTTATTTCTACGATCTTTTCGCTGGAAATATTCTCCTCGGCCAATTGGAGGCTCAACTCCTCAATCTCAGCAAGCTCTTCATCAGTGGCCTTCACCGCCGCCAATCCTGCCAGAGAAGGCTCCATCATCATCCGCAGATTATAGAGGTCTGAAAGGCGGGAATGCATATAGTTAAGATTATCAAATTCTTTCGCCTCTTCTTCTCTCTCGGCGGGATCTGTCACAAAGGTTCCCTTTCCTCTGGTCTTTGTCAAAATATTCATGGCAACCAGTTGATTTTCCGCTTCTCTTAAGGTGGTACGGCTTACTCCAAGCTGATTGGCAAGCTCAATCTCGTTGGGAAGCTGCTCTCCTGGTTTAAAGACCTTCTGAACCTGAATCATATATAAAAGATTATCTGTTACCTTATCAGACAATTTTTTACTTTCAAAATTTTGCATGAATTATTCCTCTTTCCATTTTATCTGTACCATTATCGCATATATTTTTTTAAAAAACAATAATTGTTTTTGTGCGGTTATCCTGCAGCTCTTTTGAATGGTTGCCGCCAAATATATTTTAGCAAAAACATTATGATATATTACGCTATGATTGTCTGAAAGAAAAATAATATTTCAAAGCAATGACTCAGATCATAAAAGGCAGAGGGGCGGTAAGCAAAAAGGCAGAACCTCTCACATTCTGCTTTTTCTGCCTTGATGCTGTTCTGCCTTTTTTGCGCTTTATTTTGCTTTTTTTCTTTAGTTTTAAATCTCGTCTTCTGCTTTGTCGCTGTAACGACGTCCTACGGTCTCTGCGTCTCCGACGATTCCCTGAACGACAAATACATTTCCTGGAGGACATCCTTTGACTTCTCTTCCGCGTCCCTTCAAATGAATGTTAGCGCATCTGCCGATTAAAACTGTGTTTTCCGGCGTTGCTTCCGGAGGGAGATCCTTTAACGGTCCTACCACAACATATTTTCCTTCCAAATATTTTGCATAGCCGCCGTCTTTTAAGTCCATAAGTGCGCTGATCACCGTATTACGGCAGCCGGTACAGGCGCCTTCGTCGAACAGCATAGTATATGGAGGCAATCCTTCGATCTCTACTTCACAGGCACGTTTAAATCTGTGATATACGGACTGGATGGTTTCTCCCACTACTTCAATTTTATCCAGGTCTTTTTCTCCGAGACCTCTTTGATATGCCTCCACAGTAAGCATTGGCTCGTTGACGTCATATCCCATGATCGCACTGGTCACTGCATCGGCAGCCACAACGTCTTTTGAACCGACGATCAGCTTCATTTCCACAGTTTCTCCAAAGATCGGTCCAAGGCCCTGCTGTCCGTATGTACCGTCTATGATATTAAGCACTGGTTTTACTGTCTGGATAATATCAATAACACCAGGAACTACGCCGATAGTATGGAACAGCTTCTTCTGGCCGTCGGCGATCAGGCCTTTCAGGTTCTTAAGACCAAGGGTCACTTCTGTCTGATCATGGGTCTTCATTACAGGTACTGTAATGATCGCATCAGCTTCCTTTACCACGTCCCAGGTTGTCATATCGTTAATGATCTTACCATTTTCCACCGGCATTTTTGTGATTTTTCTTTTCTTTAAATCAATCACTTCATAGCCTTCGTCTCTCATGGCTTCCTGATAACCGCAAGCTTGAATAACCTGTTCTGTGTCAACGCCCGCTGCCGCAGATTCTGCTACGATCGGGGTAGCTCCTGCCTCTTTTACCATTTCTGCAACGGCTTTGACTACTTCCCAGCGGGTCACGCCGCCGGAACAGCGGTCTTTCGGAACTGCCACAAAGTTTGGGTTGATCAAAACTTTATACCCCGGTTTAATGATATCGCTCAAACCTCCGAGATCTTCCACCACCTGTCTGACTGCCTTGCGAATACTTTCATATCCCTGATCTTCTGTTTTACGAATGGATACTTTAGACATAACCTTCCTCCTTTTTCTTTTTATTTTTTATTTTACGTCCGGATACTGCTCTCTTACAAAAGCGTCGATCCGTTTTACTGCTTCTATAATATTTTCATCGGAGTTGGCAAACACAAATCGAATGTAACCTTCTCCCATCTCGCCAAAGGCAGATCCCGGAACTGCAACTACCTGTGCATACTGAATCATTTCTTCTGCAAATTCCTGTGAAGTTTTTCCAAAAGCTTTTACGTTGGCAAAGGCATAAAAGCTTCCCTTGGATTTTTTACAGGTGATACCAGGAATTGCATTCAAACCGTCGATCAAAAGATCTCTTCTTCTTGCATACTCTTTTACCATACGGCGGTTTTCATCCTGAGGACCGTTAAGCGCTGCCACTCCGGCCATCTGTGAAAACGTGGAGACGCAGGATACCATACCTTCCTGAATCTGAGCCATCTTCGGGATATAAGCAGCGTCCGCTAAAAGATAACCTACTCTCCATCCTGTCATGGCGTATGATTTGGAAAGACTGTTCATGATAATCACTTTATCCCGAATTTCGTCCACCATTCCGATACTGTAAAATTCGGTGTCATCATAAAGAATGGTGTCGTAAGGTTCATCGGAAAATACAAATAAATCATGTTCTTTGGCCACTTTTGCGATGGCAAGGATATCATCTTTTTCCAGAACAGAACCCAATGGATTACTTGGGGAGTTTAAAAGAATCGCTCTTGTTTTTGGAGTGATGGCTTTTTCAATATCGGCAGCCATAATCTTAAAATCATTTTCTTCATAACAAGGAACCCGGACTGCTTTCACTCCTCCGATCATGGTCTGCCCAAAGTAATTTGGAAAACAAGGATCCGGAACAATCATCTCGTCTCCCGGATTTAAAAGGGTCAGGATGGAAAGAGTCATTCCTTCCAACGCTCCTACGGTGATGATCACATTATCTTTTGTATAACCTTCCCAGTAAGAATGGTATTTTTTGGCAACTGTCTCACGAAATATAGGAAGCCCGGCATTGGGAGCATAGCGGGTATATCCCTCATCGATCGCTTTTTTAGCTGCTTCTTTGATGTACTGAGGTGTTTCAAAGTTCGGCTCCCCGACAGTCATGTTAATCACGTTGTCATAACCCGCCGCCAGATCAAACATTTTACGGATTCCGGATGCAGGATACTGTTTTGCTAAATTCGACAAATTATCCAGTTTATTCTCCATATCGCTTCTCCTATCTTATTTGTTGTTATCACACAACTTTACGTACTATGTTGTATGATAAATATATATTTGTATAATCAATATTTTATTGGTTTCTTATGGGTTTGTCAAGTATTTTGTCATACATTATGCAATTAATCATACTAATTTATGTTTTCCCGACGCCAGCTATCTTCGGGGATCATATAAAGGATGATTCTTTTGACAGAGTGCAGGTAAACGCAGGTAAATCACATCATTTTGTATCATTTGACCTATGGCATAGTTGTCAAGCTGCTGGTACGTGTCTGCTTTCGCATAAAATATATGGGGAAACTGATAGATCATTTCCTCCCCCGTTTCTTCCCAGTAAGCCTCGTTGTTTTCGATTTCTTCTGTTCCCATGACAATATAAACCTCCCGGTCTGCAAACAGATTTTTTAAACGGTTTAAATCCTCTGCGCTTGCCAGGTCAATAAACACATTTTCCGGAAACATCCACACATCTTTTAAATCTGCCACAAACTCATAAAGAATCCGGCGGCGGATATAAACCTCAAATCCCATATCCATGATTTCTTTTATCATGGCTTTGTGATGATAGGAAAAGGAAGAAAAAGTCTCTGGAAAATATGCGATTTTTTTGTCCTTTTGGTCGGTGAGCCAGCCTTTTTTTGCCAGACTTTCCAGACAATCCGCCACACTTTTCAGGGTTAAGGCCATGGACCTTCCAAGGAGAACCGCATTTTCTCTCATTAAAGAAATCAATGTCTTTTTCAGCAGACAAAAGAGATCTTCTTTATAATACTCTTCCTCAAAGTTTTTACAGGCATCCGACACATTCTTCATGAGAAAAAGTGTTTCTGTAGATATGTCCTTTTGATGATGGAACATTCCGCAGCAAAGCAGCCCGCCGAAGAAACGGAAGATTTCCCGCGTCTCCTTTTTTTCTTCAGAATGTTCTTTGCAGTAATCCGCTATTTTTTTTAATATTCTTGCCGAAATCTCCAGAGTTGTTTTTACCACATTGGAATCTTTATTGTGGAAAAGTTCCTGAAATCTTGGAAAAAACTCCATCTGTTCTTCCACCGTAAGATGAAAGAACGCCCTTTCCATGAAAAAAGGCACATAGTTTGTGGAATCTCCTCCCAACTCATAATCCTTTAACACTTCCTGAATTATTTCATTTTTTTGATTTTCCTCCAGACAAGGCATGATCTCTACCAAATCCTCTCCTGCCTGCAAAAATATAGTTTCCTCAGTGGACAGACGAAGGAGATTTAGAAGATGTGTTGCATATTTCGACAGATCAATGACCCGATCCGCCGAATCTTTATGCTGCGCCCTTTCTTTTAAGATGGACAGGTTGATCACTTTGCTTATACCGGAGTGGAGGAACCGAAGATTTTTCCAGATCAGCTCTGAGGATGTAGGCGATATATATTTTTCCTTTTCCTCTGTCTTAGCGTCAATCTGATCCCATATTTTCACAAGCAAATAATTTTCACCACTGCTGTCTTTTTGAAGTTCCAGCCCTTCTAAAAAATCTCTCATATCATCCGATAAGAGGATTCCCTGTTCCAGCCAGTTTTTGATCAGGCGCAAAGAGATCAGCCGAAGCTCCTTTTGTTCCCCGGCCAGGTGGTGGCGGAGAAAACCAAAAATATAATGAAGCTGGACGTTGTTCCATATCTCATAGGAAAATTCTTCTATTCCGGCGATGAGACAAAAACAGGTCAGATCATCCCATCTGGCTGATTTGAAATAAGAAACATAAACGCTTAAAACCGCTTTTCTCTCTCTTTCTTCCAGGCAGTTAAGGAGCCTCTCCAGAATCTTTTTCACCGCAAATCCAATAGATTCTTCCTCCCCTCCCTCTCTTACGCTGTCAGAAAAAAGCAGTTTTCTTAAAAACCAGTCCCAAAGATTGGAATGCAATAAGTCGCATTCCCCCAGGAGACGTCCCATACTGTCGGCAGACAGCCTTCTCACCGTTCCCTTTGGATGAACCAACATAGGAAACATTTCTTCCAGAAGCATCTTTTTATGGGGCAGACTGATCACATTTGCATAATTATCAAGCAGCGCCAGCCAAATCCGAAGCATTCTCCAATCGGTTTCTCCCTTTAATTGATCGATCAGCCAAAGAATCCCGCTTTCCTTCGATAAAAAATCTTTGATCTGTCCTTCCGCCTTTTGGGCGATATGACTAAACTGTTCCTGAAGTTTTGCTTTTGTCATAAATTCCGGAAATGTTGATGCCGGATCATATTGCTGCCTTTTCATACGAGCTCCCTCCCTTCTTTCTTTTCCTTTATTGTCCCCACAAGTTTTTCTTCTATCATGTCGTGATAAAGTATGCATTCGAAACTTTTAAGGTCGTAGATTGCAACGATGTCCTTTAAGGCTTCGCCTTCCGGCCCGAAGTTTTCGATCTGATTTCCTGAAAGCGCCAGTTTTTCCGGTCGGAAGAGTTTCGTTCTTTCGTCTTCCATCACTGCCGCATAAAGAATTTCATTTTCCACAAGATCCTGGAAAATATGGCTTCCGTAGGATAATTCAGGATTGTATCCTGCTTTGGATTCTGATATCTCAAAAATCGCACAAAACTCACTGATATCAGAAAATGTAGTGGGAACTCCCAGTTCCGGCGAAGAGGTGCCGATCCGTCCCGGCACGAAAAGAATCATCTTTTTCCCTTGTCCCCGGTACTTCCAGTTGATTTTTCCGATCAATGACGCCACTTTATATTTGTCATTGTATGCCATATTATAGTAGGCGATAGGATCCACGAGGACCGCCAAATCCAGAGAGAGATGCTGAGAGGTTCCCATGGAAGTATGCTCACAGTGAATAAAAATATTTTCTTCTTTGATATTTTCCGGGATTTTCTGTGCCTGTTTTTCTTGCCAGGTAAGCAGTGGTCGGCACTGTAAAAGGTTGAGGCGATACCTTCCCCTACTGTCAAAATTGATGGCATATTCGATATCTACGGCCTGTCCATATTCTTCCTGGAGCGTTCTTAACAGCTTCTTCATGTCCTTCATTAATTCTTTGTTTTTTACCAGACCGTCACAGGAGATGAACATAATATCCCTGCGGATTCCCCTTTCCCGAAATCGCATTTCCGCCATAATATCATGCTGCAAAAGGTTGCGTTTTAAAGATTGCGGCAAAAACTCTGTAAGGAGGGACAGCGGCACAGACTGAAGCTTTCTGGTCGTTTTATTCAGCACGTCCACCATTTGCTGACTGTGGCTGTGATGCTCTGAAACGGAGCAAAAGGCTGTGGCGGCAGGCTTATCCATACTCACCAGTCTTGGATAGGATCCTTCTTTTCGATCCACCGCCGAGGTGCCAAGTCCCATTACCAGACGAAGCATTCCCTGGGTCGGATCCAGGCTCTCCAAAAAACGATAAGTACTGTAAGAATATCCCACGCCGGCAGCATGGGGCATATAGTAATCTCCAAAATAATTGCCGGAAACCCGCATCACCAACAGAGCCATCTGCTCATCCTTTTTTTCCAGGCCTCTCCTTAAACGGTAATCCAGGGCAGAGGGACTCATGGTGCTGGCATAGACAATGCGGACGGCATTTTCAAACTCTTTTAGTCTTTCTTCCATGGTTCCCTTATTGATGCAAAATACGGATTCATATTTTCCTGCAAAGGCATTTCCAAAACCGTCTTCCAATAGGCTGCTGGAACGGACGATCACCGGAGATCGCCCATAATAGTTTAAAAGGCGGATAAATTCCCGTTCCATTTTTTCTGAAAACTTTCCCGTCATGAGCTTCTTAGAAAAGCTTTCGGCCAGAGTAAAATATCCTTCTTTGGTCCGCTGCTTTACCCGAAGATCCCAAAAATCGTTTTCCACGATATAGGAATAAAACACATCGGAGCCGATAAAAAAGGAATCGTGGGCTTCAAAGCTTTCAAATATCTCCGGACAAATATTTTCGATCATTTTTCTGGCGATCAGCATACCACAGGCTTTGCCGCCGATGTGACCCGTGCCGATCATATGCTCTCTGATAAAAAAATAATCGGTGGGATGAAAATGTTTTTGTACCATTTGCCGCATCTTTTCGTCACGGCTCATCATAATGGAACACATCACAGTGCAGTCTTTTGAGATATCCTCCCCTTCCATAAATTTTCTTTGGGCGCTGTCAAAAAAGCTGTCCCAAAAATCTTTTTGGGGATCGTAATCTTTGGGAGATCCCAGAGAGACCGCTCTTAAAAATCTGCTCAGCCTTCTTCCACCAAGAATTCTCTGGAAAACATGATAATTGGGATCGTAATAATAAGGCAGACAGACAAATTCCGGCTCATAGTCTCCGATTTTTTGGGGGCGCATATATAAATCTTTAAAATCAGAATACAAATCCAGAAAAATTTCCGTGTGATTTCGGATTTCTTCACAGGCGTCACGGGAATGCATCCCCCGAAGAAGGGGAAAGAACGCCTTATTTCCCATCTCGGATACCAGAGGCGTAATTACCCGAAAGAAGTTTTGCATCATCAGGTCCGCCGCCCATGCGGTCTGCAAATCGGAAAGGCAGTCAAAAATAAAAAAACTACCTTTTTCTTTCTGTTTCATCAAACGGTATACCGCCACGGTAAAGGCTTCAAAGTGATGGGTTAAAGGTATCGCAGCCGTCTCTATGTTTTTTGTGATCTCCGGAAAAAGAGGATGTTTTGAAAACTGGATGTAAACAATCTTTTTCCCCATCCCTTCTGCTTTTTTTATATAGGAAGGGAGCACCTGCCAAAAATCAGCTAACTGCGCTGTTTGCCATACCACATTAAATCCTTTTGACGTGTCGTCTAAAATTGCATTGACATCTATCGCCGCCATGTACTTTTTATGCATCTTCTTCTCCTAATCTTTGATCTCACTTTTTGATCATCGGCAAATTATCGCAAAAGAGGAAGCTTTTGCACAATCTGTGCAAATCCAGCTTCCTCTCCTGATGATTGAATTTTTGCTATTTGGCTGTTTTATTATGTATTATGCAGAATCTAAAGTTGCTGCGGATCTCTCCGCATTTTATCAAGTTTTTGTGACAATCTCTTACGGGTAAATTCCACGGATTCTGGTTGCTGCACTAAGACGTTTTAAAGCGAGCATATAAGCAGCGATTCGGAAAGACACGTTGGATTCTTTTGCGATATCTCTAACCTGTCCGTAACTCTTCACAAGAATATTGCGAAGGGTCTCATTTACCTGTTCCAATCCCCATGCAAAGTTCTGAAGATTTTGAACCCATTCAAAATAAGAAACTACAACACCGCCAGCGTTTGTCAAAATATCCGGCACTACGATCACTCCACGTTCGTTGAGGATCTTATCTGCATCCGCAGTAGTAGGACCGTTTGCACCTTCTACGATCAATTTTGCTTTGATGTCATTGGCGTTTTCCACTGTAATCTGGTTTTCAAGGGCACATGGAACCAAAACATCGCAATCGCAGGTAAGAAGTCCATGATTATCAAGGCGAACAACACCTTCTGCTTCATATCCTTCCAGAGTATGCTTTTCACTGTTTGCGATATATTCTCTGATCTCCGGAATATTTAATCCGTCTGCCTTATATATTCCGCCAGACACATCGCTGACTGCCACTACGGTGTAACCGTCTTCATAGAGGAACTGCGCAGCAAATCCACCTACATTACCCTGTCCCTGTACGGCGATCTTTGTCTCCGGTTTGTCAAGACCAAACTGTTTCATTGCTTCTACAGCGACAATGCTAACGCCTCGTCCGGTTGCCTCTGTTCTTCCGATGGATCCGCCGATCTCAATCGGTTTTCCTGTAACTACGCCCGGAACGGTGTAACCTTTAAACATACTATAAGTATCCATCATCCAGCCCATAGTCTCAGCATTGGTATTAACATCCGGAGCCGGGATATCTTTTTCCGGTCCAATGATCGGAAGGATTCCTGCAGTATATCTTCTTGTCAGCTTTCTAAGCTCATCCTTAGATAATTCAGAAGGATCCACTTCGATTCCACCCTTTGCTCCGCCGTAAGGGATATCTGCCACAGCACACTTAAATGTCATCCATGCAGCAAGTGCTTTCACTTCGTCCAGGTTTACCTGAGGATGGAAACGAACTCCACCTTTGCTTGGACCTCTTCCGGAAGAATGCTGAACCCGGTATCCTTTAAACACGCGGATGGAACCGTCGTCCATATGTACCGGCACTGCAACTTGCAGCTCTCTCTCCGGATAAGCCAGGGTAATGTACTCGTTTTCATCAAGACCCAGTTTTTCTGCTGCTTCGTTGAGAACGCTTAAATAGTTCTCATAAGGATTGTACTTTTTCATCACAATATACCTCCAACACATCTGATAGTACTTTATAAAATTTTACTATCGAATCCTTCGCTGCCCCTTTGCAGCTTATGAAATTGTAAGGCGCGGAAATAAAGCAAAAGGAGACTGCCGGACCGCGCCCGTTAAGAACCTTTTTTTAGGTTCTTTTTATATAAATCTGATTTCTGCCTTTTAAGGAAAGCTTTTAGGAAAATATGTATCATGTTTATCTGCTTTTTTATTGCAGCAAATGACCTAAGAGGGTCAATGCATAAGGTTATAATGTAAAAGGCAGCGTTGTCAGATTATTCATAAATTCTTTTGTTTAGTGTATTCATTATCTCGTGTATTAAAGTTAGTTTTCCTTATTTCTTTTTATAGGAATCGTATTTGTTTAAGTTCACGCCTGCAAGCTTAGAAGCAAATACCTTTTTGGATGGAAGGTCTGCTTTTTTGGAGTACATGACTCTCTGAGCCTGAGGAGATCCTGCGCCATGCATACTTTCCACAAGAGCGGTGCCTCCCGTCATATTTTCAATAAGACGAAGGATTCTCATACGGTCTTCCGTATCGATCTCAGAAACGCCCTTCATGTATTTTTCCACGTATTTTCCAACTTCCGGGCTTCTTAAATCCGCTTCGGATGGCATGGTTGCCACGATACCTCCTGCGATGTCGTGAGCATAACGGTTAATATCATAAATAAACTGGGTTACATTATGCTTTGTAACATTTGCCAAAAGCTCATTGACATAATATGCTCCGGACGGAAGCTGTCTTCCCTCTGCAGAACAGGCAATAGAACAAGCAAAAAGAGTTTCTGTTAAATGAATCATTGTATTTAACTTATCCTTAATATGGCTTGCTTTGCTGTATCCTGCAAAGTCGGCTGCCAGAGCGGAAGCGCCGATTACAATATCCGATACGCCGCCCTTGCATCCGCCGTAATTTTGACGATGGAAGCAGGCGAATCTCTCTACCAGCAGTCCGGAATACTTGATTTCTCCGCACATGAAAACATGATCCCATGGAACAAATACGTCATTTAATACGGTAAGGCTTTCTCCGCCTACGATACCGAATTTTGCATTTCCCTGATCGATATCTCCTTCTGCCTTTCGATCATCGTTGGACTGACGACCAAAAATGTGAAGAACGCCCGGAGCATCCACTGGAAGAGCGCAGCATACGGCATAATCTTCTTCTCCCGGTCTCATTCCCTGGGTCGGCATAATGAGCATTTCATGGGAATTGACCATACCGGTCATATGAGCTTTCGCTCCCCGGATCACAATACCGTTCTCGTTTTTTTCGACCACATGGACAAACATATCCGGATCATCCTGCTGTCCCGGAAGTTTGCTTCGGTCTCCCTTCGGATCGGTCATAGCGCCGGCCACCATGATATCGTTTTCCTGCACATATTCCAGATACTTTTTAAATCTTTCATGATAGTCTGTTCCCAATGCCTCATCCATATCATAGGTGGTGGAGTAGATCGCATTCATTGCGTCAAAACCAACACATCTTTGATAACAAGTACCTGTTTTCTGGGAGATCATACGAAGCATTTTTACTTTTTTTACAAGATCATCGGTACTTTGATGGATACTTGTAAAACGGTTGATCTTCTTTCCGGTAAGATGAGAAGTCGTTGTCATCAGATCTTCATACTCCGGATTTCTTGCAAGAGCATATGTCATGGAAGCAGAATTTACATGACCTTTAATGTAAGGATGATCAATCAGAGTCTCCGGCTGGAGCAGCTCTCCTTTAAAATATACTTTTATATTACGCTTTCTTAAGCTGTCCTGATATTCTGTGGCTGTTTTCATAATTACAGTCCCTTTCTATAAAAAATCATTCCCGCACTGCGTATGCAGCAGTTTATTTTACCCATTCGCGGCGGATTTTTTCCCAGTAAGCATCTCTTTGTGCGATCACATGAGCGATGTCATTTTCATCAAAATGAGAAAATCTTCCCTGGGATTTTAAGTAATGCTCTATGGAGGTAAATTCCTTCGGATTTCTGTTTAATTTAAATTCTCCGTTTTCATATTCTGCAAGATACCAGAGGCCACAGTCCACCGCTTCTTTTCCGATGTTGATGGTGGCGTCTGACGGAGTTCCCCATCCGGTAGGGCATGGAGACATCACATGAATGTAAGACGGACCGTCCGTATTTTTTGCCTTTTCCACTTTTTTAATAAAGTCTTCCGGATATCCCACGCTGGCAGTCGCTGCATATGGAATGTCGTGGGCGGCCACGATCTCAAACATTCTTTTCTTAGATGACTGGGAACCATGGATATTCTTTCCTGCAGGTGTGTTTGTTGTTTTCATACCGTAAGGAGTCAAACCGGAGCGCTGTACTCCTGTATTCATATATGCTTCGTTGTCATAACAGATAAAAATCCCCCGGTCGCCCCGGTCGATCATACCAGATAATGCCTGGATTCCGATATCTGCCGTTCCGCCGTCTCCGGCGAAACCAACCACGTGGTAATCTTTAATTCCCTGTGCGTCAAAACCAGCGATCACACCGGACATCATTGCCGCTGTTCCTGCAAACGGAGGAATCCCGCCGTTGGTAAAGAGAGGCATATGCGGGTAAATGAAAGCAACTGTGGACATACAGTTTGGCGGAATGATCGCCACTGCATTTTCCCCAAGTACCTTTAACGCAAGTCTCATTACAAGCGCCGCAGCACAGCCGCCGCAGGCTTTATGACCATAAAAATATTCTTTATTCGTAATCGTTTTTGCATTAAGCGCCACAGATATCCCTCCTTAATTTGATAAATTCCACTTCATCTGTCTTGGCTTTTCCTTCCAGAACATCCTCTAAAGCTTTTTCCAGATCTGTCTTATCAAGACTTCTTCCGCCAAGACCTCCCACATAGTTGTAAGTCGGAACATCAATTCCTTTTTGTTTTAATGCGGAGTTGAAGTCTGAGAATACTGCGCCTTCATATCCAAAGCTTAAATCTCTTTCTACAACTACTACGCCCTTGGCGTTTTTCACTGCCTCGGCGATCGCTTCCACTGGGAAAGGACGCACGCAGCGCAGTTTTAACACGCCGACTTTCTTTCCTTCTTTTCTTAATTTATTTACGACAAATTTAGCGGTATTGGAAACAGATCCTAAAGTCGCAATGATCACATCAGCGTCGTCACAGCAATATGCGTCTACGACACCGCTGTATTCTCTTCCAAATACCTCTCCGTATTCCTTACCCACTGCGTTAATTTTGTCAAGGGCTTTCATCATGGCCATATGCTGGGTGTAATGGAACTCCAGATTATAAGGAGGTCCTGCCGTGATGCAGATTCCTTTTGGATTTTCAAGATCCATAGCGTTGGCATATTTCTGATAAGGAATGAACTGATCTACTTTTTCCTGATCCACTGTCTCAATGGTCTCATAAGTATGGGTTAAGATAAATCCGTCCAGGTTCACCATAACCGGAGTCATGATCTCCGGATCTTCTGCGATCTTATATGCCTGAATGGTCAAGTCAAAAGCTTCCTGTGCGTCTGCTGCGTATAACTGGATCCATCCGGATTCCAACTGAGATAAGGAATCTCTCTGGTCTCCGTAAATATTCCATGGCGTAGCAAGGGAACGGTTTGCGTTCATCATAACAATAGGCATTCTGGCGCCGCTTGCGTAATGGAGACATTCTGCCATATACAAAAGTCCCTGGGAAGAGGTAGCTGTAAAACAGCGGGCTCCCGTTCCTGCCGCACCAATACACGCTGTCATAGCGCTATGTTCCGAATCCACGTACATATACTGACATTCCAATGAACCTTCTTCCACGTAATCCGCCAGTCTTTCCACCACAATGGTCTGAGGCGTGATCGGGTAAGCGGCGATCACCTGAGGTCTGCATTGTTTTGCTGCCAATGCGACTGCCTCGTCTCCGGAAACGAATCTTTTTTCGCTCATGCGTCTACCTCCTTTATCATTGCGATGGCGCCAAATCCGCAGGATTTTGCACAGACACCGCATCCTTTACAGTAATCATAGTCAATGGCGAGATCATCTTCCGACTTGTCGATCGCTCCATCAGGACATACAAGAAAACATCTTAAGCAATGTTTGCATTTTTCCTGATCGATCACAGGACGGAAAGTTCTCATACCGGAACTTACGTCAATCAAATTACCGTTGGTAAAAGCCGGTCCCACTGGTAATTTTTCAACCTGATAATTTAAATTCACTTTCGGTCTGTCCATATTAGTCCTCCTTTATCAACTCGAGAACAGTTTCATAAGTCTTTTTAAGAAGAGCCTTATTTTTCTCTCTGATCTTTGGAGCAAGCTGTTCATCAATTGCCTTCTCCACAGATTCCACTGTGGTAATATTTGTTGCCGCCACAAGAGCTCCCACCAGAGGAACATTGGTGATATCTCTTTTAAGAATTTCCAGCGCCAATCCGGTCGCATCCACGGTAATAACCTTCGCTCCTTCTATTTCAAAAAGAGATTTGTCCTTTACCGTATTAATAATGACAGTTGCCCCAGGCTTAAGTCCGGCCTTCACCGGATCGCCAAACAAAGTATCATCCAAAACCAATGCATAATCACACTCTGTCACATCGCTTCTGTCAATGATCGGTTCTTCATCAATACGGGTAAATGCAAGTACCGGCGCACCTCTTCGTTCCGGACCAAAGGATGGGAAGGCAATTGCATATTTACCGTCATAAATCGCAACTGCGTCGCCGAGTAATCTGGCTGCAGTAAATGCGCCCTGACCACCGCGGCCGTGCCAACGAATCTCAATCATAATCTTACCTCCTGTTTGTTCTTCTTTTTATTTATCATACTATATTTGTTTTATATGTTGTATGATTTTTAGTTATTTGTATAATCTTATTATATTCATCCTTTTCCCAAAGTCAAGCTCTTTTTGTATGACATTTTAAAACTTGTATAATATCATGAAAACATTTGTTGATTTTTGTACAATTTTTCATAGTTAAATTTTGACAAAAAAAGATACCTTAAAATCATTTCCCGATTTTAAGGTATCCTTTTTCATATTATTTTTGGCTCATCGTTTACTTGATAAATATATCAATGGCCTGATTTAATGCTTCTATGGTCGCCATATCATTTTCTTCCACCGCTTCCACAATACAATGATTGAGATGATTTTTTAATACTACCTTTCCGGTATTGTTGATGGCGTTTCGCACTGCGGCAAGCTGAATCAGCACTTCACTGCAATCTTCGTCTCTTTCCACCATCCTTTTGACTGCCTCCAGATGACCGGCGGCGCGGGAGATCCGGTTTATCACCGCCCGTTTTTCTTCTTCGCTGTGAATATGCTTGTGAACATGATCATGGGTATGCACAGGAGTATCATTATGGACATGATTACTAGTATGTGTATGATTATGAGCGTGTCTATGATTATGATCCATCTTTTTTCTCCATTTCAATGCGCGGGAAAAGAGGCGCACATTTTGTTAAAGGCTTTGTAAATGGGGTTTCTCCAAAAACAAAAAGGCTGTCCCAGGTTCGGTACTCTTTCGGCACATTGATGGCGTCTAGTATTTTTACACCGGTATCCGGCATAAAAGGTGTTACCAATATTCCAATGATCCGAAGGCTCTCCGCCAGATTATACAGCACTCCGGCAAGCCTTGCCCTTTTGTCTTCTTCTTTATAAAGAATCCACGGTTTTGTCTCATCGATGTATTTGTTTGTTCTTGACACCAGTTTCCAAATACTTTCCAGCGCCTTGGCATAGTCTATGTGATCCATGTGGCTGCTGACTGCTTGCGGGACGGACAGCGCAAGGTCCGCAAGTTCTTTATCCCATTCTCCACTTTCCTTCTCGCCTGGAAGCACGCCCTTAAAATACTTTAGGATCATGGAAGAAGTTCTATGTAAAAGATTCCCCAGATCATTGGCAAGGTCCGAATTGATTCTGGAGATAAACAGCTCCTCACTGTAAGCAGAATCTCCTCCGAAATTCATTTCCCTTAACACAAAGTACCGGACAGCATCCACGCCGTATTTGGACACCAAAACAACTGGGTCCACCACATTTCCAAAGGATTTGGACATCTTTCCTTCCTTTAACATGATCCAGCCATGGCCATAAACGGTTTTCGGCAAAGGCAGCTCCAGAGCCATGAGCATGATCGGCCAGTAAATGGTGTGAAAACGGATGATATCCTTTCCCACCAACTGCACGTCCGGCGCCCAGTAACGATCCATGAGATTTTCTTTGTCGTTGAGATAGCCCAGAGCAGATAAGTAATTCGGCAAAGCGTCAATCCACACATAGATCACGTGCTTTGGATCAAAGTCCACAGGGACGCCCCAATCAAAAGAGGTTCTCGATACGCAAAGATCCTGAAGCCCCGGTTTGATGAAGTTATTGATCATCTCGTTTTTCCTGGCCTCCGGCCTTATAAAATCCGGATTTTCCTCAATGTGTTTTAAGAGGCGGTCCGCATACCGGGACATTCTGAAAAAGTACGCTTCTTCACTGGCACGCTCCAAAGGTCTTCCACAATCCGGGCACACCCCTTTTTCCGCCTGAGTTTCCGTCCAAAATGACTCGCATGGCGTACAATAAAGTCCTTCGTATTTTCCCTTATAAATGTCTCCCTGCTCATAAAGTTTCCGGAAAATATTCTGAATGGTTTTCATATGCTGCTGGTCGGTGGTCCGGATAAACTGGTCATAGGAAATATTCATTTTTTTCCACAATTCCTTTATTCTTGCCACCACTTCGTCCACATACTCCTTTGGACTTTGGTTATTTTCTTTGGCGATCTTCTCCAGCTTTTGTCCGTGTTCATCGGTTCCTGTTATAAAATAGGAATCATACCCCTGTAACTTACGGAAGCGGTTCATCACGTCCGCCGCAACCGTTGTGTAAGTATGACCGATATGCAGATCACTGCTGGGATAATAAATGGGAGTTGTAACATAAAATTTTTTCCGCTTCATAAGATTCCTCTCACTTTCTGACTTATCATCGACAGGCTTATCAAGTATAATCATACATTAATATAATTGTATAACATTATATTAATACTAATTGATAGTATAAGTCAACAAAAAAGAGAACGAACTGACAAAAAATCGGCACAAAAAATTTAACGGGAGAAACCACAAGTTTTTATGATTTCTCCCGCTATTATTTATCTTTTTATGGGGACGTTCTTTGCAAAAACCGCAGATCGCAGCTCTACCCTTGCGATCCGCAAATCAGGATAATTAAAACTAGTTTGACTCTTCGCTGGCAATCCGCTTAGTGAAGAGAATGTCATGATTGACCTCGGTATAGAATGCCTTTTTCATCTCGTCGTAGCCCTGGTTTCCCATGCCCATAAGCCACATCATCTTCGTGATGGACGCCTCTAACGTCATGTCATAGGCTTCTAACAGTTTAAAATCCTGTTTCACCCTTTTTCCGACTTCATATACCGTCATGTTGCTCCCTTCGTTGGCAACCTGGGTCGTCACGACGACAAACTTGCCTTTGTCCTGCCATTTTCTCATCTCATCATAAAATTCCCGAACCAGAAAGTTGGGGATTCCTCCCACGCCGAAGCTCTCTATCACCAGGCAGTCATAATGACGAAAGAGATATTTTAACAGATCCGGTTTCATCCCCGGAATCAGTTTCAAAACGCAAACACTCTCTTTCATATCATAATAGAACTTCACCGGGCCGCAATGGGGAACTTCCGGTATATATCTCACCAGCATACCATCCTGGATCACCGCCGGATACGGGAAATTAATACTGGAGAAAGCATCGTAGCTCTTGGCCCGTTCTTTTTTGGCCCTGGTTCCCACGATCACCTTGCCGTCAAATACAATGGTGACGTCCTGGGAATCGTCGTCGGAGGCATAAATGAAACTGTCTAAAAGATTGGTCTTTGCATCGGTGACGTCCATGTATATGGGTTTTTGCGCTCCGGTGATCACGATGGGCTTCCTTGAGTTCTGAATCATATAAGAAAGCGCCGCCGCAGTATATGCCAGAGTGTCCGTACCATGGCAGATGACAAAGCCGTCGTATTTATCGTAATTTTTTTCCACGGTACGCACCAGCAGCTTCCAGTGATCGGGCGTCACGTTGGTGCTGTCTAAATTGCACACCTGCACAGAATCCACCTCGCAAATCTGGCGGACTGCCGGGATAAATCCCAGGATGTCTTCCGGGGAAAGCCCCGGCGCCAGGCCGTATTCGGTCTGCTTTGAGGCGATGGTCCCTCCCGTAGCGATCATTAGTATCTTTTTCATTTATAACATCTGCGCCCTTAATTCTTCTCCGGATTTTGCACTTAGGTAGGCTGGAGCGATATCAAACACGGTTTTACATCCGGTCTGTCCTTCTTTGTGAAGGCGGTAAGCCGCTCTGGCATATGCGATAATCACGCTGGAAGTAAATTCCGGATTGGAATCCAGCTTTAAGCTGTACTCGATCAGGTGATCATGCTCTCCTTCCCAGCCTGTTTTTCCGCTTCTTAACACAAATCCGCCGTGAGGTATTCCGCTGTGATTTTTTTGGAGTTCTTCCTGGCTGATAAAATGCACCGTTGTATCATAATCTGCAAAATAGTTCGGCATGGTTTTGATCTCTTCTTCCACCTTTGCCGCATCGGCTCCTTCTTCCAAAACCACAAAACACTCTCTCGTATGTTTTTCCCGTGTGGATAACTCCGGATTTTCTCCCTTTCTCACTGCGTCGAGGGCTGCTTCCACCGGAATGGTGTACTGTTTTGCGTCCTTTACGCCGTCAATTCTTCGGATGGCGTCGGAATGTCCCTGGCTTACGCCCTTTCCCCAGAAGGTATAGTCCTTTCCTTCCGGCAAGATCGCATTGGCGTATAACCGGTTTAAAGAAAACATTCCCGGGTCCCAGCCAACGGAAATGATGCCGATCTTCCCGCTTTCTTTTGCCGCGCTATCCACATTGGCAAAATGCTCCGGGATCCTCGCATGGGTATCAAAACTGTCTACCACGTTAAATAATCTGGCATATTCCGGCGTCTGCTCTGGAAGATCCGTTGCGCTTCCTCCGCATAAGATCATGACGTCAATCTTTTCCTTCCACCCTGCCGCCTCTGACACATGGCAAACTGCCGCGCCTTCGGTTAAGATGCTCACATTTTCCGGATCTCTTCTGGTAAATACTGCCGCAAGCTCCATATCCGGATTCTGCTTGATGGCGCACTCTACGCCTCTTCCCAGATTTCCGTATCCCATAATACCAATTCGAATACTCATTTTTCTATCTTCCTTTCTATATATTAACTCTCCTCCACTGTAGATCCAGTGCGGTATCAAGACATAAAATCTGTCCTGCCCTTTAATATAGCATTTGGAAAATAATATGACAATGGTTTTATTCTAATTCAAAGGCTCCGGTGTAGAGCTGATAATATTGACCTTTTTGTGCGAGGAGTTCCTCATGGTCGCCCCGCTCTATGATCCGTCCGTGATCTAACACGATGATCACATTAGAGTTTTTCACAGTGGAAAGCCTGTGGGCGATGACAAATACCGTTCTTCCTTCCATGAGGGCGTCCATTCCTCTCTGGACGATCGCCTCTGTTCTCGTATCAATGGAAGAAGTTGCCTCGTCTAAGATCATCACAGGCGGATCTGCCACCGCCACCCTGGCAATGGAGAGAAGCTGCCGCTGCCCCTGGGAAAGATTGGCGCCGTTTCCGGTGAGCAAGGTCTGATAACCGTCGGGAAGCCGGGTGATAAAATCGTCGGCTCCCGCAAGTTTTGCCGCCGCAATACATTCCTCGTCGCTGGCGTCCAATTTTCCATACCGGATATTTTCCATGACGGTTCCGGTAAACAGGTTGGTATCCTGAAGCACAATGCCCAGGGCATGGCGAAGATCGCTTTTTCGAATCTTGTTGATATTAATTCCGTCATACCGGATCTTTCCGTCTGCAATATCATAAAAACGGTTTAACAAGTTGGTGATCGTCGTTTTTCCTGCGCCAGTGGCGCCCACGAAGGCCACTTTTTGTCCCGGTTTGGCGTACAGACTGATATTATGGAGAACGGTTTTTCCTTCTTCATAGGAAAAATCCACATCAAAAAGCCTCACATCTCCGGTGAGTTCGGTATAAGTAACCGTTCCATCCGCCTTATGGGGATGCTTCCACGCCCACATTCCGGTACGTTCTTTACACTCCACAAGCTGTCCGTCTTTTTTGCTCACATTGACCAAAGTGACATAACCCTCGTCCTGTTCCGGCTTTTCATCCATGAGATTTAGGATTCTTTCCGTTCCTGCCAGTCCCATAACCACCGCATTGATCTGGTTGGACACCTGATTGATGGCGCCGACAAACTGTTTTGTCATATTTAAAAACGGCACTACGATGCTGATACTGATCGCCATTCCGGAAACGCTGATATTGGGCGCTTGATAAAGCAGCAGGATTCCTCCCACCACTGCGACGATCACATATAACACATTGCCGATATTGTTGAGGATCGGAATTAAGGTGTTGGCGTATTTGTTTGCCCGTTCCGACTCTTTAAATAAATACTCAT
>CAZKQV010000030.1:0-34051 GCA_964555015.1 uncultured Eubacterium sp. | reverse complement strand
GAGCATCTGCCTTACAAGCAGAGGGTCATAGGTTCGAGCCCTATAGGTCCCACTTTTTAACTTAATATGGCGGGATAGCTCAGTTGGCTAGAGCACACGGTTCATACCCGTGGTGTCGCTGGTTCAAATCCAGTTCCCGCTATTATAAAAAAAGAATGTATCTGCGGATACATTCTTTTTTTAGTTTGCGCGCCTTGCAGTGTACGTTTCTAACAGGTGAGAGTTCCAGGCAAGCCCGGAAAGTGGATGTGTATGGTCAAACAACAAAGGCGTAGATTTCAACGGATAATTGATCAATAGGAGGCGGTATCATGAGAATTGGACAGGGATACGATGTTCATCGTTTGGTGGAAGAACGAAAGTTGATTTTGGGGGGAGTGGAAATCCCTTACGAAAAAGGATTGTTGGGACATTCGGACGCCGATGTGTTGATCCATGCGGTTATGGATGCGCTGCTTGGAGCGGCGGCCCTTGGAGATATCGGAAAACATTTTCCGGATACGGATCCCCGCTATAAGGGAGCAAATAGCATGGAACTGCTTTCCCATGTAAAACAGCTCCTGGATCAAAAGGGGTATTTTATTGAAAATATTGATGCCACAGTGATAGCGCAAAGGCCGAAACTGGCGCCTTATATTGTGCAGATGAGAAAAAATATAGCCGAAACTCTGGAAATCCAGGAAGGACAGGTTAACGTAAAGGCAACGACGGAAGAAGGACTTGGGTTTACCGGAGAAGGTTTGGGAATTGCGGCAAATGCGGTTTGCCTTTTGTCGGAAATACAAAACTATGTTGGTGCGGATGTGTTGATTGGAGGCGGCTGCAAAGGCTGCGGCGGCTGTGCCGGAGGGATGAAAAATGATTATCTATGATAGAGGAGATCGCCAAAAACTGATTTATGATATGTGGGAAGCTAATTTTCATGATCCGGTTCCTTACGCTGATTTTTATTTTGAAAATGTTTACGGAAGGAATCAGGTGCTGCTGTTAGAGGAAGAAGAAGCCGTAAAAGGAATGCTTCATTGGAATCCTTACAGCATGAGAATGAAAAAAGAAGATGTGGAGGCCAATTACATCGTTGGCGTGGCAACGCAGGAAGAATTTCGCAGGCAGGGAGTGATGAGAAAGCTCCTTGAGGAAACATTCCTGCGTCTTAGAGAAAAGGGACAGCCTTTTACGTATTTGATGCCGGCGGATGAAAATTATTATCTTCCTTTTGATTTTCGCTTTGGGATGAGACAGTTCGATCAGGAACTTGAGGTTTGCCAGGTGCAAAGCGCAAAAGAGATGCCGTGGGAGATGGTAAGCGAGCCGAAAGAGAAAGAAGACATTGCACAGACGGAAAATGAAGTCCGGGATCAGCTCTATGACATACATACGAAAGTATCTGCGGACTATTTGAACCGATTGGAGAAAGAAGCAAAAAGCGATTTTGCAAGAATGCTTTATGTGTACGCAGAAGGACAATATCAGGGGCGCTTTGTTGTAGGCGCAGAGGACAATTATATGTCTTTATCCCAGATAAGCTGCGTTAATTTGGGACGCAAAAAAGAATTTATAGAGCAGATCCTGGCATATTGCGAGAACCGATATCATTTTGGATATTATCGTCTTATTTTGGACGAGAGCTGGAATGATGTGCTAAATAAACTGCGGGAAGAAAAGAAATATCGTATGATGCCCACTAAGAGCGTTCCCATTATAATGTTCCGGATTCTTAATTTGGAAGAACTGGGAAAAATGATTTGTTTCCATAAAAAACAGACGGTAAAAATATTCATAAGAGACAGATGGCTTCCTTGCCAGGAAGGGTATTATCTTTGGGAAGGAGACCAGACCGGCTCAAAAATAATGTTTGTCTCGCAGGAAAAAATGGATAAAACGATCCTGGATGCCGGAGAGATCTCCATTGGTGATCTTACGAATCTTATTTTTGGAAATATTCAAAATAAAAATATTTCGGAATATGAGACGTTAACTCCAATGGGCAGAGAGTGGATGGAGCAAATCATACCTCTTAACCATAACTGCATTATGGAGATTGTTTAAGCGGCATTGTTTAAATAATGATTGACAAGATATTCTAAAATGAATAAACTGTCTATGTATAGAAAAAGTGCGAAGAACAGCGGAAAATCATAAAGGAGGAGATGATAAGTATGCAGTTATATAATACGCTGACGAAAAAGAAAGAAGAGTTTGTTCCGGTTACGGAAGGCAAGGTTGGTATGTATGTTTGCGGACCGACAGTGTATAATTACATCCACATTGGCAATGCTCGTCCTATGGTTGTTTTTGACACCGTGCGCAGATATTTTGAATACAAAGGCTACGATGTAAATTATGTTTCTAATTTTACCGATGTGGACGATAAGATCATTAAAAAAGCGATCGAAGAGGGCGTGGACGCTTCTGAGATCTCAGAGAGATTTATCGTGGAATGTAAAAAGGATATGGAAGGCTTAAATGTTAAGCCCGCAACCCATCATCCAAAGGCAACGGAAGAGATTGACGGCATGATTGAAATGATCAAAGAACTGATCGAAAAAGGTTATGCCTATGAAAAAAATGGAACCGTTTATTTCAGGACCAGAAAGTTTGAAGGTTATGGTAAGCTTTCAAAAAAGAACTTAGACGATATGCAGGCGGGAATCCGCATCGCCGTAAGCGACGAAAAAGACGATTCTATGGACTTTGTTCTCTGGAAACCAAAAAAAGAAGGAGAACCGTCCTGGCCATCTCCATGGGGAGACGGACGTCCGGGCTGGCATATTGAGTGTTCGGTCATGAGCAAAAAGTATATTGGAGATACCATTGACATTCACGCCGGAGGCGAGGATCTGGTATTCCCTCACCATGAAAATGAGATTGCTCAGAGCGAGGCTTGCAACGGCGAAGAATTTGCGAAATACTGGATGCATAACGCTTTCCTGAATATCGATAATAAAAAGATGAGCAAATCTGCCGGCAATTTCTTTACGGTTCGTGAGATCAGCGAAAAGTATCCGCTGCAGGTGATTCGTTTCTTCATGTTGTCCGCCCATTATAGAAGTCCTCTTAATTTTAGCGATACTTTGGTGGAGGCTTCGAAAAACGGGCTGGAGAGGATCCTCACCGCAGTAGAGAATTTGAGAGAGGCAGTGCCGCAGTGTTGTGCAGAGACATTGACCGATGAAGATGCAAAGAATGTTGAGACCATTAAAGAACTGGTGAAAAAGTTTGAAGACTCCATGGAGGATGACTTTAATACCGCAGACGCCATTTCTGCAATCTTTGAACTTGTAAAACTTGCAAATATCACGGCGGCAAAAGGTTCCAAAGAATATGATGAATATTTGCTTTCTACCATTGAAAAGCTTTGTGATATCTTAGGCATCATCACAGAAAAGGAAGAGGAATTACTGGATTCCGATATTGAAGCCTTGATCGAAGAACGCCAGGCAGCCAGAAAGGAAAAGAACTTTAAACGTGCCGATGAAATCCGTAATATGCTTTTAGAACGGGGAATTATATTGGAAGATACAAGAGCCGGTGTAAAATGGAAAAGAGCTTAAATCATATATCGCAGCATTTTTCTCTGTCACAAAAAGAACTGGAAACCTATCATCCCCTCGCCTTTGCTTACGTGGGGGATGCGGTTTACGACCTGATCATACGGACGATGGTGGTGTCGCAGGGAAACAGGCGGCCGAACCGCTACCATCATGACGTCATAAACTATGTCAGCGCCGCGGCGCAGACAAGAATGTATCATGAGATCAAAGATTCTTTGACCGAGGAAGAACGTCATGTTTTCCGTCGGGGAAAGAACGTAAAAATGATTTCCCCGGCAAAAAATCAAAGTCTCCATGATTATCGGATGGCGACAGGATTTGAGGCGTTGATGGGATATCTCTATCTCACCGGACGGACGGAACGGATCGTAGAGCTTTTGAATATCGGATTGTCCCATGATCAGGCGGATAGTCCTGAGGGAGACAAAGAAAAGGAATAGAGGAAATATAAAAAATGGCATACGAAGAGTGTACAATTATTGGAAGAAATGCGGTGATGGAAGCTTTTCGCTCCAAGAAAACAATTGACAAACTTTTTATTCTTGATGGATGTCAGGACGGCCCTATAAAAAGTATACTGAGGGAAACCAAAAAACAGGATACGATTGTAAAATATGTGTCAAAGGAGAAGCTGGACTCGCTTGCTTCCCATGAAAAGCATCAGGGCGTGGTGGCGATCATGGCAGCCTATGATTATGCAGAGGTGGAGGATCTGTGGAAGAAAGCGGAGGAAAAAGGAGAGACGCCTTTCTTCTTTCTCTGCGACGAGATTGAGGATCCCCATAACTTAGGGGCGATCATCCGAACTGCGAATCTGGCGGGGGCACATGGAGTGATTATTCCTAAAAGAAGAGCGGTGGGACTCACCGGAACCGTGGCGAAGGCTTCTGCCGGAGCGATCATGTATACGCCGGTGGCGAGAGTGACAAATCTTTCCCGAACCATTGAAGACCTGAAAAAGAGAGGCATTTGGTTTGTCTGTGGAGATATGGACGGAGAGACGATGTACAACCTTGATTTGACCGGGCCGGTTTGCCTCGTGATCGGTAACGAGGGAAAGGGCGTTAGCCGTCTTGTGCGAGAAAAATGTGACTATATTGCCAAAATTCCGATGAACGGAGATATCGATTCCCTCAATGCTTCTGTGGCAGCGGGAGTGCTGGGATTTGAGATCGTAAGGCAGAGATGGCATTCTGAGGGCGCAAATAAATAAAACATATTTTTGCTTTATATTTTATAACGAAAAAACACATAGGCATCCTGGCAAAGCGGCCAGATACCTATGTGTTTTTTTGATACTTATCATAATGTTAAAAAGTTCGGAAGTAAAATAATGTTCTATCGGAAAGTCATCTTTTTAAAGCGGTTAATATCGTCATTGGAACGGTGTTCCAAACGCTTAACGAGATCGATGATATCCGGTTCATGCTTTTCGATGTACATAAGCGCTTTGTAATATTTCAATGTGTTTTTCCGGTAATAGGAATCCAACTTTTTATAATTTGAAAAAGTTTTTATGATTGGTTTGGTCATTTTTTTATTCTGATTGTAATAATCCGAGGCTTCTTTCTGGAAGGTGAGATAGATTTCCTTTTCTTCTTCCGATGAGATTCCCTGGATGATCATATCATTTTTTGTAGAATTGGCAAAAGCCTGTAATTTTTTTAAAGATACATTATGCCGTTTTATGGTGAGGGCAAGATAGCGATACCAGGTATTTCGAAACTTGATATAATACTCGCCAACGCCGCCGTCGTAAACATCCAAGCCTTTGCAAAAATTGAAATTACGGCGCATATATGTATAATCAAAAAGAATATTTTGAACCAGATAGCTAATAAAATATCCGATATGATATAACGGAGAGGTATACTTATTATAGTACCGGTAATCGTGTTCGTCGAGATTAAGATCACGGATATGGGAACGCCGCATCGCTTTAAAAAATTGGAAACAAAAATATATAAATAAAATCAGTATGAGAATCCCAAGGCAATACCATTCAATTTCCTCTCCGGCAACAAAAAGAAACTTTGAAAGAGCAAAAAGGGCGGCTGCGATCGCAGCAATTACGGTAACGAGCATTTCTAACATAATAATTTCAAACCTTTCCCGATAAATTATACATCTCCTAAAAAACAATGTATAAGCAAATAGCACACAATACAGCCAAATACAAAGTGCTTTAGGGCTTTTTCGACATAAACATCATATCTCATTTTAGCCTGAAAAACAATTAATTTCTATGCTGTTTGTGAGTAAAAAATTAATGAAAAAAAACTGATGAAAAATTACAAAGATAATATATTGACATAATGAGAAAGTCGTGATAGAATCTCATCGTTGAGATTTTTTCCCGACAGTTTTTCTTAATTGCTGCCATAGCTCAGTTGGTAGAGTGCATCCTTGGTAAGGATGAGGTCGGCGGTTCAAGTCCGCTTGGCAGCTTTTTTTCATGCAAATATTTCTTTGAGGGAGTAATCGGCATAGATGCATATGCAGTATTATCGACATAATGGTGTAAGCACCCGGTATTACTTGAAATGATGAGACTCATAGATAGCGTATTCGTTATCTATGGGTCTTTTTTTCTGGCATTGATTCCCCTTAAAATCTGGCGGGAGACAGATTTATTTGCATAAAAAAATATACACTATACTAAACTAATATTAAAGGAGAGAAACGAATGGGAATTGTGGAATTGTTTATTCTGGCGGTGGGGCTTTCTATGGACGCTTTTGCCGTATCGATTTGTAAAGGATTGTCTTTGCGGAAAATTAATGTGAAACATATGTGCATTGCCGGGGCGTGGTTTGGAGGCTTTCAGGCCCTTATGCCTTTGATCGGATATTTGCTTGGCAACTTTTTTACGAATATGATCACAAAATACGCTCATTGGATTGCCTTTTTTCTTCTGTTGATCCTTGGGGGAAAAATGATAAAAGAAGCTTTTGAAGAAGAAGAACAATTGGATAATTCCATGGATACGAAAACGATGTTTCTCCTCGCAGTGGCAACCAGCATCGATGCCCTGGCAGTGGGAGTGACCTTTGCATTTTTAAAAGTGAATATTATTGCGGCCGTCTTATTTATAGGATGTGTCACTTTCGTCTGTTCAGCTTTCGGAGTGAAAGTCGGAAGTATTTTTGGGGCAAAATATAATCGAAAGGCCCAAATTCTGGGAGGGATTATCTTAGTTGGCATCGGGATAAAGATTTTAGCTGACGGATTGGGATTATTATATTGACTTTTTTCCATATTGCCTGTAATATATACATATACCCCCTATAGGTATAAAAACTACGGTTTATATGGAAGGAGGCAATATTATGATTTACTATGTAATTTTGATGGTAATAGTGTTATTTGTTTTGTTTGCATACGTAGCGTTGGAGGTTCACACCGATCAAAAGGGCAGCTCTTCGAAAAAAGCAGATAAGGAACGGGCGAACGACATATATTTATTTGACTTAGCGGATGCATTAATGAGAACAGATTATCACGGAAGTTTTCATATAAGATAATGATAATATTAAGAATAAATCCGGCGGGAGAAACCACAAGTTGTGATTTCTCCCGCTATTTCTATTTTTGAAATCCCTTTTTCAGGACCGGGGGCTGTCTGGATCCCTTTAGGATTGTATCACTTTAGAATAAGAAAAAATGAAAATAAAAATCATTTATCGCTCGGTATTGAGAAAAAATGCTAATTTAGCTTTCTTCTTTAGGCTTGATTATTTCCGGGTGTTAGGTTACACTAACAAATGGTTAGTTCATTCTAATCGTTGTGAAATAATCATGTGGATTCTGATCGGGCCGGAAGGATACCTCCACACAGTTCTTCCGCTCGAACTCCACGTGTAAAAGAAAGGGGATTTTACAATGAATTATCTTGAAATTGAAAAAGTAATCGGCAGAGAGATTATGGACTCCAGAGGCAATCCTACTGTGGAAGCAGAAGTGGTGCTGATCGACGGTACCGTGGGCAGAGGTACTGCTCCAAGTGGAGCTTCTACTGGTGAATTTGAAGCACTGGAACTGAGAGATAACGACAAAGAAAGATATCTCGGCAAAGGAGTTCAAAAGGCAGTTAATAACATTAATACTGTGATCAATGATGTGATCGCTGGTATGGATGCGTCGGATATCTATGCGATAGATAAAGCGATGATCGATGCAGACGGCACAAAAGATAAATCCAATTTGGGAGCAAATGCAATTTTGGCAGTTTCCATTGCCTGTTGCAAAGCAGCAGCTACTGCACTCGATATGCCATTGTATCGTTTTATCGGCGGTATCAACGGAAATCGTCTTCCTGTACCAATGATGAATATTTTAAATGGTGGCGCTCATGCGACAAATACAGTGGATACTCAGGAATTTATGATCATGCCTGTTGGAGCTGATTCCTTTAAGGAAGCGCTTCGTTGGTGTTCCGAGGTGTTCCATGCGCTGGCATCCCTGTTAAAATCCAGAGGACTTGCTACTTCTGTGGGAGATGAAGGCGGATTTGCACCAAATCTTTCCAGTGATGAAGAGACCATTGAGTGTATTTTAGAGGCAATTAAAAACGCTGGTTATGAGCCTGGCAAGGACTTTATGATTGCCATGGACGCAGCAGCAAGCGAATGGAAAGGCTCCAAAAAAGGAGAATACATACTGCCAAAAGCAGGAACCAAGTATACTTCTGAAGAATTAATCGCCCATTGGAAACAGCTTATCGAAAAATACCCGATCATTTCTATTGAAGATGGTTTGGATGAAGAAGATTGGGAAGGCTGGCAGCTTATGACCAAAGAACTTGGAGACAAGGTGCAGTTAGTGGGAGACGACCTCTTTGTTACTAACACAGATCGTCTGAAAAAAGGTATTGAGCTTGGCTGTGGTAACTCTATCTTAATTAAGTTAAACCAGATTGGTTCTGTTTCCGAGACATTAGAAGCAATTAAGATGGCTCATAAGGCTGGTTACACAGCAGTAACTTCTCATAGATCCGGCGAGACAGAAGATACTACCATCGCCGATCTTGCCGTTGCGTTAAATACTTGTCAGATTAAGACTGGTGCGCCAAGCCGTTCAGAAAGAGTAGCAAAATACAATCAGTTGTTACGAATTGAGGAAGCGCTTGGTGATTCTGCAATTTATCCGGGTATGAAAGCATTTTAAGCTTTTTACTAAATAAAAATCTATATAATATCTATAAGGTGAACAGGAGGGTGTCCCAAAAATCATGAGATGATTTGAGGGATGCCCTCTTGTTTAAATTGTCTTCTTTTTTATGGATCGCCCTGGGAGTGTCCTGGTTCCTTTTGCTCTCTTTTTTGAGGTTTTTCTGGGAAATATAACCACAATAATTGTTAAATTTTTGATAAAAAAATCTATGAAATAAATTTAGAACCTGTTATAATTTATAATAATGTTTTTATGGCAAAGTTGTCTTTTATGTAATATTGTTTTTGATTTGTAAAAAAAGTTGAAGTCTGCATGACAAATATGGTATCATAATGCGATAGCGTGCAGTAAATTAAAACTTTTTTATGAAAACATTTTGATTTACCGTGTAGGAGGACTGAAATGGAAGAAAGAGAAAAGACAGAGAAAATTTCAAAAAATTTTATTGAGATGGCGATTGATAAGGACTTGGCGGAGGGAGTGTATGATCATGTGATGACCAGATTTCCCCCGGAACCCAACGGATACCTTCATATTGGCCATGCAAAGTCGATTCTTTTAAATTATGGATTGGCCAAAAAATATAATGGAAAGTTTAACCTGCGTTTCGACGATACAAATCCAACCAAGGAAAAGGCGGAATTTGTGGAATCGATCAAAGCCGATGTGGAATGGCTTGGTGCAGATTTTGAAGACAGACTTTATTTTGCGTCGGATTACTTCGATCAGATGTACGAGGCTGCCGTAACCCTGATTAAAAAGGGCAAGGCATATGTGTGCGATTTGTCTGCGGAGGAGATCCGGGAGTACCGCGGTACTTTGACAGAGCCGGGGAAGGAAAGCCCTTACCGCAACCGGAGTATCGAGGAGAATCTTTCCCTTTTTGAAAGAATGAAAAACGGGGAGTTTGCCGATGGAGAGAAGGTTCTCCGCGCCAAAATCGATATGGCCTCCGGCAACATCAATATGAGAGATCCGATCATTTACCGTGTGGCGCATATGACCCATCATAATACCGGGGATAAGTGGTGTATTTATCCTATGTATGATTTTGCTCATCCCATCGAAGACGCCATTGAAGGAGTATCCCATTCAATCTGTACCCTGGAATTTGAAGATCACAGACCACTTTATGACTGGGTGGTACGGGAAGTCGGATATGAGATGCCGCCAAGACAGATCGAATTTGCAAAAATGTATTTGACAAATGTGGTCACTGGAAAGAGATACATTAAAAAGCTTGTGGAAGAAGGGATTGTTGACGGCTGGGATGATCCGCGTCTGGTATCCATCGCCGCATTAAGAAGAAGAGGATTTACGCCGGAATCCATTAAGAATTTTATAGAACTTGCCGGAGTATCTAAGGCACAGAGTTCTGTGGATTATGCTATGCTTGAGTTCTGTATCCGTGATGATTTAAAACTTAAGAAATCCCGGATGATGGCGGTCCTTGATCCTGTCAAGGTGACGATCACCAATTATCCAGAGGATCAGATTGAATACCTGGATGTGGAAAATAATAAAGAAAATCCGGAACTGGGACATAGAAAAGTCGCATTTAGCAGAGAAATTTATATCGACAGAGATGATTTTAAGATTGAGCCGCCGAAAAAGTATTTCCGTCTGTATCCGGGCAATGAAGTACGCCTTATGAACGCTTATTTTGTGACGTGTACGGATTATAAAACGGATGAAGAAGGCAACGTGACAGAAATCTTTTGCACCTATGATCCTGAGACCAAGAGCGGCAGTGGCTTTACCGGAAGAAAGGTAAAAGGAACCATCCATTGGGTCAGCGCAGCGCACTGTGTGGATGCGGAAGTTCGTCTGTACGAGAATATTGTTGATGAAGAAAAGGGCGTATACAATGAGGACGGCAGTATTAATATTAATCCAAATTCCCTCACGGTATTAAAGCACTGTAAGTTAGAGGAGGGTCTTAAGGATTGCAAAGCTTTTGACAGTTTCCAATTTGTAAGACAGGGATACTTCTGCTGTGATGCGAAGGACAGCCGGCCGGATCATCTTGTATTTAACCGGATCGTATCCTTAAAGAGCTCTTATAAACCAAAATAAACCGCGCGTTAGAGGGTGCGATGTACAAATAATAAGGGCCAAAATACCTTTTGCCCTTCCTATCATAAATATAAAACTAAAAGAAAGGTGTAATGCATATGTACAAAATTGTTAAGAAGGAAACACTGAATAATGCTGTAGAGCTTATGGAAATTCATGCTCCTTTTGTAGCAAAAAAATGTGAACCGGGACAGTTCATAATCATTCGTGTGGATGAAGACGGAGAGAGAGTTCCGCTTACGATCGCTGATTATGACCGTGAAAAAGAAACCGTGACGATTATTTATCAGGTAGTGGGATATTCCACGGAAGTGCTTAGCAAAAAGCAAGAAGGCGAATATGTGGAAGATTTTGTCGGCCCTCTGGGCGTCCCTGCCGCTTTGGAAAAGAAAGAACATAAAGTGATCGGCGTGGCCGGCGGCGTGGGCGCAGCGCCTTTATATCCTCAGCTTAGAAAGCTTGCCGAGCTTGGGACAAAGGTTGACGTGATCATCGGCGGAAAGAGTGCGGAATATGTTCTTCTCGCAGATAAATTTGCTGAGTTTTGTGATAATGTTTATATTGCCACCGATGACGGAAGCCTTGGAACAAAAGGCTTTGTCACCACTGTTTTGCAAAATCTTCTGGATCAGGGAGAAGTATACGATGAATGTATCGCGATCGGTCCTTTGATCATGATGAAAAATGTTGTAAAAGTTACACAACCTATCGGACTTCATACAATGGTATCCTTAAACCCGATCATGATCGACGGTACCGGTATGTGCGGCGGCTGTCGTGTGACCGTAGGCGGAGAGACAAAGTTTGCCTGCGTTGACGGACCGGACTTTGACGGCTTTAAAGTTGATTTTGATGAATGTATGAAGAGACAGGGATTCTTTAAGGAAGAAGAACATCAGTGCAAAATTGGAAGGGGAACAGTATAAGATGGCAAAGAAAAATATGAGTCTTACCAAGGTTCCGATGCCGGAGCAGGATCCAAATGTAAGAAATAAAAATTTTGATGAAGTAGCATTAGGTTATACAGCGGAAATGGCAATGGAAGAAGCTACAAGATGTTTGAATTGCAAGAATAAACCATGTGTCAACGGATGTCCTGTGAATGTCCCGATTCCTGCCTTTATTGAAAAGGTTGCAGCCGGGGATTTTGAGGGCGCTTATGAGGTGATCACCAGTGAAAACGCATTGCCTGCGATCTGCGGAAGAGTATGTCCGCAGGAGAACCAGTGCGAGGGCAAATGCGTTCGGGGTATCAAAGGCGAGCCTGTGGGAATCGGACGAATGGAACGGTTTGTTGCCGACTACCATATGGCAAATGCAAAACCTGCGGAAGTGGATATTAAGAAAAACGGCAAGAAAGTTGCCGTAGTTGGTTCCGGTCCATCCGGAATTACCTGCGCCGGAGAATTGATTAAAAAAGGTTACGATGTCACTGTATTTGAAGCGCTTCATAAAGCGGGCGGCGTATTAAGCTACGGTATTCCGGAATTTCGTCTGCCGAAGGCTCTGGTCGCTAAAGAAATTAAGAGTGTGGAAGATCTGGGCGTTAAGATTGAGACCAATGTTATCGTAGGACGTTCTATAACCATCGACGAGCTTATGGAAGAGGGCTACGAAGCAGTATTTGTGGGAAGCGGCGCCGGATTGCCGAGATTTTTAAATATTCCGGGAGAAAACTTACTTGGCGTATATTCTGCCAACGAGTTCCTCACCCGTGTCAACCTCATGAAAGGTTATAAGTTCCCGGAAACTCCGACTCCGGTAAAAATCGGAAAAAGAGTTGCAGTGGTGGGCGCTGGTAATGTTGCCATGGATGCGGCAAGAACAGCAAAACGTCTCGGGGCAGAAGAAGTATATATTGTATACAGAAGAAGTGAAGAAGAAGCTCCGGCACGTCTTGAAGAGCTCCACCATGCAAAAGAAGAAGGAATCATATTCCGTTTCTTAAACAATCCTGCTCAGGTGATCGGAGATGAAAACGGCTGGGTAAAAGGGCTGGAAGTAGTGAAACAGGAACTTGGCGAACCGGATGCGTCCGGAAGAAGAAGACCGGTTCCGGTGGAAGGTTCCAATTATGTCATCGATGTGGAAACCGTTGTCATTGCAATTGGACAGAGCCCGAATCCGCTGATCCGTCAGACTACCCCTGGATTGGAATGTCAAAGATGGGGAGGAATCATTGTCAATGAAGAGACTATGGAGTCCTCCAAAGAAAATGTATACGCAGGCGGTGACACCGTTACCGGAGCTGCCACAGTCATCCTTGCCATGGGAGCAGGAAAGAAAGCGGCGGCAGCAATTGATGAGAAGCTTTCTGCAAAAGAATAATTTTAAGGAAAAGGGTATTGATCGCCAGAAATTTCTGGCAATGGCAATATCATAAAAAACGCTGAAAGAAAAGCAGAAATCTGCCAGGATTTTAAGGAAAGCAGGTTTCTGTTTTTCTTTACCAAAACCAGGGAGATCCTCCTTGGATTTCATACGCCATGAAAGCGGGAAATTTTATTAATTTTGTTTTTCATGGCTTTGAGTAAACTTTAATAACATTTTTTTCGTTTTTTCTTAAAAAATTGTCTTTTTGACACGTTGACAAACAATCGTTTGTTTGTTAACATTCTTTATTAATAAACCTCTATGACTGAAATGCAGACAGTCATATTTAATGAAAGATTAATGGTTGTTGACACAAATTTACGCTGAGAGAAAGGAAGGAGCAGACAGATGGCGAAGATCATAGGTGAAGGAATTACTTTTGATGATGTTTTGTTGGTACCGGGGTATTCAGAAGTGATCCCTAATGATGTGGAGCTCGGAACAAGATTGACCAATAAAATAAGGCTTAATGTCCCATTAATGAGTGCCAGTATGGATACGGTAACGGAATACCGTATGGCAATTGCTATGGCCAGACAGGGTGGTATTGGTATCATCCATAAGAATATGTCTATTGAACAGCAGGCAGAAGAAGTTGATAAAGTAAAGCGTTCTGAAAATGGAGTTATTACCGATCCATTTTATCTTTCACCAGATCACACCCTTCAGGAAGCAGAAGATCTCATGGCGAAGTTCCGGATCTCTGGCGTTCCGATCACGGAAAAAGGAAGATTAGTGGGAATCATTACAAACCGTGATTTAAAGTTTGAGACAAATTTCTCTAAAAAGATCAAGGAATCCATGACCTCCGAAGGGCTTGTGACAGCCCGCGAAGGAGTCACTTTGGAGGAGGCAAAACAGATCCTTGGTAAAGCGAGAAAGGAAAAACTCCCGATCGTTGATGAGAACTTTAACCTCAAGGGATTAATTACCATTAAAGATATTGAAAAACAGATTCGTTATCCGTTATCCGCAAAGGATGAAAACGGCAGACTTTTATGCGGAGCTGCTGTCGGATGTACACCAGATATCTTAAACCGTGTGGATGCCTTGGTAAACGCCCATGTAGACGTGGTAGTGATCGATACCGCCCACGGACATTCCCTGAACGTGCTGAAAACCTTTGCTTTAGTAAAAGAAAAGTATCCGGAACTCCAGGTGATCGCAGGAAATGTCGCAACAGCTTCCGCAACCAAGGCTTTGATCGACTGCGGCGTAGACGCCGTAAAGGTTGGTATTGGTCCGGGATCCATTTGTACGACCCGTGTGGTAGCCGGAATTGGCGTTCCTCAGATCACTGCCGTGATGAATTGTTATGAGGAAGCGAAAAAATATAACATTCCAATCATAGCAGACGGCGGAATCAAGTTCTCCGGAGACATCACCAAAGCGATTGCAGCAGGAGCTAATGTGGTAATGCTTGGCGGACTGCTTGCAGGCTGTGATGAAAGTCCGGGAGAGTTTGAGTTATATCAAGGAAGAAAATATAAAGTCTATCGTGGTATGGGATCCCTTGCCGCTATGGAAAATGGCAGTAAGGATCGTTATTTCCAGGAGAATGCCAAGAAGCTTGTTCCAGAAGGCGTAGAAGGAAGAGTTGCATACAAAGGAACCGTGGAAGATACATTATTCCAGCTCATCGGAGGACTCAGATCAGGTATGGGATATTGTGGTGCAAGAACCATTGAGGAATTAAAGGATAAAGGCAGATTTGTAAAGATCTCTGCGGCGTCTTTGAAAGAAAGTCATCCTCATGATATTCATATCACAAAGGAAGCACCGAACTACAGTGTAGAATAAGTTGATATTTTTATCAGTGCAGATGGCTTATGAAAAAAAGCTGTCTGCACTTTTTTACATCGCAGAAGGCATGATCCTCACTAAAGTTTTGCTTCCGGCAGGGCTGGCGCCTGGACGAAGGTGCGGGATAAGAATGACAGTATAGAATATGACAAGACAGACAATACAAAAGAAGAATACCCGAAAAAAGAATAAAAGTAGTCCGGGAGGTAAAAGAACGACCCCAGGAAATAAAAAATCCGGAGAAAAAACCGGAAGCCCAAAAAAATCCGGAGCTGCCGGAAACAAAAAATCCGGCAAATCCGTTAAAGGCAGTTCATCAAGAAAAAAAGTAAGCGGCAGTTCTTCTGCCAAAAAGAAGGCAGGGAAGAAAAATCACAGAGGAAGTTTTTGGCAGATCATAGCGGTGATACTTTTTTTGTCGGCTTCTCTGGCAGCGCTTAAGCATTATTTTCTTGATATTTCTCTGGAGCAGGCAAAAAGAATCCGCATTGCCCAGGAAACGACGGCGGGAGAAAACGGCGTTCTTTTAGAGGAGGATAAGGAATTGGGCAGGCCGGAGATCATCCAGGATTTTCTGACGCCAAATTCTTACAGCAGAAGTGAGATAAAAATTGGCAAAGTACGGGGAATTGTTGTCCATTATGTGGCAAATCCCGGAAGCAGCGCAAAGGAAAACCGGGATTATTTTGAGGGGCTGAAGGACACTCATCTTACAAAGGCCAGCAGCCATTATGTCATTGGGATCGAGGGAGAGATCATTCAGTGTATTCCTCTTGACGAGATCTCTTATGCTTCCAATGACCGTAATAATGATACCATATCCATTGAATGCTGCCATCCCGGCAAAGACGGAAAGTTTTCAGAGGCCACATATGCATCTTTGCTTGATCTTGTCTGCTGGTTATGTGACACTTATGGGCTCAAATCTTCCGACGTGATACGTCATTATGATGTGACCGGAAAAGAGTGTCCACTATATTTTGTGAGGCATCCCGATAAATGGCAGGAGTTTCGACAGGATATTGATTCCAGATTAGAGTAATGTTTTTGAAAAATAAGACGGATTTGCTCATAAAACCTGCAAAAACTATTGAATTAAGCTGTAAAATAAGATATGATAATTTATTGTGAAAGCCCGGCGAAAGGGCGTTTAGATACATAGAAAGGAAGGAAGTTAAGATGAGTTATAAGATTGGCGTGATTCGGGGAGACGGAATCGGCCCGGAGATTGTTGCGGAAGCAATTAAGGTTCTTGATAAGGCCGCAGAAAAATATCAGCAATCTTTTATATATGAGGAAATACTATTAGGAGGAGCGTCCATAGACGTCCATGGAGAGCCTTTAACACAGGAAGCCTTGAAGGCTGCCGGAAGCTGCGATGCAGTTTTGATGGGATCCATCGGAGGTGATACCAACACTTCGCCGTGGTATAAGCTGCCTGCGAATCTTCGCCCTGAGGCTGGACTTCTTGCGATCAGAAAGGGACTTTCCCTCTTTGCCAATATGAGACCAGCTTATCTTTATGAAGAATTAAAGGCGGCCTGCCCGTTGAGAGATGAGATCATCGGAGATGGATTTGACCTTGTGGTGATGAGAGAGCTTACGGGAGGCCTGTATTTTGGAAAAAGACAGACCGTGGAAACCGATGGCGTGAAAAAAGCTACCGATACCTTAACCTATGACGAAACAGAAATTCGCAGAATCGCTAAGCGCGGTTTTGATATCGCTATGAAGAGAAGAAAAAAAGTGACCAGCGTAGATAAGGCCAATGTTTTGGATTCGTCAAGATTGTGGAGAAGCGTGGTCAATGAAGTGGCAAAGGATTACCCGGAGGTCACGCTGGAGCATATGCTTGTAGATAACTGTGCGATGCAGCTTGTCCGCGATCCAAAGCAGTTTGACGTGATTCTGACAGAGAATATGTTTGGAGATATCTTATCGGATGAGGCAAGTATGGTGACGGGATCCATCGGAATGCTTTCCTCGGCAAGTTTGCGGGAAGACAGTTTTGGTTTATATGAACCAAGCCATGGTTCCGCGCCGGATATCGCCGGTAAGAACATCGCAAATCCGATCGCGACGATCCTTTCCGCATCGATGCTGCTTCGGTATTCTCTGAATATGGACCAGGCGGCAGACGATATTGACGCTGCGATCCGGCAGGTTTTAAAAGACGGATATCGAACCGTGGATATTATGTCCGAAGGGATGAAACAGGTTGGCACTAAGGAGATGGGCGATCTGATTCTCGAACGGATCTAAATATAGATGACAGAGTATCTTTGATACTTTTGTCGCAGAATAGAAAAAAGGAGAACATAACATGAAAAGTGATCAGGTAAAAAAAGGAATGCAGCAGGCGCCGCATCGGTCCTTGTTTAATGCATTGGGATATACGAAGGAAGAGTTGGAACGTCCGTTGGTTGGAATCGTTTGTTCCTATAACGAGATCGTTCCGGGACATATGAATCTGGATAAGATCACAGAGGCCGTAAAAATGGGAGTGGCCATGGCCGGAGGAACTCCTGTCGTATTTCCGGCGATCGCAGTCTGTGACGGGATTGCCATGGGACATACCGGAATGAAGTATTCCCTGGTGACAAGAGAGCTGATCGCAGACTCTACGGAGTGTATGGCGAAAGCACATCAGTTTGACGCCCTTGTGATGATCCCAAACTGTGATAAAAACGTACCGGGACTGTTGATGGCAGCAGCGAGAGTCAATGTGCCGACCGTTTTTGTCAGCGGAGGACCAATGCTTGCAGGACGCGTGGACGGATGCAAGAGAAGTTTATCTTCCATGTTCGAGGCCGTGGGAGCCTATGAGGCTGGAAAGATGACCGCAGAGAAGGTAGAAGAGTATGTGGATAAAGTATGTCCGACCTGCGGTTCTTGTTCCGGTATGTATACGGCAAACTCCATGAACTGTATGACAGAAGTCATCGGTATGGGACTTCGGGGAAATGGTACGATTCCGGCAGTTTATTCTGAAAGAATCCGTCTTGCAAAACACGCCGGAATGAAAGTTATGGAAATGTTAGAAAAGAATATCCGCCCAAGTGATATTATGACGAAAGAAGCGTTTATGAACTGTCTGACCGTGGATATGGCTCTTGGATGTTCCACAAACACCATGCTTCATCTTCCGGCAATCGCCCATGAAGCAGGAATCGAGCTGAACATGGACATCGCCAATGAAGTAAGCGCCAGAACGCCGAACTTATGTCATCTTGCTCCGGCAGGACCGACTTACATGGAAGATTTGAATGAAGCGGGCGGAGTTTATGCGGTAATGAACGAACTTAGCAAAAAGAATCTTCTGAACGAAGATTGTATTACTGTGACAGGAAAGACCGTCGGCGAAAATATCGCTCATGTATACAACAGGAATCCGGAAGTGATCCGTCCGATAGATAATCCGTATATGCAAAGCGGCGGAATCGCAGTATTAAAAGGAAACCTGGCTCCGGATACCGGCATTGTAAAACAGTCTGCGGTGGTTCCGGAAATGATGGTCCATGAAGGCCCGGCAAGAGTCTTTGATTGTGAGGAAGACGCCATTGCAGCGATCAAAGGAGGAAAGATCGTAGAGGGCGACGTTGTGGTCATCCGATATGAAGGACCAAAGGGAGGTCCTGGAATGAGAGAAATGTTAAATCCTACCTCAGCCATCGCAGGTATGGGACTTGGATCCAGCGTGGCGCTGATTACAGACGGACGTTTCTCCGGTGCTTCCAGAGGAGCTTCCATTGGCCATGTCTCTCCGGAGGCGGCAGTGGGCGGCCCGATCGCTCTGGTAGAAGAGGGAGATATCATCAAGATCGATATTCCGAACAACAGTCTTAACGTAGATATCACAGAAGAGGAGATGGCGGCCAGAAGAGCAAAATGGCAGCCGAGAGAACCGAAGATCAAAGAAGGATATCTGCTTCGTTACGCTTCCCTTGTTACCTCAGGAAACCGGGGCGCAGTGCTTGATATCAATCAGGTAAAATAATTTCGAAAGGACGAAAGACAATGAAACAGATTCTGAATGGATCAGAGATTGTAATAGAATGTTTAAAAGAGCAGGGAGTGGACACCGTGTTCGGCTATCCTGGCGGCGCAATTTTAAATATCTATGATGAATTATATAAACATAGCGATGAGATTACACATATCCTCACTTCCCACGAACAGGGAGCTTCCCATGCGGCGGACGGATATGCGCGGGCAACCGGAAAAGTCGGCGTTTGTATGGCGACTTCCGGCCCTGGCGCCACAAACTTAGTAACCGGTCTTGCAACAGCTTATATGGACTCCATTCCGGTGGTTGCCATCACCGCCAATGTGGGAGTAAGGCTTCTTGGAAAAGATTCCTTTCAGGAGATCGATATCAAGGGAGTGACCATGCCTATTACAAAGCATAATTATATTGTAAAGGATGTGGAGGACCTGGCGTATACGATCCGGGAGGCATTTACCATCGCCAATTCCGGAAGAAAAGGGCCGGTGCTTATCGATATTCCAAAGGATGTCACAGCGGCAAAAACCTATTATGAAACTGCGGTTCCGGAAAAAATTTATCCGGTGAGTGATACGATCCGGGAAAGTAAGATGCAGGAAGCCATCGAAAGGATCCGCGCAGCGAAGCGGCCTTTTATTCTGGTGGGAGGCGGCTGCACCCTTGCCAATGCCTCTTCACAGCTTCGTGAGTTTGCAAGGATCGTCGATGCGCCGGTATGCGATACGCTTATGGGCAAAGGCGCTTTTGACGGCACGGAAGAAAACTATACCGGAATGCTTGGTATGCACGGAACAAAAACCTCCAATATCGGAGTTTCCAAAGCGGATCTTCTGATCGCCATCGGGTGCCGTTTCAGCGACCGTGTATACGGCAACGAAAAGACTTTTGCAAAAAATGCCAAGATCATTCAGATTGACATTGACCCTGCGGAAATCAATAAAAATATCACGGTGGATACCGCGATCGTCGGAGATGTGAAGGCGGTGCTCACCTTATTGAACAAACGCCTGAAACAGCAGGATCACGGAGAATGGCTTGCAGAAATCAAAAAAATGAAAGAAAAATATCCGCTGAAATATCATGAAGATGTTCTGGCCGGTCCGGCAGTGGTAAAAAAAGTGTACGAGATGACCGGAGGAGAAGCGATCATCACAACGGAAGTGGGCCAGCATCAGATGTGGGCGGCACAGTTTTATCAGTATCGGCAGCCAAGACAGTTTTTGACGTCCGGCGGTCTGGGAACCATGGGCTACGGCCTGGGCGCAGCAATCGGCGCAAAAATGGGATGTCCGGATAAAACAGTGGTCAATATTGCCGGAGACGGATGTTTCCGTATGAATATGAACGAGGTCGCAACGGCGACGCGTTCCCAGATTCCGGTGATTCAGATTGTGATTAATAATCATGTATTGGGTATGGTAAGACAGTGGCAGAATTTATTTTATGGGGAGAGATATTCTGCGACAACACTGAACGATAAAGTAGATTTTGTGAAATTAGCGGAAGCTATGGGTGGAAAAGCAAAACGGGTTACAAACATACAGGAGTTTGAAAGTGCATTTAAAGAAGCGATGGACAGCAAAGAATTTTATCTGATTGATTGTATGATCGACAGCGATGAAAAAGTGTGGCCGATGGTCGCTCCGGGAGCTTCTATCAGTGAAGCGTTTTCCGAAGAAGATCTTCTAAACAAATAAATAAATGCACATAGAATAAATATAAATGATAAAGGAGCAATCTTAATATGTACCATTTTAAATGTTTAAACCCAATTGCAAAATGCGGACTTTCTCTTTTTGACGAGAATTACACAAAAACGGAGGAATTAAATGAGGCAGAAGCGATCTTAGTAAGAAGCGCCGCAATGCATGATATGAAGGATCTGCCTAACCTTCTTGCTGTAGCAAGAGCCGGCGCCGGAGTCAATAACATTCCGGCTGACGACTATGCAAAAAAAGGTATCGTCGTATTTAACACACCGGGAGCAAATGCCAATGGTGTAAAGGAGCTTGTCATTGCCGGTATGCTCCTTGCGTCCAGAGACCTGATCGGCGGAAATCACTGGGTAGTAGAACATGAGCATGACGAGACGATCACCAAAAGTATGGAAAAGGCGAAAAAAGCTTATGCCGGAACAGAGATCAAAGGTAAAAAGCTTGGCGTGATCGGCCTTGGAGCAATTGGAGTTTTAGTAGCAAATGCAGCAAAAGACCTGGGAATGGAAGTATATGGATACGATCCTTTCCTGTCTCTGAAAAGCGCATGGAATTTGTCCAGAGCGGTTCATCATGTTTCCACTGTTGATGAAATTTACGAGACCTGCGACTTTATTACGGTACACGTCCCATTGTTGGATGCTACAAGAAATATGATCGGAGAAGACGCCATCTCCAAAATGAAAGATAACGTAACCATTTTGAACTTTGCGAGAAATGGTCTGGTGGATGAAGCTGCGATCGTTAAAGCTCTTGAAGATAAAAAAATACGTCATTATGTGACAGACTTCCCGACGCCGGTATGTGCTGATGCAGAGGGAGTGATCGCCTTTCCTCATCTTGGCGCTTCCACAGAAGAGTCGGAAGACAACTGCGCGATCATGGCAGTGGAACAGTTAATGGATTATCTGGAAAATGGAAATATCAAAAACTCTGTGAATATGCCGACAACAGATTTGGGCGTTTGCAAAACTCAGGGAAGAATTTCCATCATCCATAAAAATATTCCGAATATGCTCACCCAATTTACCGGAGTATTCAGCAAAGACGGAATTAACATTGCAGAGATGAGCAATAAGACAAGAGGCGAATACTCTTATGCAATCTTTGATATCGATGAAAAGATCGCAGTGAAGGCGGCAGAAGATATCGCAGCAATTGACGGCGTATTAAAAGTAAGAATTATTAAATAAGAGGTGAATGAAGTGAAGTTGGATAAAAAGTTAAAAGTTGGCATTCTGGGTGGTACGGGAATGGTTGGTCAGCGGTTTATTTCCCTTCTGGAAAATCACCCATGGTTTGAAGTAGTTGCCATTGCGGCAAGTCCTCGTTCCGCAGGAAAAACTTATGAGGAGGCTGTAGGCGGCAGATGGAAAATGACAACCCCGATGCCGGAAGCCGTAAAACAGCTTGTGGTCATGAATGTAAATGAAGTAGATAAAGTCGCTTCTTTAGTTGATTTTGTTTTTAGCGCAGTGGATATGTCAAAAGAAGAGATCCGCGCCATTGAAGACGAATATGCTAAGACAGAAACACCGGTGGTTTCCAATAACAGCGCTCATCGCTGGACGCCAGACGTTCCTATGGTAGTGCCGGAAATCAATCCGGAGCATTTTGAAGTGATTGAAGCACAAAAGAAACGTCTTGGAACAACAAGAGGTTTTGTGGCAGTAAAACCAAACTGCTCCATTCAGTCCTATGCCCCTGCGTTATTTGCATTAAAAGAGTTTGGTCCGACAGAAGTGGTTGCAACCACATACCAGGCCATCAGCGGCGCGGGAAAAACTTTCAAAGACTGGCCTGAGATGGTGGAAAATATTATCCCTTATATCGGCGGTGAGGAAGAAAAATCAGAGCAGGAACCACTTAGAATGTTTGGTAAAGTCGTGGACGGCCAGATCGTGAAAGCGCAATCTCCAAAAATCACGACACAGTGCATCCGTGTTCCTGTCTTAAACGGACATACAGCGGCCGTGTTTGTAAACTTTGAGAAGAAACCGACCAAAGAAGAGATCATTGATCGCTGGGAAAACTTTAAGGGACTTCCTCAGGAGCTTGATCTTCCAAGCGCACCAAAGCAGTTCATCTGTTATATGGAAGAGGACAATCGGCCTCAGGTGCAGTTGGATGTTGACTACGAAAACGGAATGGGAGTATCCATGGGACGTCTTAGAGAAGACAGCATCTATGATTATAAGTTCATTGGATTATCCCATAACACGGTAAGAGGAGCAGCGGGCGGCGCCGTTCTTTGCGCAGAGCTGCTTACCGCACAGGGATACATCACTGCGAAATAAGCATCATAACACACAAAGAAAGAGGTAAATATGGCAAATAAAATTCTCGTGGCAATTGCAAGGGAAATCGGAATGTCAAAAACCCAATTAGTTGGTTTTGCAGGTCATTTGGTCGTTGCGATTCTTATATGGATCATCGGATTTAAGGTGATTAAATATATCGTCAAGGCTACCGAACGTATTTTTGAAAAATCAAATATCGATTTGACCCTTCGCTCCTTCTTTATCTCTTTCTTAAAAATAGCGTTAAAAATATTAGTAATCTTTATGGCAGTCAGCGAGCTTGGCGTGGCGACCTCAAGTATTATCGCCATGTTAGGTTCCGCCGGACTTGCCCTTGGTCTGTCGCTGCAGGGTTCGCTTACCAATATTGCCGGAGGCGTGATACTTCTTTTTATCAAACCTTTCCAGGTGGGAGACTATATTATAGAAGAAAGTTCCGGGAAAGAGGGAACGGTTTTAGCAATCGGTATTATGTATACAAAGTTAATGACTACGGATAATCAGGTTGTATTTGTTCCAAACGGAAACCTTTCCAACACCAGCATTACTAATATTACCGCCCGGGAAAAGAGAATGGTGCAGATTCTTGTGTGTGTGGACTATAAAGAAGATATTCGAAATGTGGTTTCCATTCTTAAAGACATAATCAACAAAGAAAAAGCCATTTTAAAAGACGAGAATAACCGGGTATATGTTAATGAGTTCAAAGACACCGGAACAGAAGTCGGCGTTCGTTTCTGGGTAAAATCCGAGGAATTTTGGGACCTTAAATGGCACATAATGGAAAAAATAAAAATAGAATTTGAGAATCATCAGATACAATTCTCCACCAGAAATCTGGCCATAAATATGGAACAAAAAAGTGAAATCGATGGATAATGCATATCATGCATTTTAAAAAAGCTCCGTTTTTTCTGCGCACAAATCATATGAGTTTGCGGTAAGAAAAAACAGAGCTTTTTATATTATAATATTTAAGCTATTTCAAATTACTCCTTTTACTCTTTTTCGGGAATCCGGGAGCCGATCCAGTCTTCATTGATCGCAATTACCTTTTTCATGGCCTCAGGACCCGGCGCGCCGATGGTATTACGTTTGTCGATACAGGTTTTAATGGAAATGGCGTCGTAGATATCTTCCTCAAAAACCGGATGGATCGCCTTGTATTCCTCCAAAGACATTTCATCAAGGGAGATTCCCTTTTCGATACAATATAAAACTAATTTTCCAACAATTCCATGGGCGTCACGGAAAGGTACGCCATGATTGACGAGGTAATCAGCGGCGTCGGTGGCGTTGGTGAAGCCGTGTTTTGCGCTGTTTTCCATACGGCCTTTATTAAAGGAAATGGTTTTAAGCATTCCGGTAAACAGGGCAAGGCAGCCCTTTACGGTGTCGTAAGCGTCAAAAGTAAGTTCCTTATCCTCCTGCATATCCTTATTGTAAGCAAGAGGGATCCCCTTCATAGTGGTGAGCATAGACTGCAAAGCGCCGTAGACACGTCCGGTTTTTCCTCGGACCAGTTCGGCGATATCCGGATTCTTTTTTTGCGGCATGATGCTGCTTCCGGTGCTGTAGGTGTCGTCAATTTCAATAAACTGGTATTCGTTGGAGTTCCAGAGGATGATCTCTTCGCAGAACCGGCTAAGATGCATCATAATAATGGATAAGGCATTGAGAAGCTCAATCACATAATCCCGGTCTGAAACGGAATCCATACTGTTGAGGGTTGGACCGTAAAAGCCGAGTAAAGATGCGGTAAGTTCTCTGTCTAAAGGGTAGGTGGTTCCTGCAAGAGCGCCGCTGCCAAGAGGGCAGTAATTCATTCGTTCATAAATATCGCACAAGCGGTCATAATCTCTCTTAAACATTTCGGTATAAGCCCCGATATGGTGGGCCAGAGTAAGAGGCTGCGCCTTTTGCAGATGGGTAAATCCCGGCATAGCAGTGTGGATATGTTCCTTCATTAAATTATGGCAAACCTTTATAAGCTCAAAAACAAGTCCGCGGATGGCGACAAGTTCGTCTCTGGTATAAAGCTTCATATCAAGGGCAACCTGGTCATTACGGCTTCGTCCGGTGTGGAGTTTCTTGCCCGGATCGCCGATCCGGTCGATCAGATTAGCCTCGACAAAACTGTGAATATCTTCGTATTCTTCGGTGATAGCCAGGGTGCCGTTTTCCACGTCCCGCAAAATACCGGAAATCCCTTTAAGAATTTGTTCTTTTTCCTCTTCGGTCAACACGCCGACGGCGGCGAGCATCTTAACGTGAGCCATGCTCCCTTCCATATCCTGTTTATAAAACTTTTTATCAAAATCGATGGACGCATTAAAATTATAGACCAGTTGATCGGTCTCCTTTGTAAAACGTCCTCCCCATAATTGAGCCATATTCTAAAGCCTCCCTGTTTTTATTATAGTTGATTCTAAAAGAATCGTTTCATATAACTTTCATTATTCTACATGAAAACAATAACCCTTACAAGAAGAATATTAAGAAAATACAAGAAATTTCCTTTTAAAGTCTTTATTTTAGCATCTTGACATTGATTAGTACTTAAGGTAAAGTATAGAAGATATGTGCATAAATATTCAAAATATGTGAATTTTATGAAAATAAATTAGAAGGAAGGGATCCATGGATCCCGAAGAGACGCCGAATGGAATCACTAGAGCAAATGAAGCAAAGGATCTGCCAACTGGCAGAGGAATATGCCGATTGGGCCTTTGAGATCAGTAAGGAGATCTTTGATCATCCGGAATACAGCGATAAGGAGTATTATTCTTCCAGGTATCTTGTTGAGAAGATGAAGGAAAAGGATTTTCACGCAGAGTTTCCCTATCTTGATTTAGAGACCGCTTTTCGCTGCCGGTGGGGAAGGGGCGGAGCCAAAGTTGCTTTTTTGGCAGAGTATGACGCACTTCCGGGCTATGGAAAGAATCACGATGAGATGGCCCATGCCTGCGGACACAACTGGATTGCGGCAAGTTCTGCGCTTTCTGCCCTTATTACGGCGAAACTCCTTGAGGAAAAGGAGGCGCCGGGGGAGGTATGTTATATCGGAACTCCCGGGGAGGAAGAGACAGGCCGGAAAGTGAATATGGCCGATGCCGGCGCTTTTGACGATCTCGACGGCGTTTTTGAAATGCATTTGATGCGGGAAAACTGTGTGGATACCGTTGCCCTTGCGATGACGGATTTTGTGTTTGAATTTGACGGAAAGTCAGCCCATGCGGCAAAGGCTCCGGAAAGAGGCGTGAGCGCCTTAGACGCCTGCCAGCTCACCATCGCAGGAATTAACGCATTAAGGCAGATGCTTCCGCCGGAAGTGAAGATCCATGTGACTTACATAGACGGAGGAGGGAGAGCTTCCATTATCCCGGAGCACGCTTCTTTAAGCGTTTATGTCAGGGATTCCAGCAAAGACAGACTGGAAACCATCATTCAGCGATTGCTAAATATCGGGAAGGGAGCCGAACTGATGACCGGAGCCGTTTTCCGATATACCAGAGCAGAAAACACTTATTATGACCTTAAGAATGATCCGCATTTAAAAGAGTGCATGATCCAGAATCTTAAAAAGGTCGGTGTGACTGATCTGTCAAAGGGAGATATCTACCATGCGGCCAGTTCCGATATCGGGAACGTATCCTATCGTTGCCCGACGTGCTATTGCTACCTCAGCATGGCTCACCTTTCTGAGGCGGACATTCATGAGGATTCGTTTATCAGTGTGGCGGATTCAGAGGGAGCCCATGAACTGCTGTTAAAGGCGGCGAAGGCTATGGCGATGACGGCTTTGGATATCTTTTTTGGCAATAAATTGTAACCCGTAAACAAAAAACAGAGAGAAGAAATGAGGTAAACATGAAGAAAAAATTATTAGCTTTTGCATTTGCCGGGGCAATGGTACTTAGTATGGCAGCTTGTGGCGGAAACAGCGGCGCCGAAAACAGCACAGGAGACAGCGGCGCTTCCAACGCATTAGAAAACATTCAGGAAGCAGGAGTTCTTAAGGTATCGACGTCTCCGGACTTTGCGCCTTATGAGTTTGAAGATCCGTCAAAGAGCGGACAGGACGCTTATGTGGGAGCAGATATGGAACTTGCAAGATACATTGCAGAGCAGCTTGATGTGGAGCTTGAGATCGTTCCGATGAGTTTTGACGCCTGCCTTGCCGGTGTGACACAGAATAAAGTAGATATCTCCATCAGCGGATTTTATCCAAGCGAAGAGAGGAAAAAAACTGTTGATTTCACTGATGCATATTTTGACGATTCCGAACAGTGCGTCGTGATCAACAAAGCAGATATGGATAAATACAAAACAGCAGAAGATTTCGTAGGAGCAAGTCTTGCGGCTCAGAATGGTTCTGCGCAGGCAGATGTGGCAGAAAGCCAGGCACAGGCAAAAGTACAGCTTGTAAAGAAGACAACGGACGGAATCCAGATGGTAAAGGCCAATAAATGCGCAGGTGTCGTATTACAGGCTGTTATGGCGGATTCTGTGATCGCTTCCGACGATACGCTGGCAATCGCAGCGCCGGAATATACATACGAAGAAGGCGAACTTGTTGTTGCAGTAAACAAAGGCGAGACCGAACTGACAGAGAAGCTCAATGAGATCATAAAAGGCGTTAACGACCAGGAATTATACGGACAGTGGATCGTAGAAGCGCAGGAACTTGCACAGACAATTACAGAATAGTCCGGAGAGTATTTGGTTAGGTGGTAATGTAATATGATAATGAAAATATTGGAGGTAGCGAATAACTACTCTCATTTATTCCTGAAAGGTATTGGATACACCCTTGGTCTGGCATTGATTGCGGTAACCCTCGGTACAGTGCTTGGTACAATTGTGGCTTTATTAAAAATGCGAAAGAACAAAGTGATTTCCTTTATTGCGACGGCTTATATTGAGCTGTTTCGTAATACGCCGCTTCTTTTGCAGTTATACATCTTTTATTTTCTGTTTCCTTCCTTTGGAATTAATCTGGCTCCTTTTCCGGCGGTGAGCGTGGGTCTTGTGTTAAATACCACCGCTTATATCTCAGAGATTATCCGTTCGGGAATCCAGGCGGTGGACAAGGGACAGACGGAGGCTGCCAGAAGTCTTGGCTTAAATGGCGTGCAGGCATTTACCCATGTGGTTTTGCCCCAGGCCATGAAAAATATCCTTCCTGCCCTTGCCAATGAATTTGTAACGGACATAAAAGAGACGTCACTTGCTTCCACGTTCTTTGTCGGAGACTTGATGACGACTTATCTTACAATCAACGGAACGACCTATTTGACGTTGGAGCCATTGATCGTAGTCGGTGTGATTTATTTCGCCCTGGGATTTGTATTAAGCAAACTTGTTGCTTTGATGGAGAAAAGGATGGGAAGAGAGCATGATTAAATTTGAACATATTTCTAAAAGCTTTGGAAAGTTAGAAGTATTAAAAGATGTGACAGAACACGTTGAACAGTCTGAAATTGTCAGCTTGATCGGTCCTTCCGGCTCCGGGAAGTCCACGCTTTTGCGCTGCATGAATCTTTTGGAAATTCCAACAAGCGGCCGGATTTTATTTGAAGGACAGGATATTACAGCAAAGGGTGTTGATATTAATATACACAGACAAAAAATGGGAATGGTTTTTCAGCATTTTAATGTGTTTCCTAACATGAGTGTGGAAAAAAATATTACATTGGCGCCGATCCTTCTTAAGAAAAAGACTCCGGAGGAAGCCTACGATCAGGCTATGGCGCTGTTGGACCGTGTGGGGCTTCGGGAGAAAGCGGACGTCCGTCCGACCAAACTTTCCGGCGGCCAAAAACAGAGGCTTGCCATTGTGAGAGCCCTTGCCATGGAACCGGATGTAATGCTTTTTGACGAGCCTACTTCGGCCTTAGACCCGGAGATGGTTGGCGAAGTGCTGGAAGTTATCCGGGAACTTGCCAAAGAAGGAATGACCATGATGATCGTAACCCATGAAATGGGATTTGCCAGGGAAATTTCTGACAGAGTTCTTTTCATGAATGACGGCGTGATCGCAGAGGCCGGAACACCGGAAAAGATATTCAGCGATCCGGATAACGACCGATTAAAAGATTTCCTTAGCAAAGTATTATAATTATAAAGTAAGACGCTTTGTAGGCGCCGCGCTAATCACCAGCGCGGCGCTTTTAGTATGAAATAGAAGAGATTATAACATAAAAAAGATTATAAATTTCGTGATTCCCTTTCTGATGCAGTCGTGATACAATATCGTAAGAAAAAACGGGAGGAAGAAAAATGGAAAGTAGAAAAATTATTCAAGTGGAAGAAAAAGTTCCTGTAAAACTATTGATTCCTTTAAGTATCCAGCATATGTTTGCCATGTTTGGGGCGTCGGTGCTGGTTCCTTTTTTGTTCGGAATCAGCCCTGCGATCGTTCTGTTTATGAATGGTGTGGGAACTTTGTTATTTATTCTGATCACAAAGGGAAAAGCTCCCGCCTATTTAGGTTCCAGCTTTGCTTTTTTAGCTCCGGCCGGAGTGGTGATTGGCAAGATGGGATATGAATATGCGCTGGGAGGATTCGTTGCAGTCGGCTTTTTGGGCTGTGTGATCGCGCTTATCATTTATAAGTTTGGCTCGGAGTGGATCGACGTTGTGCTGCCTCCGGCGGCTATGGGACCGGTAGTGGCATTGATTGGCCTGGAATTGTCAAGCAGCGCTGCAAGTAATGCCGGATTGTTGGATGAAGTGGTAGATCCGAAAAATGTGATCGTGTTCCTTGTGACCTTGGGAGTGGCCATATTTGGCAATATTTTATTCCGGGGATTTCTATCTGTGATTCCTATTTTGATTGCGGTGATCGCAGGATATGCAGCGGCATTCTGCTGTGGAATCATAAGCTTTGCCGATGTGGCAGCGGCGTCCTGGTTTGCGCTGCCGCAGTTTCAGGCGCCAAAGTTTAATATTGAGGCGATCATGACCATTACACCCGTCATATTGGTGATTGTCTCGGAGCACATCGGACATCAGGTTGTTACCAGCAAAATTATCGGAAGGGATTTGTTAAAGGATCCGGGACTTCACCGCTCTTTATTGGGGGATAACCTTTCTACGATGATCTCCGGACTCATCGGTTCTGTGCCGACCACAACCTATGGGGAAAATATCGGCGTTATGGCAGTGACAAAAGTATACAGCGTAAGGGTAATTGCGGGAGCTGCGATACTGTCGATCATCTGTTCCTTTGTCGGAAAGTTTTCTATGCTGATCCAAACGATCCCCGGACCAGTAATCGGTGGAATCTCCTTTTTACTTTATGGAATGATCGGAGCGTCCGGTATCCGCATTTTGGTAGATTCCAAGGTGGATTATGGACGTTCCAGAAATCTTACCTTGACCTCCGTGGTCTTTGTGACAGGACTTTCCGGAATTTCCTTAAAATTTGGAGGAATCCAGTTGACAGGTATGGTTCTTGCCTGCGTGGTTGGTATGGTATTAAGTTTGATTTTCTATATTTTGGACAAACTGAAATTGACCAACGATCAGTAACGCGGACAGGAAGAATAATTTAAAAAAAACGAAAAAAATGTAAATAGGCGCCAAGCTTGTGATTTTTCTCTGCAAGCTTCGGCGCCTTTTTTGTCAATTTGTCTGGGTTTGCCAAAATGTAGATTTGGGGAAATGGTGAATATTCCTTGGGAGAAAAATTATACTAAATGTAAAAAGCCAAAAAGATTTCTATGATAAAAATTTAATCCGGATGTCCGATCGGTTATACTGTTGGAGGATTTTATGAAAAAATCACTATTATTTATGACAAAAGCCCCCTTTTTAATCAGTTTTGGCGGGATGCTATATTATAATTTTGAAATACTGTGCAGGGGATATTCCCATATATCCATGTTTTTGTGCGGAGGCCTGAGTTTTTACAGTATCGGGCTGTTAAATGAGACAAAAAAGAAAAGGCTGAGTTTTCTTATGCAGATGGTTTTAGGGGGCGTGATCATAACCTCCTATGAATACATTACCGGAGTGATCGTAAATATAAGGCTCCATCTTAATGTCTGGGACTATTCCCACATTCCATTGAATTATAAGGGACAAATTTGCTTTGTTTTTTCATTATTATGGTTTTTTCTAAGCGCGGTATGTATTGTTTTGGATGATTATATAAGATATTTGCTTTTTGGAAAAGAAAAACCGCATTATCAGTGGAATCATCAAAAAAAATTGAAAAGTAAAAAATAAGAAAGAACGGGCATTGTATAATGAAAATCCAAAATGTAAAATATTACAAAAAGACGGTGAATTATGAAAAGTCATTTTATCGTCCCTTTCCCGGGAAAAAGGTCAAAAGTTACAAATTGTGGTCGAATTATGTAGAAAAATTAAAATGTAAATTATATGTGATATAATTTTTAGGTTTAATTTTCGATAAGCAGATGTATTATTACGAAATCATTAAAATGGAGAGAAAACTATGATTGTTGGAATATGTGATGATGATAAAATCTGGTGCTGCAAGGCAAAACAGATCGTCGAGGAGTATGCACAGAAAATTAAAGAAGAGATTGAATTTATTGTTTTTCATTCAAAAGATGATTTGAAAAGCTATGATGGAACGCCGCCGGATGCTCTTTTTATGGATATTGAATTTGAAGCAGACGATACGGAGAAAGGCAATGAGAAAAAAACGAATGGTATCGATATCGCTGCCCGGATCAATAAAAGATGGAAAAGTTGTCAGATCATATTTCTGACAAACTACATATATTATGCAACAGATGTGTATCAAACAGATCATATACATTTTATTCTAAAAGATCAGTTTGAGAACCACATTCAGGAAGTATTCGATAAACTTCTATACCACGAAGAATTTGCACACAATAAAATCGTCTTTTCAACCGTTGGCGGTAATATAGTTTCCATTGCTTTAAAGGATATCCTATATTTTGAAAGAGATAAACGCATTACAAAAATTGTGACTGTGCGGGGAGAATACAGAATATGGGATAAAATCAATATGATTTATGAGCGCCTTTCCCATCAGGAATTTATACGGTGCCACAATAGCTATATTGTTTCCTTTTCTGCCATTAGAGAATTTAAAAAGAATATCCTGATTATGGACAATGACGCAGAGATTTCTATAAGCAGAGCGTATCGTAAGTCCGTCAAAGAGGAATTTTCCGCATGGATACACAATCAGTTTTTTTAGGAGATAATAAATGGAAGTAGTGGCTTTATTTTTGATTATTCTGGCGATTTTATGCTTTATGGCTGTCAAGATTATGAAAGCAAATGAAATACAAATGGAAAATCGCATGACAGAAACTTATATGGAATATATGAATGAGTTGTATGGCGTGATTCAGGAGAGAATAGAGGCAACCAGGCGTTATCGGCATGATCTGGCAAAGCATATTCAGACTCTTGAATATCTTTGTCAAAATGATGAAGAAGAAATTACGAACTTAAGATCTTATATGGATGGACTAAAAGGAAGCTATCAGGAGATTACAGGAGAGAGCTTTTGCAGTGATGAAATTGTGAACTCTATTATAGCGATAAAAAAACAGCAATGTAAAAATATGGATATTCCCATAGAAATATATGTGAGAAAAAATTACCATGGAAAGATGAAAGAAATCGATGTGGTAAGTTTGCTTCACAATCTGTTTGATAATGCTATTGAAGCCAATGAGCGTATCCAGGATCCGGATAAAAAGGGAATTTCCTTTTATATGGAAAAAGAAGATAACATTGTAGATATTACAATACAAAACTATGTAAATCCCAAAGAAACCATCGATTTTCAGACGAAAAAAAAGGAAAAGAATATACATGGAATTGGTATGGGAATCATTCAAAATATTGTCGATAAGTATCACGGAACCATAACCGTTGAACTTGATGATAAAGAACATATTTTAAAACAGCATATTTCATTAAAAGAAGGGGAATGATGGATGAATCCCGAGATGCAATACATATTAAGTTCATCGATCAATGTGTTTTTGATAACGGCCATGAACATGGGAACACAGACATACGCACTTATACACTTTTTCTCTTTAAAGAGAAGAAATAGTATGGTTCCGTTTTTCGTGTATTCCATATTAAGAGTACTCCTTTTCAACGTACTGGTCCAAAATATTTTGGCGCGTTATTATGGCGAAGCTCTTTGGTGGGGAGGAGTCTGCCTTCTGATATCTTGGATTGCAATTCTTTCTTATACTATTGTATGTTACTGGATGTTAGACGTAGATCTGCTGAAATTACTCCTTGCTTTCATGTTCTCAGAGCTGCCGATCGGGTTTTATAATGCTGTGATTTCTGCCTTTATCAGCATGATTTACGACAGAAATTTTGCATGGGTGTATTATTATCCCCTTAGGTGGGATGTAATTGCCATATTCGCAGCAGGAGCGATTTTGTACCTTGTACTCATTGGAAAAATTATTCCGTTTTTGGAAAAATTCATTGGCTTTTTGCTGCATCATAGAAAAATTATGTGGATTTTAATAATCCTGTATTTGGATTCATGTTTTTTGTCTTGGGTCTATGCTGATCGTTATAAATTCATAACTCTCTTAGTATCTATACTATTTTGCAGTCTTTTAATCGCAATCCTTTATTTTGTCCAATCCTTTATCACAAACAGCAGACGGAGAAATGATTTTTTGAGAGAACAAAAAGAAATCGTGGAAATCCATTGTAATGCCATCATAAGACAAATTACGCAAATGAAAAAAAGCCAGGTAATCATGAATGAGCAGATGAAAGAAATGAATGGACTAACAGATGACGATCTGAAAAAAGAAAGGATGGTTTCCTATATCAATCAATTAAAGGATTTTTATCATGAAATAAAGGCGGGAATCTATTGTAATGATTGGTTTCTTGACGCTGCGTTGTATCACAGGGCACAGGATTTTGAGAAAAAGAAAATCAGCCTTACTGTCTCAATGCAGGGATACGACCGGGGAGAAGTTGAGGAAAAGGATCTGGTGCAGATTATTATGGAACTTCTTGATTATGGCGAAGAAAAACTGAAAGAGA
>CAZKQV010000029.1:0-35282 GCA_964555015.1 uncultured Eubacterium sp. | reverse complement strand
AAAAGCCAGAGAAGTTTTGTTTAACATAGAGATGTACAAAAATAAATAATAAAAGTTGGTCATTTAGATGAAGGAGACTGCTGCGCTAAATAATGAGGATTCATACATTGCATTTTCGGATTAGGGCGGCAGTCCTTTTTTCTTTAACTTTGTTTGGTGGAATCTTCTTCCGGCTTTTTGTTTGATACCCATTCTTTTAGAACAAGATTTATATATTGGCTGAAGGAACGATCATCTTCCTCTGCTAGCTCTTTAATGATATTCACCAGATCATGATCCAGGGTGATACTGACTTTTGTTTTTAATGGTTTCATAACATAACTCCTTTTTAAAAAGGATACCACCAGGAACGATAAAATATTGACAAGTAAGATAAAGTAGGATAAAGTAGGATATATAAAAGAAGCATTTTATCGTGATGGAGAGGAACTCTTATTGAGCCACTAAAGACTAAAAGGAGGTAAAATTATGAAAAAAAAGAAAATATTTGAATTTCCGCAGATGACGGTATTGGAAAAAAGTGACAAGACGGCTGCTTATGGACCAGAAAATCCTTATCACTGCACTTTTAAAGCGTGTTGTTATCAAGGAAAATAGCGTAAAAGTAATGGATAAATGGAATTTCCCATGATTAGACAATGATGGGAAATTCCATTTCTTAGATTGAGAGGGGAGAAAAGGCAGATGAAAAGCAACTCCAGTTTAATTTTAAGGGAAATATATGGGAAGGCCATATTGATGCCAATAAAGTATAACGAAGCAAGCAATCATCCAATTTATCTTAATGAATCTGCGGCTCTCATATGGAAGATGGCTTCTGAGGTGGAAAATCGTGAAGAACTCTATGAAAAAATATCTGAAATTTATGGGTTAAATGAAGATTCAGCAGAGGGATATTCCATTAAGCTTTTTATATCAAGCATGATAGATCAAAAATTAATATTGGAATAGTAAAGAAGGTAAAAAATATGGCAGAAAATTATTGTATTCATAATAAGTTGATGAATGATTTTATAGACGAAAATTTTGATGGGATTCGAGCTCCATTTACAGCAGGATTTGAATTGACCTGTAAGTGTAATCTGAACTGTGTGCATTGTTATGCACAACCAGATCGTGGACATATAGATATGAGCACGGAAGAATTTAAAGATATTTTTGATGTATTGGTAGAGCGTGGATTGTTGGATTGCTACTTTACGGGAGGTGAAGTATTTACCAGACCTGATTTTGAGGAGCTGTTTATTCATGCCAAAAAACGGGGTGTGCTTGTATCAGTTCTTTCTAATATAACATTGCTCTCTCAAAAGCATATCGATTTATTCAAAGAATATCCAGTGGAAGTAATTAGTACTTCGATGTATGGATATTCGGAAGAAACCTATGAAAAAGTAACCGGGGTAAAAGGAAGCTATAAAAAATTCATGGATGCTCTTGAATTACTACAAAAAAATAATATTAATTATGAGCTTAAATTTGTTGCAATGGAACAAAATATTGATGATTTATATAAAGTAAGAGAGTTCGGTAATCAACTGGGCGTTCCGATGGTTGTAATACTTGATGTGCATCCAAGAAGCGACGGATCAATGGAACCGGTTTCTCTTCGGTTAACACCAGAAGAAGCTTTTGAATTTGATATAAAGGATAAAGGCAGAAACTGTTTCTGGAAAGATGTTGCAAAAGACTTGCTAACCGGAGAGATTCAGATGCGTCCTCAAAAAACAATAGAAAGATTTAATAAAGGATATTTGTATCCATGCTCCATTGCTAATCAACATATTTTTATTACATCTGATTTGAAAATGCAGGGATGCGTCAGAGCTTCTTACGACAAGTATGATTTGCGCAAAGGTAATTTTGACGATGGATGGGATTATTTACAAAACGAATTTATAGAAAAGAAATCATCTCCTTCATATAAATGTAATCAGTGCGATAATATTAGATTTTGTGAGCATTGTGTCGCCAATTTTAAGCTTGCGTATGACGACGAAGAACAAGTGGATCCGTTTTTTTGCCGGGTTGCGGAACTGAGAAGAGAATTTGTGGAGGCGGAAATAAAAAAATTATTAAGTAATCAAGTTCACAAATAAGAAGGGGAAAAATGTGATGGAAAAACAAAAAATAATGTTATATTTAAGCGATGTTTTAGAAGTGGAAAAACAGAAAAGAATCGCGGAAGATACAATCAATAATTATATTGTAAAAGAATATAAAAAAGCGCAAAGCAATGCTGAAGAAGATAAGAAAGTATATAAAGAAAAAATAAAACCAATTCATTATATATTTTTTCTGATAGGCCTTTGGCTTATATATGGAAGCTTGGTGACTCTGGACGAAGTATTAGATTCAAGTTACAATGATGGTTTGTTTGGATGGGTGCTTGTTTTAATTATAATAATAGCTGCGATAGCTTGTTTTAGATATCCATTTAAAAAGAGAAAGGATGAACAAAAACTTGTGAATGCAATGTCAGCAGTGTTGGCGAAAAAAGGAAGAGAGGATATGGCAGTTCTTAATGAGAATTACCAAGTGGTACTGAAGGCATATAATGAAAGTAAGAAAATTTTAGATGTATTGTATTCCTTGAATATTATATATCCAAAGTATCGTTATCTTGAAGCGTGTGGTATGTTTTTGGAATATTTTAAAGCGGGAAGAACCAATTCTTTAGAAGCAAATGGTGAAGATCGGGGCGCTTATAATATATATGAGGATGAATTATTCAAAGGAATTGTTATTAATAAATTAGATCAGGTTCTTGAAAATCAGCGTATTTTAATCAATGGACAAAGACAGATTTCAGCGCAAATTAATGGTTTGATATCCGGAATGAATCAAATGAGAAAAGATGTAAAGGACATGAAAATTGCCGCTCAGACTAACACTTTTTATAATACAGTTATAGCGTATAATACCACGGTAATGAGAAGGATTAGTGAAAATCAATATTTGGGCTAATTTATTCCTAAGAAATACTAATTTGAATATTGCCTGGGTGTGTTTTTTAAGGCGATTGCTGATTATATATTAAGAGATAGAAAATGACAGGGGGTTATAACATGAATATAGAAAAAACAATACAGTATTTGCAGGATATTGTTGATTTAGAAACACAAAGAAATATTGCGTATAATACATACCAAAAATTGACTACAATGGAAAAACAAAAGGCGTATGCAAATAAGGTTGATGTCAATAGACCGATTGAGACCGGAAGTGTGAGGGAAAAGATTAGTTGGAGTGACATATTTGGAAAAGGTTGTGGAGTATATTTGATGTTATATATTCCAGTGGTATTATTATCTTTTATAAACAAAGAACTTGCGGTTGGGCTATTTTATGTAGTGCTGATAGGCGGAATTATTTACATCGTGAGAGGTGAACTAAATAAAGCGCACAATGCAGTAGAAGAAGAGAAATCTGAAAAACAGAAATATGTGGATAAAGCCAAACAAGATCAGCTTATTCTTGTACAAATTCAGAGAGAAAAACCTATGTTAAATACAGCGTATAATCAATGTATCACCAGTTTAAAAAAATTATATTCGATGGACATCATTCATCCGGATTATCAAGACTTTGTTGCCTGCGGTATGTTTTTACAGTATTTAAGCACTGGAAGAACTCACTCTCTGGAACAATGTGGTGGAGATCCCGGAGCATATAATCTTTATGAACAGGATGTAAAGTTTAATGTAATTAAAAAACAATTGGATCAAATACAGAAAAATCAGCAGGTGATTTATGGGGCACTGGTTCAAATTAATCAAAATGTGCAGAATTTATGCAGCAGCGTGGAACGAATAGAAGGTTATGCCCGTCAAACTGCCGATTACGCCGGCCAGACCGCCCATAATACAAAGATAAGCGCCTGGTGCGATCAGGCAAACGCCATCAATATCTATGCCATGAGACGAATGGCAGAAGGATATCGATAACAAAGTCCTTTAGGTGATTGTTATCAAAGAAAGATAATGAATGTATTATTTTCGAATAGTTTGTCAATTGGGATTTCAATAGGTAAAATCCTTGAAATATAATTACTTGTATAATTACTAGAATTAATTTATAATTTGTCTATATGATTGTTCATATAAAGAAATAATAATTAATATTTTTATGAAGGAGGATTGACGAGAATGAAAAGTATGAAAAAATTATTTTCCAATCGCTTACTCAGGTTATGTTTCCTGTTATTGATGAGCGGCCTGATCTGGGGAGGTTGGGAAATAAAAACAGAAGCCGCAACGGCGGCGGCGCCTTTGTACAAGTTCGGTGATGTAAACCATGATGGAAAGATTGATACTACAGATATTTTAGCAATATTAAGGCATATCAATGTGGAATCTTCTTCTGAGTCTCTGCTTGCCCATCCGGAATGGAAGTTGGAAAATGAGTCTTTTGCGGCTGCTGACGTTGATCAGGACAAAAAGGTTACGGAAGCAGATAATGAGCTTGTAATGAAGCACATTGCTGCGGAAAAGAACGGAAGCGGAACTTTTATTGTGACGGTTACTTTGAAGGATCCATCGTCCGGGGCTTATTATGGTTGTTTTCCAGTGCTTTATAATTCATCCAGTACTACAAAAGGGTATTATCCGTCGTTAAAAACTGTCAGTAAAACAGGGTATACCTTTTTGGGATGGTATACATCAGGCAGCGGTGGAAGCAGAATATATAGCGGAACCGTTTTGACAAATAAAAATGATCATATCCTGTATGCCCGATGGACAAAAAATAAATATACTTTATACTTTAATGCTAATGGAGGAAGTTGCTCCACTTCAAGCAAGACAATATATTATGATGATGCCTATGGAACTTTACCAACTGCAACAAAGAGTGGATATACTTTTTTGGGATGGTATACATCAAGCAGCGGCGGAAGTAAAGTTTATTCTACTACAAAAATGACAGCAGGCAATAAGACCGTGTATGCAAGATGGCAGGCAAATGCCTACAAAGTGACCTTTGACGCCAATGGAGGCACGTGCAGTACCGGTTATAAATACGTGTCGTATAATCAAACTTATGGAACCCTGCCATCTCCAACAAGAACAGATTATCAGTTCCAGGGTTGGTATACATCAGCAACAGGAGGAACGAAAATCACCAGTTCATCTTATATGACGAAACTGGGGGACCATACATTATATGCGCAGTGGATTGTGAAGCCAAATACAACTTCTATTATGCCAAGGACAAGTTTTGGCTTAAATTATTATGATTCCAATAATCAGGAGTGTGCGATTCAGGTATCCACATTTAAAAATTCCACGGGAACGCAGGTAGAGCTTCAAAACGCCAGTAAGCAAATCATTGCCACAACCACAGGAAAGGGAAATACGACAGTCTTTTTTTCCGGTCTGTCATCACAAAAAATATATTATTATCGTGCGAGAGCTTATTATGATATCAATGGAAGCCGGATTTATGGGGCATGGTCCTATCGAAGAGCATTTAGTACCTGTACCGTTTCTGTGATCAACGGAGGTTCCTATTCCTTTAGAGTGCAGGCTCCGAGTACAGCCGGAGTAAAGAAATTTGAACTGTGGGTTTCCTACCAAAGCAGCCAAAAAGGATTTAAAAAAGTAGGATTTATAAAACCGGGTCAGGCGCTTAAATTATCGAAGGTGAATGGAAATTCCCTTTCCTACTATGGAAAAAATCACAAATTTTATTTCTTTATAAAACCATATCTAAACTCAGGAACAACAGATGGAATTTACCATAGGTCAGGATGGACCCTCAATAGTTCTTCTGCGTCAGTGAAAGAATGGTATAAGCAGATTTTGAACGGAAATGTCTATGGTTTATATGTTAAATGCCAGGAATGGAATAAGTTAACAACAAGATATGTGTATTTAAGTGATTTCACATATTATAACGTGACAGATATTAATGGTGACGGTATCAGCGAACTGATACTTGCCACTCCGCGGGGAAAAGTTAGCAGTGATAACAGAGTGTTGTATTTGACTTATTATCAGGGGGAAATTACTCCGTTAATCTGTTTTGATGGAAACGGCGCAAGGGCAAGAAATAAGAAAAAAAGCAATCAAATTGTTTTACTAAACAGTGAGAGTACAGGTGCATATCACATTATTTACAAGATAGAAAATGATAAAGTAAAAAAAGTAAAGAGTATGGAGTATAATAATAAACCTAAAAAATCCTATTTTATCAACGGAAGAAGTGTTTCCGCATCCAGGTGGAATAGTGAATCGAATGCGTTATATTCTTTGCCGGATCTTGGGTTTAAGATTATAAGATAATAGAATAATAGCTTATTAATGGCGTCGCATGGACGAGATTTTGTTCGTTCATGCGACGCCATTTTTGTAGATATTTTCTTGAAGATTTTGTAAAAGAATAAAAATAACATTTTTTCGTTCGCTTGTATTTATAAATATTATCGCTTATACTTATTATAATAAAAATAGGGATTCAAATTGCTTAATCTATTCACAGTTAGTGGATATAAAGCAAAACATTTCCTTGTTTTTTCTATGAATACTAATTATACTATATTTTAAGAAATAAGCTAACTGGTATGAACTATTTGTTCAGCAGTATATTTTGTTATAGATATCAGCACAAAGAGGAAGGGAGAAATATGGATTTTCTGGGTCATTTAAGGACAATTAATCATCATAAAAAGCTTGTAACAACGATGTGTTTTCAGGTTGGACTTTACAAGCAAGGTATTCTCCATGACTTGTCGAAGTATCATCCGATTGAATTTATTCCGGGAGGAGTATATTATCAGGGGACAAGGAGTCCCATCAGTCGCGAAAAAGAATTAAACGGCTGCTCAAAAGGGTGGCTTCATCATAAAGGGCGCAATCCTCATCATTTTGAATATTGGATCGATTATATGCCGGATGGAACCTTAAAAGGGATGAAAATGTCCAAAAAGTATGTGGCGGAAATGGTTATTGATCGAATCTGCGCCAGCAAAAATTATCAAAAAGGAGCGTATAAAGACAGCAGTGCGTTGGAATACTATTTGCGTGGCAAGAATAAAATCTTAATAGATAAAGAAACAGATTTTTTGACTTGCTATCTTCTTAAAATGCTTGCAGAAAAAGGAGAAGAGTATTTTCTGCATTATATGAAACATATTTTATTAAAACATAAAAACCGGGATTATCATGTGGTGGATGGAAAGCTGGTGCTTGATTAAATCCAAACGACCGTAGTTTATTATAGTATTATTGATAATGTTTACTTGTTCGTGACTTTTAGCAGCAGATCGAAAAGTAACTTTGTACCAAATAGGCAAACTTTGGCACCAGATCGAAAAAGTATCCCTTGAAATTTTACCTCAATTACGATATAGTAACAGTATAAAAAATTGCCTGGAATGTGCGATAACTCTTGCTATTTTGAACCTACATTTTTGATTTTGGGAAATCAAATCATCAGGCGAATGGCAGGCCTTGTATTTTCATACCGGAGGAAGTCAGGAGTCTGATTGAGGTTACCCACCTGGCTTAGGCTAGGACTCAAAATTGCAGGAAACGGCATTTTGGGCTAAGAATTTCGGCCGTCTCATCTGACATGAGACGGCTTTTTGTTTTTAAAAGTTGCCAATACCTGGGCAAAAGCAATGCTTGCATATGCTTTTGCCCAGGTATTGAGCGACTTGCCCCTCATGAGCAAGAAGGGCGAAAGCCCGGAATGCGAATGAGGGGCAGCGAGTGCGAGAGAGCGAAGCTCGGAGCAATCGCGTAAAAACAAAAAGAGTAGAAAAAGAGCAAGAAGGGCGAAAGCCCGGAGTGCGAATGAGGGGCAGCGAGTGCGAGAGAGCGAAGCTCGGAGCAATCGCGTAAAAACAAAAAGAGTGTGGAAAGAGCAAGAAGGGCGAAAGCCCGGAGTGCGAATGAGGGGTAGCGAGTGCGAGAGAGCGAAGCTCGGAGCAATCGCGTAAAAACAAAAAGAGTAGGAAAAGAGCAAGAAGGGCGAAAGCCCGGAATGCGAATGAGGGGCAGCGAGTGCGAGAGAGCGAAGCTTAGAGCGGCGAAAGCCCGGAACTATGAAATAAATTTTGAAAAGGATATGAACCATGACATATAAGAAGAAGGGATATATTCGAGGGCTTTTTGAATTATCCATGGACTTTTCGAAAAAATGTACAGAGGATCATATATCGGCTTTTGGGGCGATGGCAGCCTTTTTTATTTTGTTGTCCATGTTTCCGTTTATGGTTTTATTGTTGACGTTAACAAAGTCACTGCCGTTTACCAAAGATGATATTCTCACGATATTGTCCAATGCGTTGTCTTTTGAGCCGACGTCATTAATTGTCAGTTTAGTCAATGAAATATATAGGAAGACGGGAACGTCGGTATTCACTGTGTCGATTTTTGCGGCACTCTGGTCCTCCTCCAAAGGCGTTTATGCCATTGTGCGGGGATTAAATTCTGTTTATGATATAGAAGATGACAGAAATTATTTTGTGATCCGGGCAATGAGCACGTTATATACGGTGGCTTTTGCGGGAATTATTGTAGTGATGATGGTTTTGTGGGTATTTGGAAATAATCTCTATATATTCATCTGTAATTCTGTTCCGCTTCTGGCTTCCATTGCAAGGACGATTATTTACAAAAGGCTGGTAGTTTCCATCATTTTCCTTACGGTAATGTTTATGTGTATCTATCGATTTATCCCGGCGAGAAAGTCCAGATTTTTAAGGCAGTTTCCGGGGGCGGCGCTGGCAACCTGTGGATGGCTTGTGATTTCCCAGGGCTGTGCGTTTTACATGGAACATTTTAGTAATTTTACTTATATTTACGGCAGCATGGCAGGTATTATGATCATTCTGATCTGGCTGTATTTTTGTATGTCCATGATATTTTACGGGGCGGAATTTAATTATTTCCTGGAAAATAAAAGAAACTATCATATGCTTGTCCGCACAGTGCAGCCGGCTCTTAGAAAGTTAAAGCACAACAGGGTAGAAAAGCTTATGAAGGAAGCAAGGGAAGAAAAGCTAAAGAAAAAGCAAGAGAAAAAGGAACGGAGTGGAAAAGAATGATGTATTCTTTAGATCACAAAGAAATCCAGGCAATTACCGAGTACATTTTTTTGCAGGATATGCTGATGCCTGCGGATGCAATTTTTATCCCGGGCTGCGCCAGACCGGAGCATACTAAAGAGGCAGCTAGGATTTTTAATGAAGGCTATGCGCCTGTCATCATTCCCTCCGGAGGCTATTCTAAAACGGATGGCAGCTTTCGGGGCGTGAAGGGCGGCAGTGAGATATATGGCTCAGATTTTCGCTGTGAAGCGGATTTTTTAGAAGCGGTACTTCTTTATCATGGAGTGCCGAGAGAAGCGATTTTGAAAGAATGCGAAGCGACGTATACTTTGGAGAATGCGGAAAAGACCAGACGGTTGATTCTGGAAAAAGGACTGGAGATTCACACGGCGATTCTTTGCTGCAAAGCGCATCATGCAAGACGCGCGTATTTATACTATCATATGGTGATGCCGGAGATTGACATCCGGATCCATCCGGTGCCCATTGACGGAATTGACCGTGATACCTGGTATCGAAGCAAAGAGGGAAGAAGGATTGTCTACGGGGAACTAAGCCGGATGGGACAGCAGCTTGCCATGATGGAGGATCGGCTGCAAATCCTTTAAATTTGTCATAGGAAAAAACTTGACATCAAAAATTTACTGAGGTACAATTATCCTCGATTATAATAAACCATGATAAAGGCTAAGAAGGTGAAGGCAGTGCCTTAAGTAGAAGCATTTCGTCTTGACAGAGAAAGGGAATCATCGGCTGAAAGTTTCCTAAAGCGCCGCTATGTTTCGAAGTTCCACACCGGAGCCGCATTCCGGAGATTTGTTGTATTCTATATTCTTTTGCTGATATGGCAATCGAAAGATACCGCAGATTAAGGAGTGCCGTAAGTGTACGTTACACACATATAAGAGCCCGAGAAATCGGGAATCTGGGTGGTACCGCGGTTTTATCGTCCCTTCTTTGGAAGGGGCGTTTTCTTTTTATTCCAGAAAACGAAACAAAAGGGAAGCGGGGCGAAGGCCCGGGAGTTTCTTAAAATATGATGAATAAGGAGTAGGCTATGAAACAGAAATTAGAACAAATTACAGATCGTGCTTTGACGGCGATTGAAGAGGCGGCCAGCCTTGATAATCTTAACGAGATCAGGGTGACGTTTCTTGGAAAAAAGGGTGAATTGTCAAAGATATTAAAGGGCATGAAAGATGTTGCCCCGGAAGACCGCCCGAAAGTAGGACAGATGGTGAATGAAGCCAGAGCGAAAATCGAAGAAAAAATGGAAAAAGAGATTGCTTCCATTCAGAAGAAGATCCGGGAAGAGAAAATGAAAAAAGAAGTGATTGACGTCACTTTGCCGGGCAAGAAGGCGGCTTCCGGTCATCGCCATCCAAATCAGATCGCTTTGGAAGATCTGGAAAGAGTATTTATCGGAATGGGATATGAAGTAGTGGAAGGACCGGAAGTGGAGTACGATCATTATAACTTCGAACTGCTTAACATTCCGGAAAATCATCCGGCAAAGGATGAACAGGATACATTCTATATTACAAAGGATATCCTTCTTCGTACCCAGACTTCCCCGGTGCAGGCACGTATCATGGAGACCGGACGGATGCCGATTCGTATCGTATCTCCGGGAAGAGTGTTCCGTTCCGACGAAGTGGACGCTACCCATTCTCCATCCTTCCATCAGTTCGAAGGTTTGGTGGTAGATAAAGGAATCACTTTTGCGGATCTTAAAGGAACTTTGCAGCAGTGGGCACAGGAGTTTTTCGGCCCGGAGACAAAAGTAAAATTCCGTCCGCATCATTTCCCATTTACCGAACCGTCTGCGGAAGTGGATATCACCTGTTTCAAATGCGGCGGAAAGGGATGCCGTATGTGTAAAGGAAGCGGCTGGATTGAGATTCTTGGCTGCGGTATGGTGCATCCGAAGGTACTGTCTGACTGCGGTATTGATCCGGAAGTTTATTCAGGATTTGCTTTTGGAATCGGCCTGGAAAGAGTGACATTATTAAAATATGAAATTGACGATATGCGCTTATTATATGAAAATGATGTGCGTTTCTTAAAACAGTTCTAAGTGTTTAGGTGCGTCATTGTTCATTAACAATATAAAATTATAGTTTGGAATCAATAAGGAGTAGAGAATATGTTAACACCTATTTCATGGATAAAAGCCTATGTGCCTGATCTGGACTGTTCCGTTCAGGATTATGTAGATAGAATGACGCTGTCCGGTTCCCATGTGGAAAACGCAGTGTTTTTAGATAAAAATCTTGAGAAGATCGTAGTGGGCAAGATTGAAAAGATCGAAAAGCATCCGGACGCCGACAAATTAGTGGTTTGCCAGGTGAATGTGGGAGAGAGTGAAAATCTTCAGATTGTCACCGGCGCACCAAATGTTTTTGAGGGAGCGATGGTCCCTGTCGTGCTGGACGGCGGAAGAGTTGCCGGAGGACATGACGGAAGTCCGAATCCGGAAAATGGAATTAAGATTAAAAAAGGGAAGCTTCGCGGCGTGCCTTCCTACGGAATGATGTGTTCCATCGAAGAATTGGGAAGCAGCCGTGATATGTATCCGGAAGCTCCGGAAGATGGTATCTACATCTTTGGCGCTGATAAAAAAGTGAAGCCGGGAGATGATGCCGTGGAAGTTTTAGGGCTCCATGACGCCGTTGTGGAATTTGAGATCACTTCCAACCGTGTGGATTGTTTTAGCATGACAGGTATGGCAAGGGAAGTAGCCGCAACCTTTGAAAAAGAACTTCATCTGCCGGAAATAAAGGCAACCGGAAATAAAGAAGACGTAAACGACTATATTGCCGTGGAGGTGGAAGACACCGATCTTTGCCCTCGCTATTGTGCCAGAGTAGTAAAAAATATTAAACTTGCTCCGTCGCCGGAGTGGATGCAGAGAAGACTGGCCGCCATGGGAATCCGTCCGATCAATAATATCGTAGATATCACAAACTATGTGATGGAAGAGTACGGCCAGCCGATGCACGCTTATGACCTTGCAACGATTCGGGGAAATAAAATCATCGTAAAACGTGCTAAGGACGGCGACGTCTATACTACTTTAGATGGACAGGAAAGAAAACTTGACCGAAATGTATTAATGATCAATGACGCAGAGGGACCTGTTGGCGTTGCGGGAATCATGGGAGGAGAAAATTCCATGGTTACAGACAGTATAAAAACCATGCTTTTTGAAGCGGCGAATTTCGATGGAACCAATATTCGTCTCTCTTCCAAACGAATCGGACTTCGTACCGACGCCTCCGGAAAGTTTGAAAAGGGACTGGATCCGGAAAACGCATTGGAAGCGATCAACCGAGCTTGTCAGCTTGTGGAAGAACTCGGCGCCGGCGAAGTGGTTGGAGGTGTAGTTGACGTTTATCCAAATCCTGTGGAAGATGTGTTCCTTGCCTTTGAGCCGGAAAAATACAACAAACTTCTTGGAACAGAGATTTCCAGTGAAGATATGCTCGCATATCTGGATCGCCTGGGTCTTGTCTATAATCCGGAGACCAATTTACTTGCGATCCCATCCTTCCGCCAGGATTTAAGATGCTCTGCGGACCTGGCAGAAGAAGTGGCAAGATTTTTCGGATATGATAATATCCCGACCACACTGCCTCATGGAGAATCCACCATCGGTAAGAGATCCATGGCGTCCAGAGTGGAAGGTATCGCAAGAAATGTGGCGGAAGAAAACGGTTTCTGTGGAGGTATGTGCTATTCCTTTGAAAGCCCGAAGGTATTTGATAAATTAAGATTGGCAAAAGACGATCCGCGTCGCCAGGCGATCGTGATCTCCAACCCTCTCGGAGAAGATTACAGTATTATGAGAACTGTTGCTTTAGATGGTATTCTCACTTCCCTTGCCACAAACTATAATCACAGAAATAAAAATGTTCGTTTATATGAGATCGGAAATATCTATCTTCCGAAGGCGCTTCCGCTTACGGAACTGCCGGAAGAGAGAAAGCAGTTAACTCTTGGTATGTATGGAGACTGTGATTTCTTTGTTTTAAAAGGCGTCATCGAAGAGCTGCTTTTAAAACTCGGTTTAAAAGGCCATGACGAATATGAACCGACCCAGGAGGAAGCTTATTTGCATCCGGGCCGCCAGGCATACTTGTACCTGGACGGAGTAAAAGCGGGAGTCCTTGGACAGCTTCATCCGGAAACCTGCGATAACTATGACATCAAAGGCGAAGTGTATGTTTGCGTGCTGGATCTTCCGGTGCTCGTGGAAAAATCCACGTTCGAACGAAAGTATCAGGGCGTTGCAAAATACCCTGCGGTAAATCGTGACTTAAGCCTTGTTATGAAGAAGGAAATCTTTGTGGGACAGGTGGAAAAGATCATGAAAGAAAAAGGCGGAAAGCTTCTGGAAAGCATTGCTCTTTTCGATGTATATGAAGGTTCTCAGATCGAAGAAGGATATAAATCCGTTGCATTTAATTTAACCTTCCGCTCAAAGGAACGAAGCCTGGAAGCTTCGGAGGTAAACAAGGCGGTAGATAAAATATTAAAAGAACTTTCCAAACTTGGCGTGGAGCTGAGAGCATAATGAAGACCAGTGATTTTTATTTTGATCTGCCAAAAGAACTGATTGCTCAGGATCCCCTGAGCGATCGTTCCGCTTCCCGCCTGATGGTATTAGATAAACAAAGCGGCAAAGTCAGCCATCGTATTTTCAGGGAGATCGGGGAGTATCTCCATCCGGGAGACTGCCTGGTCATCAACGACACCAAGGTGATTCCGGCCCGTCTGCTGGGGGCAAAAAAGGATACCGGAGCCCATATCGAGATCCTTTTGCTGAAACGCAAGGAAAATGACGTTTGGGAGACCCTGGTAAAGCCGGGGAAAAAATGCCGTCCGGGGGCAAAGGTAGTGTTTGGAAATGGAGAACTTGAGGCCGAGATCATGGAAGTGCTGCCGGACGGAAATCGGCTGGTGCAGTTTCGTTACGAAGGGATTTTTGAGGAAGTGCTTGACCGCCTTGGCCAGATGCCCCTTCCTCCCTATATCACCCACAAATTAAAAGACAAAAATCGTTATCAGACGGTCTATGCCAAGTATGAAGGGTCTGCTGCGGCGCCGACCGCAGGACTGCATTTTACGACGGATTTACTGGAACAGCTTGAAAAATCCGGTGTGAGAATTGCCAGAGTGACCCTCCATGTCGGACTTGGGACATTTCGTCCGGTTAAGGTGGAAAATGTTTTAGAACATCATATGCATTCGGAATATTATCACGTTAGCGAAGAAGCCGCCAAGATCATCAACCAGACCAAAGAAGAGGGAGGACGGATCATTTCCGTGGGAACCACCAGCACAAGGACGCTGGAAACAGTTGCCGATGAGAGCGGGAAGATCCATCCGGGCAGCGGCAGCACAGAGATATTCATCTATCCGGGCTATCGGTTTAAAGCCATCGACGCTCTGATCACGAACTTCCATTTGCCGGAATCCACTCTGCTCATGCTGGTATCTGCCTTAGCGGGAAAAGATCACATCATGAACGCATATGAGGAAGCTGTTAAGGAAAAATATCGGTTTTTCTCTTTCGGGGATGCGATGCTTATCGAATAACATCCCTACGCTTCCTTCGGCCTACGGCGCTCAGAAGGCATTGCTTCAAAAAATTTTTTTGTTCCGGACAAAAACCCCAGAGATCGCAGCTCTGGGGTTTTATTCAATAAATATTGAAAGAAAGCCGGGTTCTATGGTACAATACCATCCATGACTAAAATACTCATGCAAAAAGAATTGAAAGGAAGTTAAATGACAGGTTATTATATTTTACTCAGTTTTTTTGTTTATGGTTTTTTGGGGTGGTGTACAGAGGTCGCTTACGCTGCGCTAAAAGAAAGGAAGTTTGTAAACAGGGGATTTTTAAGCGGTCCCATTTGCCCGATTTACGGCGTTGGGGTGATCGTCGTCGTGACGATCTTAGAACCGGTCTCCGGGCAGTTAGCGCTGCTCTACGCTGCTTCGGCCGTGTTGACGACAGTTTTAGAATGGCTCACCGGTTTTCTTTTGGAAAAACTATTTCATCATAAATGGTGGGATTATTCCAATATGCCTTTTAATTTAAACGGGTATGTCTGCTTACTGTTTTCTTTAATGTGGGGAGCCGCCTGCGTTGTGATCGTCCGCTGGATATATCCCTTCACTTTAAAGATTATAAAGTTTTTGCCGGTCTGGGCAGGAATCAGCATTTTGATCATCCTTGGAATTTTATTTGCCGTCGATCTGTATGTGACAGTATCCGGTATTCTGAAATTAAATCGTTTTCTCGACAGGATGGAAAAAATTGCCAAAGAATTACAAAATGTATCCGATCAGATTGGAAGCAATATCAGCAAGAATGTATTAGAAGGAATTGAAAAACAGGAAGAAGCGGCGGCAAAGGCAGAAGAGTTAAAGGAAAAATATCTTGAGCTGCTGAAATCTCATTCAAAGATTACGTTAAGAATTTTCAAGGCTTTCCCGAGAATGCGCCCGCTGCGCCATGAGCGTCAATTCCAGGATTTAAAGGAATATTTCCTTAAAAAAAGCCAGGAAGAAAAGAAAGGTCGGCTGGAAGAATAATTTTTTTCCAGGAAGGAACCTCACAAGCCCGATTTCAATAGAATGTTAACAAACGACAATAGAGTGTTAACGGCAATACAAAAGACAGATAGAAAGAAATCTACCTGTCTTTTGTATTGTAAAGCTTCTATTAGTACAGAGGGTGGTAAAATGGCTGCCGCAAATGAAATGACTGCTACGATAAAACAGCTTTTGAAAACGGCGCTGATGCCCGTGGGAAAGACCATGTATGTGTGGGGCGGCGGATGGGACGCTAAGGATCATGGCGCCTCTAAAGAGACAAGAACGCTGGGCCTAAGCCCATCCTGGGAAGCATTTTTTAAGGAACAGAAAGAGGACTATGATTTTAGGAAAATTACGGGACAGAGAGATAAGGGACTTGACTGCGCCGGGTATATCGGATGGATTCTTTATAATATTTTCCAAAAAGAAAATGGAAAAAACGGGTATGTAATGAAGTCCACAGAAATGGCAAAGGATTTTGCGCTCAGGGGATGGGGAACCTACCGGGAAAATCGAAGCAAGAAAATAAAAAACGGCGAAGGAGAAGAAACGGGTTATTTGCCGGGAGATATTATGAGTATGCCGGGTCATGTTTTTATGGTGCTGGGAGAGTGTCGGGATAAGAGTGTGATGCTGCTCCATGCAAGCCCTCCGGGAGTCCAGATTTCCGGGACGCCGGATCCAAGGGGAAGCCAAAACAGCCGGGCGGTTATTTTGGCGGGACAATGCATGAAAGAACACTATCCAAACTGGTATGAAAAGTACGGGCACACCATGGAGAGCAAAGATTATCTTCCGAAAGCGGATAGAATGTGCTGGGATGTGTCCGGCAGCGGAGTGATGTCGGATCCTGAAGGATATCGGGAAATGACAGCGGAAGAATTATTATCAAAGCTATGGTAAGGTACTTTGGATTTCGAGAATAGTAAGCGTTCGATCGCAAACCCGGAATCGGATATTATAGCTGCCATAATTCATACCGTAGATTCGCTCCGGATCGTCCTGATAAGAAGGGCGGGGGTCAAGCCGCAGGGTTTCTAAGATCCCCTCCCTGGTTTTTTCCGGAATAAGGGAAAAAACGCTTTTGTCAAAACAGAGGGAAAGCTCGTGGGAAAGAGCGTCCCCGGCAAAGCTTTGGCTGGCCGATGGATGGGAGTCTGTGTAAGGAAGATAGGGCTTGATATCATAAATCGGCGTGCCGTCCATCATGTCTGCTCCCCGGGTAATAAGGATCGGATTCCCCGGCTCCGACAAATCGATGCGAACCAACTCCACGCAGGATAGTCCGATGGGATTTGGGCGGTAAGGGGATCTCGTGGCAAAGACGCCCTTTCTAAGATTGCCGCCTAGACGGGGCGGACGGACCGTAGGAGACCAGCCGCCGTGATGATTGGCATGGAATCCCCAGAGCAGCCAGATGTGAGAATATTCCTCCAGACCGCGAAGACAGTCCTGGTTTTTGCACTCCCCTTCCAAAGTGATGTAGGAGAGTGCCGCATTGGACAGGCCGCTTTGTCTTGGAATGCCGAACTTTTCAGGGTAGACCGTGTGAATATGACCGATAATCGTTAATGCTGTTGTGTCCATGTCACACCTCTTTTACAGAAATTTTATATTATCATAACATATTTTGGCTAAGTTGTGTTATGATAAAAAATAACCGTATTACTGTCAGATTATGATTGCCAATGATAATTTGACAGTGTCATTAACCGTTTGTTAGTAAGTGGACAATGGAGTTATTATGAAAATTTACTTTGCACCGATGGAAGGGATAACAGGATATGTGTTCCGCAATGCCCATTGGAAATATTTTGGAGGAGTGGATAAATATTTTACCCCGTTTCTCACACCGAAGGCAAAAAGAGGATGGTCCTCAAAAGAGAAGAACGATTTATGGCCGGAGCATAATCAGGGACTTCACGTCGTGCCGCAGATTCTTACCAATCAGGCGAAGGATCTGGTTCAGTCGGCGGTATATCTGTCGGAACTAGGTTATCGGGAAGTGAATTTAAATTTGGGCTGCCCATCTAAGACGGTGGTATCTAAAGGGAAAGGCAGCGGCTTATTAGCAGATTTATCTTATCTTGAGAAATTTTTTGATACATATTTCAGCACTTGCGGCGTCGCCTTATCGGTGAAAACCAGGTTGGGACTGAAAGATCCCCGGGAGATCGCCCCGTTGGCGAAACTGCTTGAGCAATTTTCTTTTTCAGAGATCATCCTTCATGCCAGAGTGCAGGAGGATTATTATAAAAGGCCGGTCAATCTTGACGCCTTTTCCATGGGTTATGTTTCGTTGACCCACCCGCTGTTTTATAACGGAGATATCAGAAAAAGGGAGGATGCGGACCATATTAAAACGGCATTTCCCGGACTGTGCGGCATTATGATAGGGAGAGGTCTCCTTACAGATCCCCAGCTTGCCCAAAGACTAAGGGGAGAAGAAGGAAGGGACTTAAGAAAGTGGAAACTCTTCCACGATGAGGTATGCTTAGGGTACGAGGAAATTATGTCCGGGGAACGGAACGTACTATTTAAAATGAAAGAACTGTGGTCCTATATGATCGCATCCTTTCGATGCGGTGCAAACTATGAAAAAAGAATAAAAAAAGCAAAAAGCTTAGACGAGTACCGTCTGGCGATTGACAATTTATTTATAGATGAGCAAAGGGCAGATCCGGACTCTTTTTGCAAAGATTCCGGAAAACCTGTAAATACGATTGGTGGTATATAAATTGAGTGAAATGGACAGACAGAAACAGAATGAAATGTTAAAAAATAATATGCCGGCCATTTCCTTTTCCGATGAATTTCTTGCGATTCAGGTGGAAGAGGGCGTGGTTTACCGGGGGCATCTGCGTCTGGAAAGTTCCGACAGAAAAGTTCCCATTGCAGGCAAGGTGTATTCAACCAACGATAAGTTGGTTCCGGAAGTGGAAGAATTTAAGTCATCAAAAGTAGATATCCCTTTTTATTTTAAGGGAAAGCTGGCCACCAGAGGCAGCTTGTTCCAGGGTGACTTTGTATTTGTGACAAATATGGGAGAGTATAATATCCCTTATGCGGTAGAGGTGGTCAACCGCTCCATGGAAACTTCCATGGGAAGGATCGAGACCTTAGAGGAGTTTTGCGAGCTTTATAAAAAAGAACGAAAAGAAGCGATGACACTGTTTTTCCTCCCGGCTTTCCCGAAGGTTTTTCTGAAGGAGAATCCATACCTGTCACAGCTTTATAAAGGATTCCAAAAGGGCAGGAAGAAAGCGGTCATTGTGGAAGAATTTCTGGCGGCGGCCGGATATAAACCGACGGCGAAGCTCATGGCGGAGCAGACGAAGATCATTCTGGACGCCGGAAGGGAAGAAGCAAAGATCGTCTTGAAAATGGAGACCGAAGGTTATTTAGAAGGGACGATCGGATCGGAAAAAGGGCAGCTTCACTTCTCGAAGACCGCATTTACTTCTGAGGATTTTGTCCATGGAGCCTTGACAGTCACCGTGACCCAGGATCCAAAGAAAACCGTGGGCAGCGATTCTGTTCTCATCCGCACCCCGAGACAGACCATCGAAATTCCGGTGGAATGGTGGGGAACCTTGAGAGACCGCGACGGCGAGACCGGACAAAAACAAAAAATCAATCGATATAAAGCAGATCTGATGCATACCTATCTTTCTTTCCGGACCGGCAGTATTGGATTTGATGATTTTATCCAGGAAACATTGTCGATGTTAGAGGATCTGATCTATCAGACGAGAGAGCCGTCCTGGAGCCTTTATAAGGTCCATGTTCTTTTGATGGAAGAAAAGAAAGAAGCGGCGAAGATCATTTTAGATGAGATCGGCGGGGAGGAAGAGGCGAGAAAGCTTTCTCCGCTGTGGCAGAGTTATCTTAAGTATCTTAAGGCGCTGTATTATAAATCCGCAGAGGCCATCGGCAGTGCGGTGATGTCCGCCAGAGAACTGTATGAAAATAGCTCCCACAGGGCTCCGGCATTGTGGATGCTGATTTATCTGGATCGGGAGTACGTTTACAATAAGCGGCTTTCCTATGACACGATCAAGCAATTATTTGAAGAGGGAGAAAACAGCAGCTTTTTATATTTTGAAGCCTGCGATATTTTAAATGAAAATCCGGGCTTTATGGAAGAACTGGGCGGTTTTGAGATGAGTATTTTCAGTTGGGGAGTCCGTTATGGATATGTCTCCATGTCGCTGGCTCAGCAGTTTGTCCGTTTGGCGCTGAAAGTAAAGTTTTTCAAAAAATCGATCTTCCATATTGCGCTGCGCCTTTACAAGGTTGAGCCGGACGAACGCTTTTTGCTGCTGATTTGTTCTCTGCTGATCAAAGGAAATAAAATCAGCAAAAAATACCATCGGTTTTTCCGGGATGGAATCGAGGCCAACCTAAAGCTGATCGGACTAAATGAATTTTTCATACGGAGTATGGACTTTGATTCCTATGAATTGATTCCGCAAAAGGTCCTGATCTACTTTACATACAGCAATAGCCTTGACTCGATGGAAAAGGCATATTTATATGTGAATATTCTGAAAAACAAAGATTATTATGACGAAGTATATGGCACCTATCATGCGAAGATGCTTCCTTTCATTCAGGAGCAGTTGATGAAGGGCAGCATCAACGAGCATCTTGCCTGCCTGTACACCCATTTTATGGACGAGATCATGGAGGATCCGGACTACGGCAAGATGATCTGCGACGTGCTGTTTTATCAAAAACTTGTCTGCCATAATCCGAATATCGTGGGAGTGTATCTTTATTATCCGGAGATTGGGCAGGAGAAATATTACGCCTTATCCGCCGGAACGGCCAAGGTGGAGATTTTTAACCGAAGAACCAAACTATACTTTGTCAACAGCGAAGAACAGAGATTTTGTGAAGACATCGATTATACGCTGATACCTTTTATGGATCTTTCCGGCATTTCGGAGGAGTGGATCAATAGAAATCAGAACAATAAAAAGGTCATTTTAATGCAGTCGGAAAAACTGGATGAGACCATTGAAGAAGAAGCGCTGGATATGGCTAAAAAAATATACAGTGATAACTCCTATGCCTCCTGGATCCGGGAGAGCGCCATCGAAGCGCTGCTTTTATATTATGGCAATCATAACGATATGGAGCAGCTTAAAAAGTGGCTGGAGAGAACGGATTATTCCGCCATCACCACTGCATTTCGGGAAAAACTGATCGAGTATTACCTCCAGACAGGGCTTATTGAAAATGCATTTTTCGGCATCGAATTATACGGAAGCCAGATTGTTCACTTTAGCAAGCGTCTTTCCATCGCCGAATTTGGTATCCGTTATTACAAGGACGAGAAGGATGAAACCACCCTTTCCCTGGCCTACGACGGATTTTTACGAAAATGTTGTTCCAAAGAGACTCTCCGGTATCTGATCAAGCATTTTGAAGGGGAGCTTGGCGATTACCTTACATTGTGGGAGCGGAGCCGGCAATGTGAATTGGATACCAGTGTGCTGGAAGAAAGGATTTTATCACAATGCGTCTTTACAAAAACCTACTCGGAGGGAGTATATAAGATCTTTGAACAGTTCTACCGGAAAAATCCGGATTCTGAGACGGCGCTTGCTTATCTTGCATTTGCCGCAGACGGGGAACAGGCTCTAAACCGGCTTCCAGTGGGCGTTCAGATCATCATTGGGGAAGAGATTGTGAAAAAAAGGATTCAGGATCTTTTTTCCAAGGTGCATTTCCTGTATTATTTTGAGAAAAAACCGGAGTACATGGAAAGGATCCGTTCTGCCGCAGTTTTTATCATAGAAGATTTGCTTAAGAGGGATATTTATCTTCCGGTTTATCACAGCTATGAGGACGCAGTTTCGCTTCCGGTGGAATATAAAGAGATGACCTTCCTTACTTACCGGGGAGAAAGCGGGAAAACCGTAAGGCTCTATTATTCGCTTAAGGGACTGAAAAACCGTGTGTTTGAGAAGAAACTGGACGAGATTTTTGAAGGACATTACGTCTGTGCACTCCATTTCTTCCGAAATGACCACGTTACCTACCGTTTGGAGGCGGATGGCGTAAGAATTGCCGACGACCCGGCGCTGCGTTTTGAGACCTTCGATTATGGCGTCGAAAGCAGCCGCTTTTTCGCATTGAACCGGCTCGCTGCGCATCCTGAAGATATCGAAGTGTATCTGAAAACGGTATATTTTACAAATTATCAGTTAAATCTGCTTTAACATGGGGATACTAAAATGGAACAGCAATATGTAAAAAAACTGGCAGGAATTGATATCAGTCAATATGCGGTGCAGCTTAGCATTTTTGACCGAAAAGCAAAGGAGATGTCCGAAGTATACCTGCCCCTGGAAGCGGGGGAGGGGAGCGAGATCGCCAGGGGGCTTCTTATCCTGTCGGATTATATGAAGGAAAATAACATAGAATGGAGGGCCTTTGACGAGGTGAATTTTTCCCTGGAAGATACCTCGGAGGGAAAAAGACAGGAGCTTTTTCATACGTTAGGAAAGTCTTTTGTGAAAGAATATCGCATGAAAGTCATCACCAGGCTTCACGCTTTTGTGGAATACGTTTTCCATCAGGAAAAAGTGATCTGGGACAGAAATACGCTGCTCTTTGATTACAGCGGCGAAAAGCTGATCTGCACTGCCGTGGAACAGCTTGTAAAAACCAAACAAAAAGCGTTCCGCGCCATGAATCTGGAAGTTCCTTTGGAGGAATATGAGATTCGGGAGAACGATGAAGAAAGAGACGCAAAATTCTGCAAAATGATGAAGGCATTTTTAGGAAAACATCCGACCCAGGTGATCTATCTGACCGGAAAAGGTTTTGAGGGAGGCTGGATGAAAAAGTCGCTGAATCTGCTTTGCTCCGGCAGAAGAGTGTTCCTTGGGCAAAATATTTATGCTAACGGAACCTGTTACATGGGAGAGAGCAAAGTCACTCCCCTTGAAGAAGGTTTGATCTTAATGAAGGGGAAAGATATGGTGCAGCACACCGTCGGCGTGGTGACTTTGTTCGCAGGAAGATCGAAAAACACACCGATCACAACCATAGGGAAAGAATGGTATAATACATCGGGAACGATGGATATTTTACTGGATAAATCTAAAAAAGTGGAGTTCTTCTTCCATAATGCCAGAGAAAATATGATGGAAGTGAGAACCTGCGAGATGAGAGATCTGCCGGCAAGGCCGGAGAAAACTACCAGAGTGAGACTTCGGGTCTTCTTTTCCTCTGCCACAGAGGGAGTGATCTTGCTGCAGGATCTGGGATTTGGAAGTATGTATCCGGGCACGGGCAAGGTGGCCGTATTTCCGTTTTCTTTTATCGCATAAACAGGAGGAAAGCACATGAGGGAGTCAATCGTTTGTATCGGAAATATCGCAAAAGTTCCCTATCGTTTTCCGGAGACTGGAACAGGGGTTTCTTCTTACGAAGAATTGTGTTATTATATCAGCCGGCATATGATTTGTTATCTTTATACATTGCCGGACAGAGAGCTTCTTCTCTTTATCAAAGAAGAGCTTGGCCTGGATCGTTTATACTACACGTTAGATAAGGTTGCGTATTCTGAGGGAGATCTGTCTAAGTATTTTGTCGTTCTGTTTCGGGAGGGCAATTATTTTACAGAAGAGGAATTAAAAGATATTTTTGACGACTACCGCAGGTTAAAGGGTATGTCAAAAATGATGCAATGCAAAGAAATGGGAGATTTATTTCTGAAATATCATAAAGCATCCATGGCAATTCGCTGTTATGAGCTTGGCCTGCAGCAAGAGCTTAAGGACGAGCATGAGTTTGGAAGATTGTTCCACAATCTGGGTCTGGCAAAAGAGAGATTATTCCGTTTTAAGGACGCTCAGATCGCTTTTATCAAATCTTACCAATACCATGGAGATGAGGATTCACTTTATCACTATTTTAGCCTGATCGCCATGACAGAGGGAATAAAAAAGGCGCAGGAGAGCATCCAGTCTTTCCAGATCCCGGATATGACGATGGAAGCTTTCTGGAATCGCTATGTGAGATCAGAGGAAGGATTTGCGGACAGCGATTTTTCCGCCAGTCTGGAAAAGATACGTTATATTGCCAGAAACAAAAACAAGCAGGCAGCGCAGAAAAAGGCGAAAGCCTACATAAAAATGCTGCAGCATGATTTTCGGGACGAACTTTGGATGGATGAAGAGATGCTTAAGGCAAAGCTTCCCTTTATAAAAAAAGAGAATGACTAAAGGATAATTGACAGATACAGGAGGCTAGATATGGCTACAGAAATGAACAAAACCTACAATCCGGCGGAGATTGAGGACAGACTTTACCAAAAATGGATGGATAAAAAGTATTTTCATGCGGAGGTAGACCGCAGCAAAAAGCCGTTTACTATTGTGATGCCGCCGCCAAACATCACAGGACAGCTCCATATGGGACACGCGCTGGATAACACCTTGCAGGATATCCTGATCCGGTTTAAGAGGATGCAGGGCTATAACGCGCTGTGGCAGCCGGGCACCGATCATGCCAGCATCGCCACAGAAGTAAAGGTAATCAACAAATTAAAAGAAGAAGGCATTGAGAAAGAAGATCTCGGCCGGGAAGGTTTCCTCAAAAAGACCTGGGAATGGAAGGAAGAATATGGCGGACGAATCGTAAGCCAGCTAAGAAAACTTGGCTCCTCCGCCGACTGGGACAGAGAAAGATTTACCCTGGACGAAGGCTGCTCAAAAGCAGTCGAGACCGTTTTTATAAAGTTATACGAGAAAGGATATATTTATAGAGGTTCTCGTATCATTAACTGGTGTCCGGTATGCCAGACTTCGATTTCCGATGCGGAAGTAGAGTACGAAGACCAGGCAGGACATTTCTGGCATATCAATTACCCGATCGTGGGAACGGACCGGGTCATCGAGATAGCGACCACAAGACCGGAAACCATGCTTGGAGATACGGCGATCGCAGTACATCCGGAGGATGAGCGCTACGCAGATCTGATCGGAAAGATGGTGCTTCTTCCGATCGTAAATAAAGAAATTCCGATTGTGGCAGACAGTTACGTAGATAAAGAATTTGGAACCGGCGCAGTAAAGATCACACCGGCCCATGACCCGAACGATTTTGAAGTGGGCAAGCGCCATAACCTTCCGGAAATCAACATCATGAATGACGACGGAACGATCAATGAAAACGGCGGACGGTTTGCCGGAATGGATCGTTATGAAGCGAGAAAAGAGATTGTAAAGCAGTTGGAAGAAGAGGGATATCTTGTTTCCGTGGAACCTCACAACCACAATGTAGGTACCCATGACCGCTGCCACACTACGGTAGAGCCGCTGATTAAAAAACAGTGGTTCGTCAAGATGGAAGAACTGGCAAAACCGGCAATTAAAGCCGTAAAAACCGGAGAGCTCCGTTTTGTTCCGGAACATTTTGACCGCACCTACCTTCATTGGCTGGAAAATATCCGCGACTGGTGTATTTCCAGACAGTTATGGTGGGGACACCGTATCCCGGCTTATTATTGTGACGACTGCGGCGAAGTGACCGTAGCTTCCGCAAAACCGCAGACTTGTCCAAAATGCGGCAAAAATCACCTCACACAGGACGAAGATACTTTGGATACCTGGTTTAGTTCTGCATTGTGGCCGTTTTCCACTCTGGGATGGCCGGAAAAAACAGAAGAACTAGATTATTTCTATCCGACCAATGTGTTGGTTACCGGTTATGATATTATCTTTTTCTGGGTAATCCGTATGGTATTTTCCGGATATGAGCACACCGGACAGTCCCCGTTCCAGGATGTTTTGATCCATGGTCTGGTTCGTGACGAGCTGGGACGTAAAATGAGCAAGTCTCTGGGCAACGGTATCGATCCTTTGGAAGTGATCGATCAGTATGGAGCGGACGCTTTAAGACTTACCCTTGTCACAGGAAACGCCCCGGGAAATGATATGCGTTTTTCCGAGAAAAAGATTCTTGCCAGCAGAAATTTTGCCAATAAAGTATGGAACGCTTCCCGTTTCATGTTAATGAACATCGAAAAAGCAGATCTTAGCAAAGTGACACTTGGCGATCTCACCGCAGCGGATAAATGGATTTTGTCGAAGGCAAATACCTTGGTGAAGGATGTCACAGAAAATATGGAAAACTACGATCTTGGTATTGCAGTTGGAAAACTTTATGACTTTATCTGGGAAGAATTTTGCGATTGGTATATTGAGATGGTAAAACCTCGTTTGTATAACGAAGAAGATGAGACAAAGGCAGCGGCTTTATATACATTAAAGACGGTTCTTGGCATCTGCTTAAAGCTGCTCCATCCTTATATGCCGTTCTTAACAGAAGAGATTTATTGCAGTATGCAGGAGGAAGAGGAATCTATCATGATTTCCGATTGGCCTGTATTTAAAGAGGAATACGATTTTAAAGCAGAAGAAAACGAAGTGGAGATCATCAAAAATGCGGTTCGAAATATTCGTAACTTGCGCGCGGACATGAATGTTGCGCCAAGTAAAAAGGCAGAAGTATTTGTGGTGTCCGAAAAAGAAGAAGTAAGAAGAGTATTTGAAACTTCCAGAGTTTTCTTTGCGACTCTTGGCTACGCCAGTGAAGTTATAGTACAAAAAGATAAAGAAGGAATTGCAGAAGACGCAGTTTCTACCGTAATCCCGGATGCGGTGATTTATATTCCGTTTAATCAGCTTGTGGATGTGGAAAAAGAAATCGCCCGTCTGGAAAAAGAAGCTGCCCGCCTTGCAGGAGAGATTAAACGTGCCAACGGTATGTTAAATAACGAAAAGTTTGTCAGCAAAGCGCCTGCGGCAAAAGTAGAGGCAGAGAAAGAAAAGCTTGCCAAATACACTGCTATGGCAGAGCAGGTGGCGGGGCGTCTTTCCCAACTGAAAAAATAATGTGAGGAAGCTATCATGACATATGAGGAGATGAATCGGGAACTGTCTAAGATTCCTATGTTCGGACAGGCGGCAGGGCTTGATAATCTGATGGCTTATATGGAATATCTTGGTCACCCGGAACGAGAACTCCGGGTGATTCACGTTGCGGGAACAAACGGAAAGGGAAGTGTGTGCGCTTTTATGGAATCGATTCTAAGGACAGCGGGATATAAGACCGGACTCTTTACTTCCCCCCATTTGATCTCGGTAAATGAGCGTATCAGAATAGATTTTTGCTGCTGCAAGAATGAACAGATGGCAAGAGCCTACGATGAAGTGAAGAAGCTGATGGATTTAAGAGAAAATCTTCATCTAAAAATGCTTACTTATTTTGAAGTTTTATTTTTGATGTCTTTGCTGATCTTTCGGGAAGAGCAGGTGGATTACTGCATCATGGAAACCGGATTGGGCGGAAGACTGGATGCGACAGTCCTTACTGAGCCTTTCCTTACGGTGATCACCTCCATAAGCCTTGATCATGTGAAAATTCTTGGAGGCACCATAGAAAAAATTGCCAGGGAAAAGGCCGGAATCATCAAAAAAAATGTTCCGGTGGTGGTGATGAGAGAACAAGAATCTGCCTTTGAAGTGATCCGGGAAATCGCCGATGAAAAAAAGGCGCCCTTGATTTATTTGGAAAAAGGCAATATAAGGAATTTTAAAAAATCTATGAATTACATTGATTTTTCCATAGAGAATCGTTATTATTATAAAGGAACTGTAAGGGTATTTTCCGTGGCAAAGTATCAGGCATATAATGCGGCTCTCGCCGCTGTGGCGATACGCACTGCATTTTTTGATATGCCCGAAAGGACGATAGAAAAAGGGCTTGAAAGAATGCGGTGGGAAGGCCGTATGGAGGAAGTGATTCCGGGAGTCTATGTGGACGGCGCTCACAATCCGGGAGCCATAGAGGAAATCTGCGATAGTTTCCGGGAGCAGGCCGGTCATTTCAGACTGTTATTTGCAGTATGTCAGGATAAAGATTATCATGCGATGGTTTCGGCTTTGGCAGCTCTGCCATGGCGTAAGATCGGTATCACTCATTTTGACAGCGCCAGGGCGGCAGACGCCAAGGCGGTAGGAGAAGAATTTAAAAGAAAGTCAGGCAGCGAGGTGGCGGTGTATGGCGATGTAAAAGAAGCACTTTCCCACATTGAAGCTTCGCGGCAGGAGCCGGCGCTTTGCTTAGGCTCCCTTTATCTGGCGGGAGAAATTAAAAGAATTTATCATAGAAGATCAGAAAGTGAGGAATTAGATGATCGATTATAATGAAGAATTGAGGAAGTTTAAGCCGGCGGAAGGCGTTGAGGTTGGAGAAGGCGAATTATTCGAAAATGACGTGAAAGACATCACGGATTTGGTAGAAGAGATCGTGCAGATCCAGACAGAGATGCGCCGATAGAGCATGGGAAACAGTGAATCATATCATGTTCGGGAGGAATTGAATGAAGTGTATAAAATGTGGACATATTGTGGATAGTAATGGAGTGTGTAATTATTGCGGCTGTTATTACAGACATATTATCAAGGCGAATAATACTGCAAATTACTACTATAATATTGGCCTGGAGAAAGCGAAACTCCGCGATCTTGGCGGTGCGGCGCAAAATCTGGAAAAAGCGCTTAGTTACAATAAAATGCATACCAATGCCCGCAACCTGCTTGGATTGGTATATTATGAAACAGGAGAGGCGGCAAAAGCATACAGACATTGGAAAACCAGCGTGCTGTTTGCTCCGTCCGAAAGCAATACCGCATGGAACTATCTCCATGACTTGGAAAATCATCCTGGCATATTTACACAGATCAATGATGCGGCGAAAAAGTATAATCTGGCTCTTAGTTACGCAAAACAAGGCAGCGACGATCTTGCCCTGATCCAGATTAAAAAGTCATTGTCCATCAATCCTAACTTTGTGTCGGCTCATCTGCTTTATGCGCTGCTTCATATCAAGGCAGGCGACTTAGCGGCGGCCAGAGAAGATGTGGATCATGCCTTAAAGATCGATCCTTATAATACGACGGCGAGACTTTATCTTTCGGAATTAAAACAGGCGCTGCCGGATAAGGAGGGAGCCCCTCAAAAGGGCGGCAAATCAAAGAAAAAAGATAAAAACAAAGCAAACAACAGGGAAAACGGCAATATCCGCTCCATCGATTATTACGAGGATCCGGATAAAGAAAGATGGAAACAGTTCGTGTATATGCTTGCCGGTTTGGGAATCGGAATCCTCGCCATGTTTATTTTAGTAATTCCAAGCGTGCGCGCCGGGGTGAGCGTTGACTATAATTCTTTAAAGAAAGAATACAAGCAGACGGTGGAGGCAAAAGACAGTGAGATCGAAGAACTTAAGTCCGATAAAGAAACCTACCAAAAGAAAAACAAAACCCTGCAAAAACAGCTAAAAGTCTACGAGGGAGAAGACGGCGAAGACAGTATGTATGACAGCATATTAAAGGCTTTCCAGTCATATTCCTCGGATGATTATGTCACTTGTATGGAAGAACTTGAAAATGTAGATGAGAGCGTTCTCCCATCTGATACCGCCAAGGAACTCTACACTACCATGAATGATAACGCCAAATCTTCTGCGGCAGATCAGCTTTATGCAGAAGGCAAAGAAGCCTATGACAGTTACAATTATGAAGAGGCATTAAACGACTTTAAAAAATCCTACGAATATCAGGAAAGTTACAACACACTTTATTTCCTTGCAATGTGCTATAAACGTACCGGAGATACGGAGACTGCGGAGAAATATCTGTATCAAATCGTGAAAGAATCCGGCGACGCCAGCCTGATACAGCAGGCGGCAAACTATGGACTGGATATGACCATAGACGAGGCCAAGCTGGCAGTGGGACTTCCGATCGACGAAGATTACGGAGAATACTATTCCGATGAAGATGAATATTAATAACAACTTATAGCCTTTCATATTATTTAATAAGTTCGACAGATTATGTCGGACTTATTTTTTTGATTTGATTACTATAAGAATACATTTGGCAAGGAGGGAACATTATGGGTTTTTGTCATATTAAAAATAACTGCATGGTCATTCGGCTGCCCGGAGAGGTGGATCATTATAAAGCGCAGGCAATCCGGGAAGAATGCGATATGGCTTTCATGAGATCCCTGGTTCGGGATATTATATTTGATTTTTCCGGTACAAGCTTTATGGATAGCTCAGGGATTGGATTGATCTTAGGGAGAGTCCGTCAGGTAAAGCCGGTGAAAGGGCGCGTGTTTTTGTTCGGACAAAAAGAGTCGCTGCATAAAATGTGGGAACTTGCAGGAATCATGGATCTGGTGACAGTTCTGAATACCGTGGAAGAGATGAAGGAGGTTTATGAATGAAATGGTCGGGTGATTACGATAACCGGGTGGAAGTGACTTTTCCAAACACTCCGGAAAATGAAATAATGGGGAGAACTTTGGCGGCGGCCTTTGCGGCGGCGCTCAATCCCACGATGGAAGAACTGTCCGATTTTAAGACCGCAGTATCCGAGGCGGTGACCAACGCTATCATTCATGCTTATCCCAAAAGAACCGGACAGATAAAAATGGTATTAAAGCGCAAAGATCGCACTATTCAAATTCAGGTGACAGATTATGGGATCGGGATCGCCGATGTGAAAAAATGTATGGAACCGTTATACACAAGCGCTCCTCTCCAGGACCGTTCCGGCATGGGATTTACCTTTATGGAGGCATTTACAGATGAAATAAAGGTAAGCAGCAAACCGGCAATGGGTACGACGATCTTGCTTACCAAAACGATGGGAAAGGAGGAGAAGCTTGGAGAGGACCTGTGATCTATTAAAACAGGCAAAAGAAGGGAATAAAGAAGCACGGAATCAGCTTGTGGCGGAAAATGTGGGGCTGGTGTGGAGTGTGGCAAGACGTTTTCAAGGAAGAGGATACGACATCGAAGATTTATTTCAGATTGGAAGCATCGGACTGTTAAAATGTATCGACCATTTCGATCTGAGCAGAGAAGTGCAGTTTTCCACATACGCTGTCCCGATAGAGTAAGATAATGAAAACGATTAAAAAAGCCTTAAAATAAAGGGCTTCGAGAAAATTCCGGTACGAAAAAGGCCGGTATTTTCGAGGGGATTTCGATATCATACAAAAAAGAGAAAATATGGGTATGATAGTAGAAATTCTTAACAATCGCCATAATTAAATAACCTTCTTGGATGAGATGACATTCAAAGGAGGTTTTTTTATGTCAAGAGGATTGACGCGCCGACAGGCGATACCGAAGGCGATAGAAATATTGCAATGTCTGCCGCAGACGGACGAAGTAGCAGCGGTTGTCCAGGCGTTGGAAAAGTATTTTTCAACACCACTGGCCAGGTGGGATATTCCCAGTGTGTATGAGGCATTAAGTGAATGGAGTGAGCAGCATGATGGAAGAGGCCCATCTGTAAAGGAATGTGACACGAATAAAAACCTGCCGAGTCACCAGGTGTTCGAGAGACTTTTTCAGAAACCTGCGAAAGAAGTACTCATGAATCTTTATGGAGAACAGGACTATGTCCGAATCGGAAAACACAAAATACTATGCGTCAATAGTGAATATGATTTTCTGGAAATCTTCAAGAAGGAGTTTGAGCGGATTCAGCCGTCAACATCAAAGACATATGACGCAAACAGAGATCAGAATACCCCCACATGGCAGACGATCGCCAGAAGATGCAAGGTGTCCAACTGGTCTGAATTAGTGACCCTTTCCGGTGTGAAAGCAAATTGTCTCAGACGAAGATTTGATAGTTACCGGGTTGAAAAAACAATTACAGCCGAAAGAAAGCAGCCGGCGGAAGACACAGAGGAAATTGAAAAGAATCGAGAAGAAATGCTTCGATTTACTGAAATCTTAGAAAAAGCGGATAAAATCATCAACCAGACAGATAAAGGAAGAAACGAAGAATTGAAAAATCCGAATAAGAGAACCATACAGGTAGGGAGGAAATGAGAATGGCTAAAATAATTGCAACCGTAAATCAAAAAGGAGGCGTTTCAAAATCAAACTCAAAGGCGTTGACTCATTCTTTGGCATAGATGAAGAGCAGGAAAATATCCGGGAAATTCCGGTTGATGAACTGGCATCTTTCAAAAACCATCCGTTTAAGGTTTTTCGGGATGATAAAATGGAAGAATTAATAGAGAGCATCTTAGAGTATGGCATACTGGTGCCGGGGATTGCAAGATCTTCTACAACCGGTGAAACAGATTACGAGTTGATCGTGGGCCACAGAAGGAAATATGCCTGCATGGAATTGGGAATAAAAACAATGCCGGTTATTGTGCGGGAACTATCCGATGATGAATCAACCCTGATTATGGTTGATTCTAATATTCAGCGGGAACAGCTTTTATACAGTGAGAAAGCATTCGCCTATAAAATGAAATATGAAGCGCTGAAAAGACAAGGGCGGAGATCGGACCTGACTTTGGTTCAAATTGAACCAAAGTTGAAAAAAAGATGGGCTGCTGAAATTGTGGCTGCTAAAACCGGCGAAAATATGAGCACTATAAAGCGGTATATCAGGTTGACTTATCTTAAAAAATACTTGTTGGAATTGGTTGATAAAGGGGAGATGCCTTTTACGGTGGGAGTTGAATTATCCTATCTGTCACAAAAGGATCAGTCTTTACTGCTGGCCTATATTTCAGATAACCAGAAAATTCCGAATGGCATACAGGCAAAAAGATTAAAGGAAATCAGTCAGGAAAGAGAATTGACCCTTGAGGATTTGAGCAGCATTTTAGAATTAGAAGATGGTAAACCAATCATACAGAGAATCAGTTTTACCGGAAAACAGTTAAAGAAATACTTTCCAGAGGAATTTACGAAAGAACAGATGGAGGAAGTAATTTTCAGGCTGTTGGAGGACTGGTCAGAGAAGAGGTGAATCAAATGACAATCGAAGATGTAGAAGCCTTCTTCCCAAAAACCATCGTCAAGCTCATGCGGCGAATGTCCTCGGATGTCATGCCTTCCGGTGGGTTATATATTTTTTGCGCGGTTCCCCTGTGTCTGCTTTCATAGGGCATATGTCTGATTTAACCGATATGCAGGAGCACGTCCCCATGCCCAAAGAAAAAGGGTTGAAAGATAAACAGGGGAAGAAATCCATCCATGAGCAGCCTTTTTTACTCTATTGAGTGTATGACTTTGTATGACTTTTCAGACATCTGACTTTGTATGACTTTTCAGACATCCTGATTGCCAATTCGACATAATCATGATACCCTAATACTACTGATAAAACTATCGCAGACTCGGTCAGGGAGGATGATGAATGGAAATGAAACGAACGAAAATCAACTACAAGCCATTATGAAAAATGCTGATCGACAGGGCGAATATGACCATGTATCAGGCGGTTAAGCCTGCATGACAGAAAGGAGACAGAATGCATATTAAAATCATAAAAGGGGATATCACAAAACTGGAAGTGGATGCTATTGTAAATGCGGCGAACTGTTCGCTGCTTGGCGGTGGCGGCGTGGATGGCGCAATCCACCGTGCCGCAGGGAAGGAACTGCTGGAAGAATGCAGGAAGCTTCATGGATGCGATACCGGGGACGCGAAGCTGACAAAGGGCTACCACCTGCCGGCAAAATATGTGATCCATACGGTCGGCCCGGTGTGGCGTGGCGGAAACCACGGCGAACCGGAGTTATTGAAAAACTGCTACAAAAACTCCTTGCAGATCGCAATAGATCATGAGATGAAGTCCATCGCCTTTCCGGCGATATCCACGGGGGTATACGGATATCCCAAAGATCAGGCGGCTGCGCTTGCAGTGAATACGATCCTGGACTATACTTCCGGTAAGGTTCCGGATGATTTTGAAGTCTGGCTGGTGGCGTTTGATTCAGGGACAGAAAAGCTCTACCATCAGGCCATGGCTGACCGGATGGGGATCAAAGAAAAATAAGCAGGTGATGGTCAGAAATGGAATGGGGTGAAGCTTACCGCCCAGCGCTGGTGCTGGAGAAGGATCAGATCGAAGACTGGGTACATGATAGTTGACGGTTAAGAAATTACTGTCGCAGGTTCCGGTGCCGCTGCGAAGACAGGCGGACTTTGAACAGATGACACTGTTTTGAGAGGGATTGGCGGCAGCTAAAGAATACCGGAACGCTTTTTTGCCATTGGTTCTCTTATAGAGGATGAGCAATGCGTAGTATGCCTCATTCGGGATAAAGAGCTATGAAATAAGGCGGTATGACTTTTAATGGGGATATAGTGCTTCTACGGCAGGGAGGATGGATATGAATTATCTGATTAAGGATATAACGAGAGAAGAACGGGAAAAGATTGTGGAAGAATCCCTTGGGAACATTTCAGCGAGCTGTGACGGCTGCAGTGTCGGCATTGCTGAAAACGCTATTCTTATCCATTCATGGCGCACCGGCTATTTTCTGGTCGGCGCTATACCCAGTTGATTACTTGAAGACTGAATTGTTAAAAAAAACAATGAAAATCCTAAAATAATTAGACAAACTACAGGAAAACTGCTATAATTATTCAAATAACTTGCGAATAAATGAGAAATGAGGTGAATTATGAGGAAAATAACAATTGTTTTTACAATCAGTTCATTGCTGGCATGTTTGCTTTTTGCAGGATGTAGTACCAACAAAGGCACAACCGCCGACACAACCGCAAAAACTGCGGCAGGAACAGAGCGCACGCTTGAAGGGAGGCTCAAAGTATTTACCGGAAGAAGCATTGAGATTGATGCCGATAACAAAGATTATATTTTCGATGTGACCGCAGCGACCATCAACACGGCAAAAATGCGTTCCGGCGATAGAATTGTTGTTGTCTATGAGGGCAAATTGGACGGAACAGACACCTCCGATGCCACTGTTACCGTGGTAGAGGATGTTGGAGATAACAACAAAGATGTTGAAGCTCAGACTGCGGCGGGCGTTCTGGTGGATATTTCCATGAACACCATCACCATTAAGGAAAATGACGGCACGGAACTGACCTTTAACTCCAATAATTGTGAGCATGATTTCAAAAACGGACTCCGGGAAGGAAACTGGGTTGCCGTTACATACATTGGCGAAATTCAGGGGACAGATACCCAAAATGTGGCGGTACTCAAAATAACCGATAATGATGAGAACGCAGATGCAGCAAAAAGCAAGATAACTATTGAGGCTGTTGAAGAAACCGTATATGCAACGGCTGGGGTTCATATCCGGGCGTCCTACTCCATGGATTCAGAAGTTCTGGGTTCTCTGGCAAAAGGAGATTCCATCAAACGGACTGGCTTCAGTAACAATGGCTGGTCCAGAGTAGATTATAAAGGTCAGGACGCATACATATACGGCGATTATCTAAGCACTACCCCTCCTGATGCAGATGCCCCTGCGGCAAAGACGGACGGTTCCGCAGCTCTGACTCCACAGTCCGGTGACAGGCCGGCGGCAATCAGTCGTGCAAAGACGGTTCTTTCGGATTCTGCTGGTGCGCCGTCGGAGAGCAGCACTTCCGATACCGATACGCCGCCGGAGAGCAGCACTTCCGATACCGATACGCCGCCGGAGAGTACTACTTCCGATACCGATACACCGCCGGAGAGCAGCACTTCCGATACCGATACGCCGCCGGAGAGCAGCACTTCCG
>CAZKQV010000028.1:0-40254 GCA_964555015.1 uncultured Eubacterium sp. | reverse complement strand
GAAGCCGCCACTTTCTAAGAGCAAGATTCTACCACAGTACCAAATTTCGCCTATCAGCTCATTTTGCCCCGTGGGAATCTTGTTGGGGTTGCCACCCCAAGCCCGCCTTTTTGCGGCTTGCGCCGCCTGAAAAAATTTTTTCAAAATTTTTCAAAAACACTTCCGCTTTTGCCCCTGTTTTTCTCCCATTAGTGAGGGGACACCATGAATAGAAAGGAGGCGATTGCATCATGATTCCAGCAGCTACACGCGCAGAACTCGAAAACCGCATCCTGATCTGTTGCAAGTCCCTGTTCCTGACCTCTGCGATTCCGGATCTGATCAAACAGGACGGCACGCCGAAGCAGATCGAGTACCTTGCCGTCGCCCTCCGGCAGGAAATCACCCGCCGGGAAGAGAATAAACGAGACCGCTTGGTTAAACGAGCACGTTTTCCTACCTATAAGACCTTTGAAGGCTATGAATACCGTTGCGTTAAGCTGCCGCCGGCTCTGTCCAGGGAAGAACTGGAGGATGTCTGTTTTATAGAAGAGAAAAATAATCTTGTTCTCTATGGCCCGGTAGGTATCGGTAAGACTCATATGGCGATTGCAGCCGGAGTCAGTGCCTGCATGAAAGGCTATAAGGTACGATTTTATACGGTAACTGAGCTTGTACTCAAACTCGCTGAGGCTCGAAAAAACGGCACTTTAGAGCGGCTGCGCAGCGAGCTGAACAGTCTGGATCTGCTGATCCTTGATGAATGGGGCTATGTCCCGGTTGACCGGGACGGCTCACAGCTCCTGTTTCGGGTGATATCCGACAGCTACGAAAGAAAAAGCCTTTTGCTGACGACCAACTTGGAGTTTTCCAAGTGGGGAAGTATTTTTACAGATGACCAGATGGCTGCCGCGATGATCGACCGCCTTGTGCATCATGGGCATCTAATCCTCTTTGAAGGCCATAGCTACCGAATGGAACATGCGCTCATGAAGCAAACGGCACGTCAGCCGGGAGCGGGAACTGTGTCAAGGGACAGCACGCTGGATGCGAAGCATCCGGCCAGCCCTTAACACAAGCGGCACGGATCTCCTTATTGGGCGAAAGTAGAAGATACTGCTTTCCTAACTCTTTGACGAGGGTGTGGATCTGTGCAGAGCTCAGAAATTGGTATTATCATGTCTCTTTCGGAAAATGGGGAATTACCAATCCGAAAGTGAGGAATTTTTCTTCCGATTTTGAGGAATTTCTATTGACAAAACACATTTGATATCCGACTCGGGGGCTACCGGTCATCCGGCGCCGCCCTTTCCTGGGATATACGGAGGTTTGCAAAAACCTACAAAATGCAGTTGCAACGACCTACATTTTTGCTTTGCAATTACCTACATTTCGGTTTTGCAACTTTCTACATTTTTATTTTACAACAAACAATTTAGATATCTTATCATAAACAATTTCATCTACGCTGTTCTACTGAAAAATATTTGTGCTGTCTTTTTTCAAATGCTTGACGTCCCCCTTCAAGAATATCGCATATTTGAGTTTGAATTCCTTTTTTATAAAGAACACCTATACATTCTGAACCATCAGCTGTTACCACAGTTTCGTTATTTTCAATAGAGCCACTTCTATATTCGAATCTATACTTCTCATTTGGTGAATCTTGTCCCCTTTGATTTGCAATAATCACCTCTTCCGCATCAGCTCCTAACACCACGTTTGCGTTATGTGTCACAGTAATGATTTGTCGTTCGTGTTTCTTTTCTCTGATAAATTTAACCAAATCATCATATATTGAACGATTATCCAAATCATCCTCTGGTTGATCAATTAAAATCGGACATAAACTATCTTCCAAACTAATAAGCATTTCTAACAATACAAGTGCTTTTTTCCCTGGTGACATTTCTTCAATCGTATCACAACCACTTTTTACAACATAATGGACATTATACCAATTTTTGAATATTTCTCTCAAAACACTTGTTAGATTAAATGACCCCTTTATATGTAATCCTCCAGCTTTGTCTGGTTCAACTATAGCAGTCCACAATTTTTCCAATAATGAAACATCATAATTTATAATACTGTCTGGGTTCAACAGATCCAGCTTATATTCATTCCTAAAACCTGAGAAATTTCTATTATCCAAACTATTCGTCAGATTCTGAAAAAACTCTCGTTTTTTCCAAACAATCTGAGCATCAAAAATTAAATTTGTTGCTTTTCTTGTTCCAGTTTCGTTCACGACATTACAATAACGTTCACATATGTTTTGAAATTCATCTTGTGAAAATATAATAGCTTTCTTTAACTTGTCTGCTTCATCATAATAATTATTTAAGATTGTATTCCGTTTCTGTGCTTCTATTAATTTCTTATTCTCTTCAGTAATTTTCTTTGACAATATTTGTAATTGTGTATTTTTGTCAACTTTTACCTTCATCTGTTCATATAATGTCCTCTTTTTTTTCAAAGAACTCTCAATCTCTTTAATGCCATTCGAAAGAGACTCCATTATTATTTTGACTCTATTATGCCATTCAGTACGTAAAACGGAATCACTTTTGTTTATTGCAATCAATAAATCCTTCGCACATACTTCAAAAGACTTTTCGAATAAATGTTCTACGTTAACGCCATCAATAGTTTTGAAATACCCTGGTACCACTGCTATTGGATCAGGCATTGCTTTAAGCAATTCCAAATCCTTTGCAAATTTTTCTTTTTTTGTGTCTAATTCGTGCAATTCTTTTTCTAATTTCGTATAATTATCAAGTTCCTCATCAGAAATATTTATTACGGAAGCTAATTCAGCTCTTTCAGCTTCCAAACTTCTAATTGTAGTTCTAAACGTGTCTACATGTCCTTCTTTTTTTATTTCATCTTGTAAATTCTGAATAGATATTATTAGCTTGTAATAATCATTTATCTCTACAGATACTTGACTATCTAATTTATTTTGTTTCTGCTGAAACTCATTAAAAGCATCTTTAATCTTAGGTTCTTGCATTAATATATCATGAATTATTTTACTAATTTCTGACGACTCCTCTGCATCGTCAACTATTCTACTAAGATATGCCTGTGGAATATAAACAACTCGTCTACTGTCCGATGTACCATCTTTCCACAAAACAGTCGCTTTATTAACTACAAAAGGCGTTCGTTGCGATAACCCTTTTTCCTGTTTTTGAGTATAAGAATTATCTATAGATTGAGCTAATTGTCTAAGAAGCAATGACTTCCCAGTAGATTTTCCACCAATAATACAATTTAAAGAGTCATTAAATACAATTGGTGCACTTTGAAAATTTTCATCTTCAAAAGTTATAGAATCTATTACTTGGTGTGGATCCTTTGTATCTGGACTATTCGATTGTATCAATACACGCTCTGCCGGCTCGTATAATATTTGCAACAAGCCTTCAAATGTTGTATCAGCTTTTATCCAACAATACCTTTGCTGATCTGGTTCAAATATTTTCTCTATTGAGTGAGCATCACTGCCATGAATGCATGGCATAAGCGAACCATATAAATCAATTACCTTTTGAGGATTATCCGCCCCTTTTCCTAAAAAATAGTTTCGATCTGATGGTTGTGCAGAAAAAATCGCATCAGCGAATTGATATACACTTTTTCGTAAAGCCTCTGTTTGACCATTTCCGCCTTTTTTTCCAATCCCGGAGACCCCATCAGTACTACTATTAGCAACTACAATCAATGTATGCTTCCGAAGATCTGAATCTTCTTTGAATAATTTTCTTATTACACTTAATTCAACAAGATATTGCTCTGCCCCACGTTTAAATGCTTGATCACCTTCAAGTGTTTGATCCAACGTATGACCAAATCTAATCAATTCAGTTCTTGTTGCTGAATAGTTACACCCCGCATACGAAAAAGATAACTTACCAAAAAAGCGAGCCTCTAAATCATCTACTATCTCTGGATCAAACAAAAAATGAATATTAACAGGTGAATTTGTCCCTGTTAATGTTAATCTCATTTCTACATTTGGCAAAATCATCTTAACTGTCTCTGGCAGCTTATTGTCATTCTTAACTTTTAAGTAATTTTGTATAGAAAGGTAATCTGTTATTCCAATTACAGAAACTGCCCTATCTGGGTTACTTCCATCACCAATATATCTGTTTATTGCTCCGTAATAATTATTCCACTTTTCATCTAATGTAGTTCCTTCATAATTATCATTTTTTAACGTCCCTGGTGTATGTAAATGAAGGTCCCATCTTCTCCATATTGACCCACGTTCTTTTTCCATGTCTTCTTTTTCCATTCCCTTTTCTCTTAATATAGAGATTAAAATGTTTTCCAAATCTGTACTATTTTTCGTTCTTAATTCTTCTACAAACTTTTTAATCCAATTCATTATTTTGCTCTTCAAGTAATTTCTTCAATTCTTCTTTACTTGGAAGAATTGTCTGATACTTACTGGCGAAAATCTGTGTATTATTTTCTGGAAGTGTCATTTCTACAACAGCATTATTCTTATCTTTACACAAGACAATACCGATTGTTGGATTCTCATCCTCCAGTTTTACTTTTCTGTCATAGTAGTTCACATACATCTGCATCTGACCAATATCTTGATGTTTCAATTCTCCAATCTTCAAATCAAAAAGCACAAAACATCTCAATAAACGATTATAAAAGACCAAATCCACCCGGAAATATTCTTCGTTGAATGTGAAACGTACTTGACGTCCAATATATGCAAATCCTGTTCCAAGTTCCAGCAAAAATTTTTGCAAATGATCAATAATTCTTGTTTCCAGCTCTGTTTCTGAATATTCCGGTAACTCTGGAAGTCCAATACATATGGATCCTTCACTGCATCTTCCGGCTTTTCAATAATATGACCTTCCGTTGCCAGACGAGTAACTTTATCCTTGTTCGTACTTAGCACAAGCCGTTCATATAAAGCACTATTGAACTGTCTCTTTAACTCTGACAGACTCCAATCATTCTTTGCTGCTTCAATTTCATAGAAATGTCGTTCATTTACATCAGAAATACGCATTAATTTCAAATAATGTGACCAACTGAGAAAAAATTTTCTTCCACTACTTGCTGTTGGTAAATTTTTGAATTGGTCAGAGACTGTCTGACCAATTTGATCATTCACGTAAGTCAGATAAAATTTTCGCATCTGTTTTAGGTTTGTAACCGAAAATCCCTTTCCAAATTTCTTCAACAAATAATTTGACAATTCTTTCAGAAGATACTTTCCATAGTCAGCACGTTCTTTCCCTTGCTGTTCTTCTTCGTAAATCCGACGTCCAATCTCATAATATGCATAGACCATAGACAGGTTAACTGCGGTTTTAGCCTGTTTTCTTGCACTGTCAAGCAGTTCGGAAATATCTTGTAAAAAATTCTTATTGATTAAATCCATATTGCCACCTCCCATCTTATTCCTATTGTTTCCATATCATGTTCAATTTTAAATTAGTCAGAAGGCATCTGACCAATTGACAGTTCATACATTTTTTTCAACACATTCTCAAAAATCACTCATTTTTTGCGTTTTCTTCTGCATCCATAATCCTATAATAAGCTTCCATATCCAAACTTAATTTCACATAAGTATCAGGTTTAGATTTCCGGTTGCTCTTCTGAAGGAGCGCTATTGTCTCCACATGCACCGAATGACCAAATTGGTCCACAACCGCTGCTTTTGTAATTTCATAGTCTTTTTCGCAAAGTATTTTGCAGTCTCTGGCGAGGGTTGCCGGATCACAGCTTACATAAACAATTTTTTTCGGGTTCATGGTCAAGATTGTATTTAGGAGCGCCGCATCGCAGCCTTTTCTTGGCGGGTCTACGACTACAACATCCGGTTTAATTCCCGTTTGCTCTAAGTGTTTTGGAACGACTTCTTCGGCTTTTCCCACAAAAAATTCCACATTGTGGATTCCGTTGATCCGGGCATTGTTTCTGGCATCGTCAATGGCTTCTTTAATGATCTCCACACCGTAGACCTGTTTCGCCTTTTGGGCGAGGAACAATGATATGGATCCGATTCCGCAGTACATATCCCATACAATTTCCTGTCCGTGGAGATCTGCATATTCCAGCGCTTTTTCATATAATATTCTGGTCTGTGCCGGGTTTACCTGGAAGAAGGACAGGGGGCCGATCTGATATCGGATATTTCCGATATAATCTTCTATGAAATCTTTTCCCCATATCGTCTCACATTTTATGCCGAGAATACGATTTGTTTTTTCGGTGTTGGTGTTTATGATTACGCTTGTCATTCCCTTGATCTGTTTTAATTGTTCCGTTAGTTTTTTTATATTTTTTAACTGCTCTTTTTTCCCGTTTATTATGAGGCAAACCATGATTTCCCCTGTGACAAATCCCACTCTGGTTAAAATATGACGGACAAGTCCGGTGTGGGTTTCTTCGTTGTAAGGCGAGATTTTATTTTTTTCCATATAGGATAAAATGATTTGGAGAATCTGTTTGTTTACCGGGGATTGGATAAGGCAGTCGGTATTGGGAATGATCGTGTGGGTACGCCCAGCATAAAATCCGGCGACTATTTTTCCTGTTTTATCTTTTCCGATGGGATACTGCGCTTTATTCCGGTAATGCCAGGGATGTTCCATGGCGTAAATTGGCTCCATTTTGGATTCTATGTCGGAAAATCCACCGATTCTTTTCAGGCAGCCTGCCACCTGATTCCATTTGAACTCTTTTTGTTTTTCGTAGGATAACTGTTGAATTTTACAGCCTCCGCATTGTCTCGCTACCGGACAAGGTGGTATGATCCGATCTTTGGAAGGGCGGATTATTTCTATCAGCCGTGCATACCCGTAATTCTTTTTTAATTTTGTGATGGAAACCCTGACTTCGTCACCAATTACGGTGTCTTTTACGAAAAAAGGAAAGCCTTGGTATTTACCAAGACCTTCCCCTTCTTTTGTAAAGTCTTCGATTGTTAATAGGATTTCCTGGTTTTTCTTTAAATCCATATTATCTCTCCGATTGTTCATACAGCATTTTATGACGTATCAGCGTTGTATGAAAGTTTGCTATATCATTCTTATAAAGTTCCCGGACAGAAGCCGTCTGTATTAATTGGATAAATGGCTGGTTTTGCGAATATTTGATTCGAAAAGTTTGTTATAGCCTCTCCATTCTCCACTTTGTCTGTTGTCTTCGGCTAAAGCCTCAATGAATGATTCCATTTTTGCATCGGTGTTATCAGCAAAGTTAAGGGCCAGTGCTTCAATCAATGCCGGTTTTTTGGGAGAGCCGTATTCCAGTTCTCCGTGGTGGGCAAGTATGCAATGTTTTAGCTCATTGGCAAGCTTGACCGGGAAACCTGCTATGGTATTGATTTTTTCCTGTACCATCATTGTCCCCATGACAATATGTCCAATTAACTGTCCTTCGTCGGTATAATCATTTTCAGGGAAATCTGAGAGCTCATATACCTTTCCTATGTCATGGCATAACGCCGCAGTAATTAACAAATCTTTATTTAAAATCGGATATTGGGTGCAATAGAAGTCACATAATTTTGTTACATTTAATGTGTGCTCCAGCAGGCCGCCCATAAATCCATGGTGGACTCGTTTTGCCGCAGAGTGTTCTTTAAATCTTTTGGCAAATTCTCTGTCTCCAAAAAAGGCAATCAGTAATTGGCGCAGATAAATGTTTTCGATACGGTTTACATAGGCGGAAAGTTCCTTGTACATTTTATTTAGATCTTTGCTGGAACATGGAATGTAATCTGCCGGGAAGTATTCTCCTTCCTTTGCTTTTCGGAGTCTCCTGACATTAAATTGAAGGTTTCCCTGAAAGCTTGTGATGGTTCCCTCTACACGGACATAATCCATCTGTTCAAAATTATCAATTCCATTATTCAGCTCCCATATTTTGGTATCGATCAAGCCGGTTTTATCCTGGAGTACAAGCGAGTAGTAGGTTTTTCCTGCCTTGGTTTTTGCGATATTTTTCACCTTGCAGAGATAAATATCTGATATATTTTCCCCTTCTCTGAAATCATTGATATAATGCATACTTTTTCCCTTTCTATTGGCAATCCTATTAGAAGTATACAAGCTCTTCTTCCGGTTTCTCTGCCGCCTCCACACGTTTTGCGTACAGCACAGGGCCTTTTTCCCCGTATTCTTCATTATATTCTATTTTCACCTCTGCGGTCAATGTAATCCACATTTCATTTTTCAGCGCTTTTAATGTGGAGGACTTTGCATGATTGGTATGACACAGATAGCCGATGAACTGAATATCATCGGCACAACAAGTCATGGCGTGCCGTCCCGGGACAAAACATCCCTTTGGAAGACGCATGGATTTAAATACCTTTGCCTTCATGATCACTGTTTTACCTTCATAGACTTCCGGCCGTTCCATGGCGTCAATAAACCAAATGCCGTAGTCGTCATCTTCCAATCTGATCTCGTCTCCGTCAATTTCATATGGAAGAAATTCTTCTTCTTCCTCGCCGTCATCTTCCATATCTGCAGATTCGAAGACCACTTGAGCTCTTCGGTTCACCGCTTTGATACTTCTGCGATAAGTGGCTTTTTGCGTATCTTTTGTACAACGGTTCATAATTACCATATCCGTCATCTTAAACATTTCTACCGCCAGAGAACGCATATTGTTTAAATACAGATCAAAAGTCTCTGCGTTTACCAGGGTAATTGCCTGGAATATAACAAGCGGGGTATAATCCATGGCGGCAACCATCTTCTCAAGAGACCACATTCCATTGTACTCGATCAGCACACGATCCGGATAGTATTTGACAATATTTTGTGTGAGGAAATCTCTGGTAAAATCTTCCTCTTCCTCCACGTAGAGGATTGTGGAATTGGTTCGTTTTAACAGCTCATCATCGTACTCTTCTTCTCCCTCTTCACAGGCGATAATTAAAGTACGCTGCCCATCATTAAAATAATCTTCTTCCAATGTATCCTGGATAAACATAGTTTTTCCGCTCTCCAGAAAACCCATAAACAGGTAAACCGGTATTTCCATATTTACTTTACCTGGCATAATTTACCTCCCAGCCTTGACACAGTTTCTTTAGATTCCAAATAACTCTCCTAATTTATATTCATCTAATTTGGACCCAATGACACAGATTCTTCCGGTATAGTCTGCACTTCCGTAACGAACCTCTGTCTCGCCTGGAACCAAATCAAAATGAATCCATTTGCCATTTTTATCCGGAACCATTCCTTTTGCCCTTAATACGATGCCAAACTCTGTACTTTCTTCATCGGCAAGTTTCGCCAAGATTCCTTCAATCTCCTCTTGCGTAAACTTCTTTGGAGTCTCTTTTCCCCAACTAGTAAAGACTTCGTCGGCGTGGTGATGGCCATGATGGTGGTCATGGTCATGACCTCCGCAGCAGTGTTCATGCTCATGGTCGTGATCATGATGGTGGTCATGGTCATGCTCATGATGTTCGTGCTCATGCTCATGATGATGCTCATGGTCATGATGATGCTCGTGATCATGTTCATGGTCATGGTCGTGATCGTGCTCATGGTCGTGACCGTGTTCATGATGATGCTCGTGATCATGTTCATGGTCATGGTCGTGATGATGCTCGTGGTCGTGATGGTCATGATCTCCGCAGCAATGTCCATGCTCGTGGTCGTGGTCATGGATATGCCCGCATTCCGGACAAACTTTGGCTGCTTCCAATAACTCTTTTTCGAAATCATTCTTGCCGTCCATTACTTCAAGAATCTGATCTCCGGTCAACTCGTCCCATGGAGTGGTGATGATCGGGGATTTATCGTTGATCTTGCGAATCAATTCAATGGCTTTGTCCAGTTTTTCTTCCTTAATATCTTGTGTACGGCTTAAAATGATCGTGCTGGCAAATTCCAACTGATTGTTATAAAATTCTCCGAAATTTTTCAGATACATTTTTGCTTTTTTCGCATCAGAAACAGTGATATAGCTGTTTAACACAACCTTTTCTCCGTCCACTACATTTTGTACGGCTTTTATCACGTCTGAAAGCTTCCCGACGCCGGATGGCTCGATGATAATCCGGTCTGGTTCGTATTGGGAAAGCACCTCGTTTAATGCGGTGCGGAAATCTCCCACCAGAGAACAGCAAATGCATCCTGAGTTCATCTCATTAATCTGAATCCCGGATTCTTTTAAAAATCCGCCGTCAATTCCGATTTCTCCAAATTCATTTTCAATCAGGACAACTTTACAGCCCTGCAAAGACTCTTTAATCAGCTTTTTAATTAAGGTCGTTTTTCCCGCTCCTAAAAAACCAGAAATAATATCAATTTTTGTCATGATAAAACTCCTTTCTTTACCAATAAATTTAATAATATTCTAATCATATATTACTTTTTTCAAATCCATTAGCATATTATTCTACTCCGAATATCTCAAAAAATCAAGAAATATTCCACTCTGATTCCCAACATAGTTACTGTCAAGTAATCATTGGCAAAATATACTATGCTTGTCTGGAGCAAAGAAAATATTTTGAAGCAATGCCTTCTGAGCGCGTAGGCCGAAGGGAGCGTAGCGTCATTGCGAAAAAATATTTTTTGCGAACAAACATTATTTTGTCAAACTGCCAAGTTATTTTTGTGGCAGTTTGACACATCTTTCATATGATAAAGTATACAACTTTAGAATGGATGATTTACATGAATCGATCAAATCCAACTTGCGGCTGTCGTGTTGACAGAGCAATCAAAGAAATAGATTCCCTCTCCCTGGCAATGGCCTATGTTCCTTGGCAGCAGTGGGAGGAAATATGCTCCCCGGAAGAAGCTTTAAAACAAGGAACCATATTTAAAAAATTAAATCTGCCATTTGTGGGAAGGAGATGTAACCGTTTATGAGCAATGTGGATCAGAGAAATCTAAGATATTATATTGATGCGGTGAGCTTTACTGCTTTAGATACCGCCATGTTTTTAGACACTCATCCTAGAAACAGGGAAGCCACACAGTATTTTCACAAATATAATAAAGCCCGCAGCCAGGCGTTAAAAGAATACAATAACCGGTTTGGTCCTCTTATGATCGATCAGGTTAATGACGACAATTTTATGAGATGGATCAATAATCCATGGCCGTGGGAAATGGAGGGTTAAGATATGTTTATCTATGAAAAAAGACTGGAATTTCCGGTAAAAATTCATTGTACCAATGCCAAATTGGCAAAGGCGATCATCACACAGTTTGGCGGTCCAGACGGAGAAACCGGCGCCGCCATGCGATATCTTGCCCAGCGTTTCACCATGCCATACCGGGAAGGAATGGCCGTCTTAACGGACATAGGCACCGAAGAATTGAATCACATTGAAATGGTCTGTACGATCGTTCACCAGTTAACCAGAAATCTCACAGTTGAACAGATCAAAGAACAAGGTTTTACCGATTACTATGTAGATCACACGACCGGCATTTATCCGATCGCTGCAAGCGGAGTTCCGTGGAGCGCAGATACCATGCAGTCAACCGGCGATCCGATCGCCGATCTTATGGAAGATATGGCTGCGGAACAAAAAGCTCGCTTGACTTATGACAATATCCTTCGCCTGGTAAAAGACGATCCGGATGTATATAACGCCATTAAGTTCTTAAGAGCAAGGGAGATCGTTCATTTCCAACGCTTCGGCGAAGCTTTGAGAATCGTTCAGGATAATCTGGACAGCAAGAACTTCTATGCATTCAACCCGGCATTTGACCGCTGTGATAAAAACGATCATCACGGCAAGAAATGTAATTGTTAATAATATATTTAAAGAAAACTTTAATAACTGCTGCATTATGATTTACTCACGATGCAGCAGTTTTATTATCATATGTCTTAAATAAGACAGTTCACACAGTTTCACGAAAAAACATCCGGTTTCTTATTATAAAATATGAAGCAAGCATTACAAAACCGGTAAGTACCCATGAGACCGGGTAAACTGTCATCAGCATTTCAAAGGTTCGGACTCTCGCAAAAACAGTTAGGATCCAGAAGAGACGGAACACGCAGGTTCCGACAATTGTGATGACTGCCGGCAGGGCAGAATGTCCCATTCCACGCAGGGCGGATGCGCTGATCTCGTATGTGCTTGGCAGCCACTCTACAATCACTACGTGCATCATCCGCACCAATGCAACGGCGATCACGGCCTCGTCCAATGTATAAATCCGGACAAAGGTATTTCTCCACAAAGTAAAAACAGAACATAAGGTTCCGGAAAATAATATACTGCAAATCATACATATCCAAAAAACTTTTTTGCAGCGTTTGTGATCTCCTGCGCCAAAGTTCTGGCTGATGAAAGTAATGGTTGTCTGGGAAAAGGCAGTAATTAGGAAATAGGTGAACACCTCGAAATACCATGCAACGGTGCTTCCGGCCATTGTCACGGAACCAAATCCGTTGATTGCAGATTGTATACATACATTCGAGAAGGAGAAAACCATGCTTTGAATGCCTGCAGGCAAACCAATTTGAATCATCTTTTTTAGCGGCTCTTTGTGAAGTCTTAAGCGTCTTATATCCAGACGAAAATCTTCTTCTTCGGTCATAATAAAATACAAGATCAGTCCGGCGCTGACTCCGTTGGAAAATACGGTCGCGATTGCTACTCCGGCCACGCCCAGGTGAAAAACGATTACCAAAATCAGATTACATATCACGTTGATCACACCCGCTGCCGTCAAACTGTAAAGGGGTCTTTTGGAATCCCCTTTGCTCCGCAAAATAGCAGATCCAAAATTGTAAAGCATGATAAAAGGCATTCCGCCAAAGTAAATTCTTAAATAAAGCACCGCCTGATCCAGCACGTCCTCCGGCGTATCCATTAAGATTAAGGACGCCCTTACGATGATATTTCCAAAGAATGCCATGAAAATACCGCAGATTAAAGACAGGGTGACAGCGGTATGCACCGCATTTTGTATTTTATCTTCTGCGCGCTGTCCTATGTAATTGGCAATTGCCGCATTCGCTCCGATCGACACGCCTGTGAAAAGATTGATAAACAAATTCACAAAAGAGCTGGTGCTTCCAACCGCTGCCTGTGCCGTGCTCCCGGCAAACCGCCCCACCACCGCCACATCCGCCGAGTTAAATAGCTGCTGTAAAATGCTGCTTGCCGCCAGAGGCAGAGCAAATAAGAGTATTTTCCCCAGTAATGGGCCGTGCAGCATATCGATCTGATGTGAAGCGCTCTTCTCTTTACCGGGTCGTTGTATTTCTTCTTTTTCCATATCTCTCATCTCCTGTCACAAATTTTCATAGACTAATAGAAGGTTCGTCTATGAAAACCGACTGTTTCGATTTCTCTTGGTTTCTATTGATTCAAATTATTCAAAAAACTCCGGCTCACTTTCATAAAGCATTTTTACACAGCCAAGATCAAATACCCGGATCGGAGTTTCCATCCATTTGTCTGGCCGTCCTTTTATTTCACCCCGAAGCATACGCCGGATTCCTTCCAGAATTTCGGACATGATGCCTGCGTTAACGGGGCAGGAAGCATGGGAAGGAAAAATGTAATCCATTTTTTCTTTATAATCCTGAATTATTTTTTCCAAACTGTGGGCAGCAGCCAGCAAATCCCGTTCCGGCCCAAACATGAACATCATTCCATCCTGGATGCTATCCCCTCCGATGAACCTTCGCCCCTTTTCATCATAAAATGTAATACATCCGGAGGTATGGCCGGGATTTGAAACGACTTTGATATCCCAATCTCCCAAAGAAATGACGTCTCCATCCCACAATGGTTTTAAATTGTCGTTTCTTTTCGTTAAATTATGGTACTTTGCATACTCCGAAGGATGCATATAAACGGTATCAAACTGCATATTGCAATTGATATGATCCGGATCGGCGTGAGTATTTACCAGCATAACCGGAAGTTTTGTGATACCTTCCACGATAGTCTTCATATTATCTATCATACACCCGCTGTCAATAAGAAGCGCTTTTTCCCGGCCAACCAGCAAAAAGCTTCTTACCATCGGTTCCTCGATAATCCACATATTTTTTTCTGCTTCAATCAATTGATAAGTTCCACTCATTTTTCTTCTCCTTTCCAACAAAATTCACCTACTATTTTACTCTTAAACCCTATTTTGGACACCTAAATTTTATAACACTTTAAACCCTATTTCTGTTTTTGTCGTCATTAATTTGAGTGGTATTGTTTAAATATACTCATCCAATCTCAGATCAGCGAACAAAGGCAGATAAATGACAACATTACCATCTTATCTACTTCAATCTTCTGAATAATTTTCTTTAATTGCTCATTCGTCATTAGACGTATGTCTGGTCTTTTGAAGTTAGATTGCTGGACGGTAGAAAGCATATATGGATAAACTGACTGATTTTTCCATTAAGTTCTTATACAAACAAAACCGGGCTAACGCCCGGTTTACCACCTCTCGATATTCTCTTCCACAAATAAGCTTCCTACACTAATCTGCAAATACCTCAAGTAGTCTATATATGTGCCTTTTCAGCGTATTCCCATTCCTAATTCAATCAATGCCCACACTGCTTTAAAGCACCCTTTAAAAAGTTTCCATATAGCTGTAAAAATAAGCATAATAACATTTTGTTTATTATTTTTTTATCTGATTTTCCATTTTTCTTCCCCTTTTATAAACTATAATTACATCTCATCGATACAACAGCTCTAAGAAATTACTATTTCTTTTTGCTTTCAGTTGCTGGCTTACGTATCTTTTTTCACACTATCTTTTATAATGAAAACAACCATTCCTGTCGCTTGGACGGTTATATCCCCCGTAAGGCCCATCACAATGTACCCTTCCATGGGAATCTTTGTCATACCAGTTCGCATAACGGCAATCTGAACAATTTCCTTCAAAACATCCTTTTGGAATTTGAATTTCCTGTTTACTTTTTTTCATATCTCATTTCCTCCTTTTAATAATATTAACAGCTATTGATCTTTACAAGCTATCAAGCAAACACTATAGCTGCAGTGTCTTTACTAAATGAATTCTGGTTTCTGTAATCTTTATTTTTCCTTTATTTCTTCTACACATATAAGCTACCATCTTCCGTTCCGGCAGAACAACTACTGGAAAATACAGTTTTTTCTTCACATCCGGCATAGCTCGCATAATTCTCTCTATATATTGCCGATCACTTTCTGATAGTGTACTAACACTAAAAAAATGTGTGTGAAAGACACCGTAAAAATCAATTCCTCTTACCTCCCAGTCTGCGATACACTTGTTCAGATATTCTACATTAGGAGTATAATGGCATTTTCCCATATTTTCCCTCTGTGTACCACAATCAAACACAACATAGCAGATTACACAATTGCGTGCCCCCAATATCCCACCAATTTCCGGCGGATGATCAGGAACCTCTTCCACAATTCTCTTATATATCTCATGTGCTATATACATTAGAATGACTCCATTCTTTATCTTCTATAAAAAATATATTCCTCTTGCATACGTCTCAAGGCATATGTATTCGCAGCTGTTACCGCATTACACCATGCGCTGATCTTAGTATTCTGTGCAGTCTGCTGTGAATATTTTTCTATTTTTTCCACGCTGCTGCATAGGTTTTCAACATTATTATTAATTTCAATCAGTACTCCATATAAAAGTTGCTGATTTCGAAGTACTTGATCCAATTGTTTTTTTATCACATTATATTTCAGGTCATTTTCATATAGATTATACGCCCCTATATCGCCGCCTCTTTGTTCCAGACAATGCGTGCGCCCTGTATTTAAATACTGCAAAAACATCCCGCACGCTTCTAAATATTGATAATCAGAATGAACAATATTCAACGCATACAATTTTTCAAGACTTTTTTTACATTGACTATAAACTTTTTTTAAATTTGGTTTATCCTTTTGGATTTGCTCTAATATAAGTTTCCCCTTCTCTACATCGCATTTATATCTTATTTGAGCATCTTTTTCTTGTTGAATACTTCTTTGAGCATTCAAAACCTCCCTTCTAATAATCCAACCTGTTCCTGCCAAACCACACACTATCATAAAAAAATTTTCTGCTAATTTAGATTCTATATCTATTCCAATACACATAAACGCAAAAACGATAGTCCATTTGAACAAAAGTGCTGCTAATGCCTCTACTAAAAAACCAATATATATTTTCCCAATTAATGGCAACCACTTAATGTTTTTTAATATACTGGGACTGCTTCTCTTATCTTGTATTGAAGTATTATGTACATAAGCGTTATCTTTTTCCGCAATGAGTAACCTATTATATGTATTTCCGGCAATTCTTTTTTGGGTTTCTAAATCTACGATATCCTGTAAATAAATTATCAATTTATTTGTTTCCATAGTTTTACAATACCTTTCCTTAATCATCAATTGTATATGAGTTTTTTAACTTTTCTCTTTCCGCTTTTTCCTTCTCCATATTCTCTCCAATCTTTCTCCACATTTCATCTTCTTTCTGTTGCTTCAAATATTGTCTCCTTTTTACGACAATCCAAATAATATAAATCCATACAAGAATAACTAAGGGCATAATTAACCTCCCATAAAAACTCTAAAATTTATACATAACCTCTAAAAATAACTTCAAAGGATCTATACAAAATCTATTTTTATAAATTCCAACTATACTTACCGATGTTATATCAATATCAATAATAAACACAATTATTATTGGATACACTATCATTTAAGCATAATTCGATATTTTAAAAAAATTCCAACTTTTATTTAATATTATTTTACATTATTTTTCAAAATTACGCAAGTGCGTATACGCATACGCGAGTATTTTTTTAAAATATTTGTGAGGTGAATTAAATGGGTGTTAAAGATGCAGTTGTCAATAGGTTTTTAGCTTTATGCAACGAACGAAATATACGTATTAACGAACTGGCAAATCGCTCAGGTGTTACTCCTTCAACGGCATATAGCATGATGGATAAAAGACGCCGAGACATTTCTATTATAACAATAAAGAAATTTTGTGACGGACTAGAAATTTCACTTGGTGAATTCTTTTCCACACCAGAGTTCGATGCATTGGAACAGGAAATAAAATAAGGATATGCGGAATTTCTATAATCCACATATCCTTTTTTATATAAATCTAACACTCTATTATTTATTGGTCTCATTCATTTATATTACTACAAATATACATTTTACAAATCGTTCTATTACGTTACTACTATATATTATATATGTAAAATTCTATTGTAGATTGGCGGCAGGCAACACAATCCTCCGGTTTTCGCCGGACATGATGTCCTTCTATTTAAAATTTCGATATTTTTTTAACAAAAAGCTATGCTTTTTCTTTATAATAAAATATTAACATACTGATTACTTCGCAATAGCAAAAACTGGCTGGCACATTTTTTGCTATTTTTATGACTGTAATCATTAATCTTTATTAAGAGTAAGAAAGGAAATAGTTATGAGCAGATTTACTTTACCAAGAGATGTGTACCATGGCAAAGGCTCTTTAGAAGAGCTGAAAAACTTAAAAGGAAAAAAAGCGATTCTTGTTGTCGGCGGCGGTTCCATGAGACGTCAAGGCTTCTTGGACAAAGCAGTGAATTACTTAAAAGAAGCTGGTATGGAAGTGGAATTATTTGAAGGCGTTGAGCCGGATCCATCCGTTGAGACCGTTATGAAGGGCGCCGAGGCTATGCGCAATTTCGAACCGGACTGGATCGTATCTATGGGCGGCGGATCACCGATCGATGCTGCAAAAGCAATGTGGGCTTTCTATGAGTATCCGGACGTGACTTTTGAAGATCTTTGTATCCCGTTTAATTTCCCTGAGTTAAGACAAAAAGCTCATTTTTGTGCAATTCCTACTACATCCGGAACTGCTACAGAAGTTACCGCTTTCTCTGTAATCACAAACTATCAGACTGGTGTAAAATATCCGCTGGCTGATTTTAATATCACCCCTGACGTAGCGATCGTAGATCCTGATCTCGTTGTGGGACTTCCTGTAAAACAGGTTGCTTACACTGGTATGGATGCTTTAACCCATGCCATTGAGGCTTATGTATCCACATTAAACGGACCATTCACAGATCCTCTTGCTTTACAGGCGATTGAAATGGTACTGGATTATCTTCCAGGTTCCTACAAATGCGATATGATCGCAAGGGAACAAATGCATTATGCTCAGTGTTTAGCTGGTATGGCATTTTCTAATGCGCTGCTTGGTATCGTTCATTCCATGGCGCATAAGACTGGCGCTGCTTTCTCCACAGGACATATTCCTCATGGCTGTGCAAACGCAATTTACCTGCCATACGTTATCAAATACAATGCCAAAGATCCTATCGCCGCAAAGCGCTACGCAGAAATTGCCCGCAGAATGGGTCTTGCCGGAACTTCCGAGCAGGCGCTGATCAATAGCCTTTGCGCTAAGATCGACGAATTTAATGTAATCTTAAATATTCCTAAGACTTTAAAGGATTTCGGTATTGTGGAAGAAGAATTTAAGGAAAAAGTTGATACTATTGCCGAGCTTGCAGTGGGCGACGCTTGTACCGGTTCCAATCCAAGAGCGATTGATCCTGAGACTATGGCTAAATTACTTACCTGCACATACTATGGAACAGAAGTAGATTTCTAATATTTCTTACAATATCACATGATAAAAGGGAGCGTAATCACTCCCTTTTATTGTTATATTTATTTTTCAATATCAGCGGGTGAATGTTGTCTTAACGAATACTTCATCCAGCATTCCATCCCTCACCAGATCCGGTACCAAATATACGTAGAATTTCTGTCCTGTCTTATAGGAAGTAAATGCGCTGCCGTTGATTATGGAAAGGTACAGGCTCTTGCCCGGGAGCACTGCTCCCACTTTCTTAAATCCGCTTGTGCTGCTGGTTGTGGAAATCCATACATTAAACTTCTTAACGCCGACCACGTTTGGAATCTTAACAAAGACCGCTTTACCGCCGCTTACTTTAGATACGGTCACTTTTGCCGTGCTGAAGGCTCTCCGGCAAGACCATGTTCCATAAACTCTGGTGCTGTTAATATCATAATATGCGCGAGCTCTGTAATAATATATTTTCTGGGAAGAAAGATTCGTAAAGTAAACTGTTGAATTTCCGGCTCCGGTTTTGGTTGCTATCGTCTGTTTATTTTCATTTTGCAATTGTACCTGCGTACCTGTCGAAGATTTGAAGGTCGTAATCTTTACCGCACATTTTTGAGTGGTAGGATTATAAGAGTACATTCTAAAACTTGTTCTAGGCATCATCGGCGCCTGTTTTACCGTGATCGTACAGGTTGCCTTTTTTCCATTGGCAGTTTTCGCAGTAATTGTTGCGGTTCCTGCCGCCTTTGCGATGACCATGCCATTGCTGACTGTCGCAACATTGGTATTGCTGCTGCTCCAGGTTATCGTTTTTACCGTCGCATTCGTCGGTTTGACAGTGGCGGTTAAAGAGACGGTCTGGCAAGCTGTCACACTGGCAGAGGTTTTATTTAAACTGATGCTTGTTACCGGATATATTTTTATCGTGCTTAAATCCGGTACGCCGTGGGCATAATATTTATCCCATCCCGTCGCTCCCAAGTCTCTGCATTTTTGCTTTAGCACATACTCAATCTTAGCCGGAGTGTAAGACGGATTCATCATCTTTAACATTGCGGCCAACGCAGATATATGAGGAGCAGCCATGGAAGTACCGTCCATATATATATATTGATTCTTAAGATAGGTGCTTAAGATATCCACTCCGGGAGCCACCACGTCGAGCTTTTGTCCATAATTTGAAAAATAAGCCCGGATTCCGTTCTGATCAATAGCTCCGACAACGATCACTTCAGACAAGTCTGCAGGACAGCTATTTTCCACGCTGGAGCTTGCATTTCCCGCACTGACGACCACTGTAACGCCTGCCTTAACGGCATCTTCTATTACATCGTGGAGATAATAATCATGCACTCCGTCATCCACATTTAAACTCAAATTGATGACTTTTGCTCCTTTTTTCACTGCGTAACTAATACCATTGGCTATGTTAATTCCGAATCCCTCTCCATTGGCGTCTAAAACACGTACCGGTAAGATTTTGACGTTAAGCCCCGGTGTCGCATCTACGATAATACCAGACACATGGGTTCCATGACCGTTTAAATCAGTCGGGGAACTATCGTTTTGCACATAGTCATAGCCTCCGGATGCAATCCTTCCCGACAAATAAGAATGGGAACTATACACTCCTGTATCCACAACGGCAACCTTGATACTGGCGCTGCTGTTTGATTTTTTTACACCGTCTGCGTAACTGTCTGCCCCAATATAAGAGGTTCCCCAGGAAAGGCTTGAAGAACTTCCCGTTGCAGTAGAAGCGCTCTGTGTCACTCCAGATACGGAGCTTTGAACCCTGACCACGGAATCCGTCTGCACATATTCCACTGCAGACAACTTAGAAATCGCTGTTTTTGCCGCCTTGGTATCAGCGGCCGAGGAAAACTGCATTACGTAAATATTATTCTGGTTTCTGATGATCCTGGTTGCTTTATATGAGGTGAGATCAACATTACCATTTTTTACTTTCACAATTAAGCGCTTTAAATTATATCCGTTTACGTCCACGGAAGAAGACCGCGCCGACGCACCAGTTGTCTCCTGTGTCATCTCAGATACTACTCTTGCAAAACTGTCGTCATTATATGATTCGATTTTCACAGAACTTGCCTGTGCCCTGACTTGTTCCGGACACAATAATGCTGCTCCGAATATAAGCCCCCATAATAAAAAAAGTAATCTGCTCTTTTTCATTTTTCTCCTCCCGTGTTTTTATGTGCAATTGTTTAGTACCTATTATAAGTGAAACCAGGAAAAAATTCAATAACAGCTTCGTATATGAAAAAAATAAAACGCCTTTGCTTATCCTGACTTGCTGTATACAAACTGCATACAAACCAAATACGGTAAGTAAAGACGTCTCATAATAAACGATCAAATCATGCCATACTAATAAACACTGTAAAATTATTTTTCTTCGGGATATTTTCACTTGTTGATTTCTTCTAAAATTGCTTTAACATTAGAAGCAATATCTCCGTCAAAGACTCCGGAACCACTTACGAAAACATCTACTCCAAGTTCTGCCATCTTGGCCGCATTGGATGCCTTAATTCCGCCATCTACCTCGATCAGCACCTGCAGATCTCGCTCTTTAATCATATCTTTTAACTGGCGAATCTTTTTATCACAATATGGAATATATGATTGTCCTCCAAATCCCGGATTCACTGTCATGATCAAAACCATATAAAGATCATCCAAAACATAATCCAGTACGCTTAAAGGAGTAGCCGGATTCAACGCTACCGCTGGCTTTTTCCCACAATCTTTTATCTGTCCAATCACTCTGTCAAGGTGGGTACAACTTTCTGCATGAACTGTGATAATATCCGCCCCGGCATTGGCAAAATCTTCAATATAGCGTCCAGGATCTTCAATCATCAAATGAACGTCAAATACAGCATCCGTCACTTTTCGAAGAGATTTTATCACAGGCAGTCCGAAAGAAATCTGCGGCACATACATTCCGTCCATAACATCAATATGAACAAAAGCAGCTCCGGCCTCTACCGCTTCTAAGGTATCCTTGCCAAGTTGTGTAAAATCCGCAGATAATATAGAAGGTGCTAAATATCTCATAGTCCTTCCTCCTTTCTGATAATCTGCCTTTATTATACTCTTTTTTGGTCTTGCGTAAAGCTGCGATTGTCCAACGATTATCCAACTATCATCTCACTACATATCCTGCGATTTCCTCCAAGGTCATCTCTTGTTGTTTTATCACTCTGTCGTTTATGACAACCGTTGGAACCATCATGACCGCAAATTTTTTCCTCAAGGCAGGAAAATGATTGGTATCGAAAATATCCACAGTAATATGCGGATTCAAAGCAGCGATTTGACTTGCTGCCATCACCGTCCCCGGACAATGCGGGCAGGTGAGAGACATCATTACTTTTATATTGATCTCTTCTGTAAGCCCGCTGATTTTTGCCAATAATTCGGAATCTATGTTGTTATTGGAGTTGTTATATACATGGTAGATCGCCATTACGAAAGAGTTCCATTCCAATCCTTTTGGAACACAATGGAAGTAAATTCCGCTGCTCTCTCCCTTTTCATCGCAGATCTCAATAGCAGGAAGAATCGGAGTTTTATCTTCCTTTCCCGAATCCTCTTTCACATCTAAGATCACTTTTCCCTTTACCCGATCATTATTAGAAAAAAATTCTTCGATCTGCCCGGACAATCTGCTGCCATTTTTCCACAGACGGAGTTTGACCTTTTTATCAGCAAAAATCTGTCCGCTATCCGATTGTTCTTTCCATAGAGACGGAATATGCAGTTCGTCACGAATCCCTTTTACGTAGTTTTCCACAGATACTGCCGCAACTGCGCCGTCCGACGCTGCGGTCACTGCCTGTCTTACTTGCTTTACACAGATATCCCCTGCGGCATAAACCCCAGGCAGATTCGTTCTTTGTTCTGCATCCGTGATCAGATATCCCTGATCATCTGTCTTGATTGCATTTCCAAGCCATAGGGTATCTGCGGTATGACCGGCAAAGACAAACACTCCGATGGGATCATTCCACTCTGAACATACCTCCCAAGTACGATTTGTTTTTCGATCTTCTAATTCCACTTTTTCTATAAACATATCCCCCTCAACCTTCTTTAAAATGGTTTCGAAGAACACATTAATATTGGCATACTCTTTTAACTTGTCGGAAATCTGTTTCGGGCAGGTAAAATCTTCTTCTCGGACAAGAAGGTTTACTTCTTTCGCATATTTTGTTAAAAAGATAGCCTCCTCGACTGCAGAAACACCGCCGCCGATCACAAACACCTTGCATCCGGCAAAGAGCGAGCCGTCGCAAGTGGCACAATAAGATACTCCTCTTCCTATGTATTCTTTTTCTCCGTGAAATCCTGCCTCTCTTGCTTTTACACCGCAGGCAAGAATGATTCCCAATCCATAATAAGTACCTTTCGACGTGGTTACGGATTTTATTTTTTCTGTAAAATTTACACCTTCTACTTTGGCATAGACCAGCTCCGCACCAAAATCGGAAGCCTGTTCTTTCATAATATCAGACAACTCTCTCCCGGAACATTCCTTAACTCCAGGATAGTTCAATACTTTATGGGTCAGCGCGATCTGCCCGCCAAAGTCTGATTTTTCCAATACCAAGACCTTTTGTCTGGATCTTGCCGCATATATCGCCGCAGTAAGCCCTGCCGGTCCTCCTCCTATAATAATTACATCATATAGTTTATTCCGATCTCTCATCTTCTCCTCCTGTGCCGCATCTGCTGCCGTCAAACGGCCATACTACACCTGATTATATTATGCCATCCCCGGGCATCGTCCATTGGAATAATCACAGCCAAATTCAAGTAGATTTCCTTCTTAATGTTTTTTTCTAAATCCCTGGACAAATATGACAGCGCATATCACTACGCACAGAATCACAAACCAAAGGGGTCCATTGGCATCCGGGTTTAGATAATATCGCAGCGATACCGATATCGCAATCAATAGCGCACAGACACATTGTATTATATTTCTCAAAATTTTTCCTCCTTATTGCTCACTTATTATCTTGATGTTACTGTCAACTAATCATTGGCAAAATATATTATGTTTGTCTGGAGAGAAAACATATTTCGAAGCAATGCCTTCTGCGCGCCATAGGCCGAAGGGAGTGAAGTGTCATTGTGAAGAAATATTTTTTGCGAACAGACACTTATTGTCTTTTTGCCAACGATAATTTTACAGTGTCTATCTTGATTTCCAAGATCCTGTATATCCGGGAACCCCCGTCATGGTTTTACTATTCCAGGAAGATACACTTAAGAAAGTAAATCCCCTCGACATATATTCCGTTAGGACGACGCCATTGCGGAAAGCCTTTGTGGAACTGCTGTAGTTTCCTATCCGTTTTATTTTATTCATCATGGTTTTCTTAAAGTCAACAGAATACCCAATCTGCGCAATAGTAAGGAAGGCAGACGCCACGCCCGCGGCTTTTATTCCGCTTCCTCCAAGCATCAGTCCTCCTATGGATAACGTCCCGTTACATAATCTTGACTGATAATCTAAATACTTCGCATTATTAACGTAGCTTAGAGCCTGCTTGCAATGCTGCTTTGTGAAATAAAATTTTTTTAAATATAAAATACTGGTGGAAGGGACGGGCGAGGATCGGTCTGCCTGCCATATGCCTCCGACAGATGAGGTCTTTTTATCCTGATGCTGCTTCACTTCACAATGTATGCGGCACTTTTTCCCGGATATGCTCTGCACAAAAATATAATAAGAATTGGATCCGGACAGCCTGGCCGTATACTTTAGGTTCTTAGAAGTAGTCCACTTAAGCTGCGACTTAGACAGTACCTTTTTCTTATATACTTTGATCAACGCTCTTTGAGAAGTTTTAACTGTGATATCCGTCGCTCCTGATGACTTCACAGTGACGCTGTATATTGATCTGTAAGCTGTCGCAGAGTAAGCCTTCGCCTTTATCGGTAATAAAAAAGCAAGTAGTAAGATTACAACAAACATAAACTGTTTTTTCATCTCTTCCCTCCCTTTCCTACTGTGCCAAGACTCCTAAGGGATTCTTGTATTAAAATATTTTCCGTGAATTTAATATACTTTACTCTCTCTCATTTGTCAACCATTTTTTATTTTATTTTCTATTTTTTTACATTTTTGTATAAAAAATATTGACTTATTTTTCTTTCTATACTATGATATCAGCATCAAGGTGACATTCCAATCTACAAGGAGACGCTATTATGAATATCGTATTTTTAGATGCAAAAACTGTGGGCGATGATATTGATCTGTCCCCATTCCATTCTTTGGGTAATTTTACCGCCTATGATTTTACTTCTCCGGAACAGGTACCGGAGCGAGTTGCAGACGCGGACATCATTATGACCAATAAAGTTCCGATCAATGCGCAAACGGCGGGAGCCGCCGTCAATTTAAAATATGTGTGCGAGACGGCCACCGGGATCAACAACCTGGATATTGAATACCTTGCTTCAAGGAATATTGCCTGGGATAATGCTTCCGGCTATTCCACCGACGCTGTCTGTCAGCATACCTTTGCTATGCTTTTTTATCTGCTGGAAAAACTTCCTTACTATGATGATTATGTAAAATCAGGAAGTTATTCTTCCGGCGCAAGCTTTACTCATTTTTCCAAGTATTTTACTGAGATCAAGGGAAAGACATGGGGAATTATCGGACTAGGAGCCATCGGAAGGCAGGTCGCAGACATCGCTTCTGCCTTTGGCGCTAACATCATCTATTATTCTGCCTCTGGAAGAGCCGCTCAAGCTGGTTATTGCCAGGTGGATTTTGACACTCTCCTCAAGGAATCCGATATTATTTCCATTCATGCGCCATTAAATCAGCACACCAATAATCTTATTGATTTTGCTGCTCTAAAAAAAATGAAGTCTCACTGTATTCTTTTGAATGTGGGAAGGGGAGGTATTATCAATGAGAGTGATTTAAGAAATGCTCTGATCGAAGACCAGATCGCCGCCTGTGGTCTTGACGTTATGGAAACAGAACCCTTGCCGGCAGATCATCCTCTTTTGGATATAAAGGACAGCAGCCGGCTTCTCATCACGCCGCATATGGCATGGGCAAGTGTGGAAGCGAGAACTAAACTTATGGATATCTCCTACCACAATATTAAAAAATTTATTTCATCCTTATAAAATGAAACCGGCTTACCCGCTTTCATTGGATTTATCTCCCACGCAAGATAATCTAATAAAAACAGTAAGCCGATTTCAACTAATATGGGGAAACATATTTGTTTATTCATACCCAAAGGGGGTATGTGTATATACTGCACTATGTTCCCCTTTTTGTCAAGTATTTTATCATTTTTTATTTCAAATATTACTACCAAAGAAACATTGGTCAAAACATTATACTATACTGCGCTGTTGTCTGAAGGGAAAAATATTTCGAAACAATTCCATTTTAACGCTGAAAGCCAAAGAGAGCGAAGCGTCATTGCGGGCTAAAATCATGAAAAGTAATTAAAATAAATTACATACTATCATTGATATTGCGGCAGAAAGAACCACCTTCACTGTAAAATGTACTTTTTTTCTTCTGCTTAACAAAAAATTAAGTATCATGATCGCCAGCGCTAAAATCTGTATTCTGCCCGGGATCCATCCGGCTTGCTCCTGCACTGTGATACAAGAAAAATAAAGCGATAGTACCACATTTAGTAAAAGTCCCGAAATGATCGGGCGGATAAAGCGTTTCAACACCGCAAAGATTCTTAAATCTTCGTATTTTTCATATAGCGCGCCCATCAAGATAAAGATCAAACCAGACGCCGCAACCGAGACGCCAAAACCACAAAGGGAATACGCCACCGCCTCCGGCAAAGAATGATTTATCTCATATCCAAGGGTATAGCCGATTGCAGTGAGTATCTTACATAATATTGAACCCGGAAGGGCGTTACTGACTGTAACGATACTTCCATAAAAAGTTTCGTTACTGACCATTCCCTGATCCACAAACAACCCCTGCGCTGTCGTAAGATATGCGTCCCCGCCGCCAAAGCTCATGATACTGCTTAAAAATCCTTTTCCCATAAAAAAGATTGTATCAGAGCTTATCACTAATGCAGGAAGAGACAGGATCATCACAAAAGCAAACCAACTTACTACACAGTACAGCATATCTTTCCACGGAAAACGTCCTTTTATATTGCTGGTAATAATTGCCTGCAAAAGACCGGCCGCCGCCAATAAAATCATCAGCCCTTTTATATACGGAGCAAAGCTTTTTGAGATCATATGTCTTGCACCAGTACATAAAAAGTAAAGTCCTGTGACCAGAATGGCTAAAGTAAGCCTTTTTAGATCTCTTAGTTTCCCTCCTGTAAATAAAATGACAAAAAGTGCGGCCGCAAGGATCTGAATGGTGGAAAGGTTAAAGATCGGCGTGATCTCTAGCCCAAATAATTGATAAATATTTTTCTCACCGGATAATATAAAAATCCCTAAAATTATCACACCATAAAGATATTTTTCTTTAAGATTATCAGCCTGAACGACGGTGTTAAAAATATACTGCCAGAGCATTACTATGATAAAAGCAGAAATTCCCACAGCCAGATATCCAATTTGTGTTGTAACGATCTCTTCTGCTCCGGAAAGAATCATCATCAGTAAAACCGTAAGGAACGTCCCGGGCAATGCCATGGCGGACGCTGATATCATCATGCCTTTTATGCCGCAAGCTTCCTTTCCAAGTCCTGCGGCAATTTCAACCGGAAGCGCTCCGGGGGTCAAACTGGCAATCATAACTTCTTTATTATATTCCTCTTCCGTGATAATTCCCGCCTTATCAACCACTTCTTCCTCTATAATCGGAATAAGCGCAGTTCCTCCTCCAAATCCGACGCACCCTATTTTAAACATCGTATTTACCAGAGCGCGCAATTTGTTTGATTGCATAAAATCAGCATATCCTCCATTATAAAAATTCGGTATCGGCCGATAGTTATTGTTCTTTATCGACCAATATAATTATTGATTATACGCCAATGATACCAATTCGGTATCGATCAATAGCATGATATTAATTCGATATCGATTAAAGATTGCCTGAATTGTCCATTAAATCAGACCGCAGATTTTTTCCATGATAACGTCCACGCATTGTTCCAGATCTAATTTGCTTGAATCTACCGTGATATCCGGATGCTGTGGCGCTTCGTAAGGGCTTGTTATTCCGGTAAAATTAGGAAGCTGGCCTTGTCTGGCCTTTTTATATAAGCCTTTCACATCTCTTTTTTCACATTCTTCCATCGGAGTGTTCACGTACACCTCTACAAAGCAGTCTTCCCCTATAATCTCCTTCGCATTTCTTCGGTCTCGCACAAACGGGGAGATAAAAGAAGTGATCGTGATCAGCCCTGCGTCGTTCATTAATTTGCTCACTTCTGCGATACGTCGAATATTTTCAATGCGGTCCGACTCCTTAAAGCCAAGGTTTTTATTCAGGCCAAGGCGGACATTATCTCCATCAAGGAGCATCGTATGTTTTCCCGCCGCCGCCAATCTTTTTTCCAACTCGTTGGCAATGGTTGACTTTCCTGAGCCGGAAAGCCCCGTCATCCATATGGTGATCGGTTTTTGTCCCTTTTGCTGGGCTCTAAATTCTCTTGTAATGTCCATTTCATGCCAGGTTAGATTATTGGTCCTTCGGAGAAGATGTTCCACAACGCCGCAGGCCGACGTCATGTTGGTGATACGGTCAATGAGGATCAAGGAGCCAAGCGCCTGGTTTTTCTTGAATTTTTCGAAGACAATTTTGTCCGATACGGAGATATCACAGACTGCTATCTCATTTTTATAGATAGTGTCCGCATGGATTTTTTCTCCCGTATTGACGTCAATTTTATACTTGATATTCATCACGACCGCCGGAACCATTTTTGTTCCAAGCTTTAAGAAATAGTTTTTCCCCGCTACAAGATAGCTATCATCCATCCAGAGGATCTTCGCCGTAAACATATTTCCAAGCTCCGGATTGGTTCCTTTTACCAAAACGCATCCCCTTGAGACGTCCACTTCCCGATCCAAAGCGATCGTTACTGCGTGGCCTTGTTCCGAGGAATCTGTTTTTCTTCCGGACTCAATAATCTCTTTTACCATGGCCGTTTCATTGGATGGAAGAGCAATGATTTCATCACCGATTTTTACTTCTCCGCTCTCAATTTGCCCCTGAAATCCCCGAAAAGTCCGATCCGGTCTGCAAACTCTCTGCACCGGCATAGTAAATCCGCTCTCCGGATTATTTGTACTTACATCAATTGTCTCCAGATAATTCAGCAAGGTCTCACCGTGATACCATGCCATATTTGTGGAAGGTTTATTGATATTATCGCCCTCGGTAGCAGATACCGGAAGAATCTTCAACGTGGCAAATTCATGTTCAATCGCCATTTTTTTAATTTCTTTTTCTATCTCATGAAAACGATCTTCATCGTAATGGATTAAATCCATTTTATTAATGGCAAACACAAAATGCCGGATTCCCATCAGGGAACAGATGTGGGTATGTCTTCTGGTCTGCAAGAGAACGCCCTTGGAAGCGTCTACAAGGATGATGGCCAGATCTGCAAAGCTGGCGCCCACCGCCATATTTCGGGTGTACTCCTCATGCCCCGGAGTATCCGCCACAATAAAGCTCCTTTTTTCCGTGGTAAAGTAGCGATAAGCCACATCGATGGTAATTCCCTGCTCCCTTTCTGCCATCAGTCCGTCGAGAAGAAGGGAATAATCGATCTTTCCGCCCCGGGAACCCACTTTGGAATCCAGCTCCAGGGCTCTTTTCTGATCCGCAAATAAAAGTTTGGCGTCGTAGAGCATATGGCCTATAAGGGTGGACTTTCCGTCATCTACCGAGCCGCAGGTTATGAATTTTAATAAGCCGTCCATTTTAGAAATATCCCTCCCTTTTTCTTTTTTCCATACTGGCCGATCCGCCGTCGCTGTCAATGACACGGCTTGTCCGTTCCGAAGATACTGCCGACAAAGTTTCTTCGATGATTGCATCCAAAGTGGAAGCCTCGCTTTCGATTCCTCCGGTGAGAGGGTAACAGCCCAGCGTGCGGAAGCGAATCTTTCCATGCTCAATTTTTTCGCCGTCTTTCAGCTTCATACGGTCATCATCGATCATGATGATATTGCCATCCCGACGCACAAACGGCCGCTCGGCTGCAAAATAAAGGGGAACAATCTCGATATTTTCTCTTTTGATATATTGCCAGATATCTTTTTCCGTCCAATTGCTGATCGGAAATACCCGCATTTCCTCGCCTTGCAAAATGCGTGTGTTATATAACTTCCACATTTCCGGTCTCTGATTTTTCGGATCCCAGGCGTGCTGGGAATTACGAAAACTGAAAATCCTTTCTTTGGCTCTGGATTTTTCTTCGTCTCTTCTTCCGCCGCCAAAGGCTGTCGTAAACCCATATAAATCCAACGCCTGTTTCAGCGCCTGCGTTTTCATGATATCTGTGTAGGCAGAGCCGTGATCGAAAGGATTGATCCCCTGCTCCACGCCTTCCTGGTTAATGTATTCCAGCATTTCGATGCCGTATTTTTTTGCCATTTTATCGCGAAATGTAATCATCTCATGAAACTTCCATGTGGTATTCACATGAAGAAATGGAAACGGCGGTTTTTCCGGATAAAATGCCTTTAACGCAAGGTGGAGCATCACAGAACTGTCCTTTCCGATGGAGTAAAGCATCACCGGTTTTTCACACTCTGCCGCAACTTCACGCATAATATAGATCGCCTCTGCCTCTAATTCATCCAAATGGTTCATATATCCCATAGTACATCCTCCTCTGTGAATAAACGCTTTAGGATTATTTTCCCGCCAAAGCCTTTATCTTCCTTTTCATCCGATGCTTTAATGAAAGATTATTTCCTTCCTTTTCCTTCATGAGACTATTTACCTGTTTTTTCAGATCGGCAATCTCCTTGCTCATCTCCTCATACTGCTTATCATAGATACGGTGAGTCCTGTCTAAGATCTTTCCATATACTAAAATCGTATCTTGAAGCAGAACTTTATCATCCACTTTAAATTGAGGAGTATCCTTTACCCGATACCAAAACAGCTTTCCGCTTGCTTTTCCTAAATACTCCCTTGCGATCTTTTCGTTGCCTTCTGCAAATTGCTCTAAAAATTCCTTTCTTTCCTCCACCGAAGAAAATTGGGTCGTTTCTCTATAGTTAAAGTCATTAATCTTTCTTCCCTGCACATCCTTTAATACCGATGTGATGATCTTGTTATCCGACAATCCCCGGAAATTATTTAACATTCGCAAAATCTCAAGATAATGCCCTTTTAACTTCATATTCTGATAAGGGCGCGCCACCTCAAAACCGCTGGAAAGTTCCAGTCCCAATATATTAAGAAAATCAGAATAGATCGTTTTTTCCTCTCCCTGATACTGCTGACTTTCAAACGGTCTTACGATGATATTTTCCTTGCCAAAAGACTCAGCAATTACAGAAAGATGCTCATAGTAATTAAGAGGATATTCCTTAAAAGAATCCGAATGAATATACTCATAAAAAGAAAGCGTTGCTCCGCCGCGAACCTGCTGCGCCCAGTGGGACTCCACAAAAGAATCCTGTCTGCGGAAATAAACGATGATCTTCACTTCCAAACCTCTTTGATCAAAACCTTTTTTTAGTTTTTCCCAAAGTTCCGGGTTCACTCCTCCTCTGTACCAAAGCGATTCATCGGAAAGCAAAATCGTAGAATGATTTTCCCCAATCTCCTTTAGAAAATCCAGACCTTGCTCAAATTCCCGTTCTTCCTGTTCTCTAAGATGGTTCCAGGAGGAGTCAAATCTCTCTCCCACCAGAAAATGGGCATTACGATTATTCTCTACGTTCTCATAATATATCCCTGTATCCGGGTAAATGATTCCTTGCTGTTCCAGCAGTTCTCTGTTTTTGGCAAAAAAACGCTGCAGCGCTGTTGTTCCCGTTTTTGCCGTCCCTATGTGTAAATAGACTTTAGCCATATTCCCTCCAAAATTACATATTTTTCATTACAATTATATTACATAAATATGTACTAATTATTTCTCAATTTTGTACTAATTGTTACCATTTACATTTTTCCACTGTATTATGGATAGAACCACAAAAAAACAGCCGCACCAGGAAATTTCTTCATCTAAAGTATTTCCTCAGTGCGACTGCATCATAAAATATTTTTTATGCTGTTTTCACAATTATCTACGTTGCTGCCTACATTATTTTTTAATTTGCTTTGCTGCTATCTATGTTTTTTTCAATTTTTAGGTTATTTTAACAACAATTCTTCATATTCTTTTTCTTTAAATCCGACCAACACAAAATCGTCTCCCACAATGATCGGACGTTTTACCAGCATACCGTTTGTAGAAAGAAGCTCATATTGTTCTTCTTCACTCATGGATGGAAGCCGGTCTTTTATTCCCTGACCACGATATATTTGTCCGCTGGTATTAAAAAAGCGTTTTAAAGGCAAGCCACTTTTTTTATGCCATTCTTTTAATTCTTCCGCGGACGGATTGTCCTCCACAATATGTCTGTCTGTAAATTCCACCTGATGCTCTTTTAACCATTTGATCGCTTTTTTACAAGTGGAGCATTTCGGATATTCAACACAAAGAACTTTCATTTTTTCTCCTTTCCTCACACATAATTTATTTTACGCCATTTTAAATATTTTCAATCTGCCAATCGATGGGTTTCATCTGATGAAATGTAAGAAACTCATTGGCCTTGCTGAAATGTCTGCATCCAAAAAATCCCCGATAGACGGACAACGGACTTGGGTGAGGCGCCTCTAAGATATAATGCTTTGGATTTGTCAACATACTTTTCTTATTTTGCGCCGGTTTTCCCCACAATAAATAAACGATAGGACGGTCTTGTTCATTCAGCACTTTAATCGCGGCGTCGGTAAATTCCTCCCATCCGATTCCCCGATGGGAGTTTGCCTGGTGCGCCCGGACCGTTAACACCGTGTTAAGCATCAAAACTCCCTGGGACGCCCATTTTACCAGATATCCATTATTGGGAATATAGCAGCCCAAGTCATCGTGCAGCTCCTTATAGATATTCACCAGAGAAGGCGGAATTTCCACATCCGGCTTTACGGAAAAGCACAGACCATGGGCCTGTCCGTCATTATGATAGGGGTCCTGTCCCAAAATTACGACTTTAACATCCTTTAACGGCGTCAGATGAAATGCATTAAAAATATCTTCCGACGGTGGAAAAATCTGATGCTGGCGGTATTCTTCATTTATTTTTTTATAAAGTTCTCTATAATAGGGTTTTCTATACTCTCCTTTTAGAGCTTGCGCCCAATCATTACTGATCGCTGCCATGGTATTTCCTTTCCGGGCTCTCGCCCTTCTTCCTCATTTTGTTTCACTCGCCTTGTTCGCATTTTTTTGAAAACCCGGATGATTCCGCACTCCGTGCTCTCATCATCCGCACAAAATTCGGATTCCGGGCTCTCGCCCTTCTTCCTCATTTTGTTTCACTCGCCTTGTTCGCATTTTTTTGAAAACCCGGATGATTCCGCACTCCGTGCTCTCATCATCCGCACAAAATTCGGATTCCGGGCTCTCGCCCTTCTTCCTCATTTTGTTTCACTCGCCAAGTACACACACGCAGGAAAACAAGCTTTCCTGCGTGTGTGTACTTGGCTCGTTGTTTTCAAAAAAAATGCTGCTGCAAATCCGATGGTTTGCAGCAGCTTATGTAATGCATTCTTATTCTATTCTCAGACACGTGGAATTTTCTTTTCACTTTCTCCAGGTCCAAATCCCATCTCATCGTACTTTGCTTTTGCTTCTTCCCACGTCATACGCTCAACCGGCTGGTCTAAATATTCTAATATATCCTGAATACCTTCTCCTGTGTACGCACTTGTATAGAAAATTTTTTTACAACCGGCTAACCGCAGCCAACAGGCAGCCCTTTCAGGGTTGGCAGCCCAATGATCTATTTTTGTAACAATACCAACAATATCTCTATTACTGGTTTGAACCAAATTCGGTGGATAAAGAGAAAATGGCTCCGTTGCGCTCATCAGCATTCCGATCACATCAGAATCGGCGCCATGAATCGCCAACGCTCTTGAAAGTTCTTTTGTCTCCGCATATTCGCCTGGAGTATCGATAATGACATCATTATGGCTGATGTACTGCGTCTTATGATAGGAGATCGTCTCTCCTTTCATCGCCTGCATTATTGTCGTTTTTCCCGCTTCGCTACGTCCGACAAACATAATCTTACGCATAGAATAATCACCTTACTTCTTCTGATAAAATCCTAAAGTCAGGATTACTTCTTAGTAACTGGGCACGTCGCATATCCTAATTCTTGCTGGAAGTAGTGGATCACAGACTTCACTGCGGATTCTACTGCTGAAATACGACCAGTAAGAATTAATGTTCCGCTGAAACGGTCAACAAAGCCCAAGTACACATCTCCGCTCTTAATAGCAATATCAGCGCCGATTACTGCGGACTCACTAGGGGTAACAGTAATGATACCAATGGCAGAACGTTCGAAATCGATATCCGGATTCAAACCGAGCTTACGATATACGATTGGCTTAGGCGAGGTAATAACGTGCGCCAAAGTAATCTGACGACCCGGAACGGTTTCCTGGATAATTCTTAATCTTCCTTCTGTATCTTTTGGTAATAATTCTTTAATGTCAACGCCCATATTATACACTCCTTTGCTGTAGAGAAATGATTCTTGAAGAAAATGCATACTTCCCATAAGATATGCTTCATATTGCATAAATTATACCACATATGGTAACAACAATCCATAAATAAATTGAACTATTCATGGCATTCCTTGGCTTTTTTTTGATATATTTTACAAAAAAGATTCTTGATTTAACAACAAAAAATGGCATCTCCCACAAATATATTGGAAAATGCCATTGTAAATTTCAGGCTCTAAGAGCATTTATTCTTCTTACGCTTTTTCTTTAGGCTCTTTGCTTTCGCATTATGCTTTCTTTTCTTCCACCACTTCTTTTCTGATCTCTTTGGTGCGGATTTCTCTGCTGATATCTTCGATGAACTGGTCCAGAGGTTTTTGTCCCTCGTCTCCGGCGAAACGGCTTCTTACGGAGACTACGCCTGCTTCTTCTTCCTTGGCTCCCACAACCAGCATATAAGGAAGTTTGTTAAGGCGGGCTTCTCTGATTTTATATCCGATTTTCTCAGAACGATTGTCCACCGTGCAAAGAATTTTATTTTTCTTAAGCTCTGCCGCCACTTTGTTTGCATAATCAATGTATTTTTCAGAAATCGGAAGCACGCGCACCTGTTCCGGACACAGCCAGGTCGGGAACTTTCCGGCATATTTTTCGATCAGCCATGCCAAAGTTCTTTCGTAGCAGCCCATGGAAGTTCTGTGAATGATGTATGGACGCTGTTTTTCTCCGTTCTGATCGATATAGTACATATCAAACTGTTCCGCAAGGAGAGCATCCCATTGGATGGTGATCATGGTATCTTCTTTGCCATATACGTTTTTGGCGTTGATATCTACTTTTGGTCCATAGAAAGCGGCCTCTCCCACATCTTCTGTAAATGGAATGCCGAGTTCAATGAGGACCTGGCGGATACTACCTTCTGTCTGTTCCCACACTTCCGGTTCTCCGATATATTTTTCCCGGTTATTCGGATCCCATTTTGAAAGGTGATAAGTTACATCCTCTTCCACTCCAAGGGTTTCCAGACAATGTTTTGCCAATGCCAGGCATCCTTTAAATTCTTCTACCATCTGATCCGGTCTTACGATCAAATGTCCTTCTGAGATTGTAAACTGTCTTACTCGAGTCAAACCGTGCATTTCTCCGGAATCTTCATTACGGAATAAGGTGGAAGTTTCACCCATACGAATCGGCAAGTCACGGTAGGATTTCTGTGTATTTTTATAGCAGTAATATTGGAATGGACAGGTCATTGGACGAAGTGCAAATACTTCTTTATCTGTTTTTTCGTCTCCAAGGACAAACATACCGTCTGTATAGTGATCCCAATGTCCGGAAATCTTATAAAGATCGCTCTTTGCCATTAAAGGAGTTTTTGTTCTCACATATCCCCATTCATTATCTTCCAGGTCTTCAATCCAACGCTGCATGGTCTGGATCATTTTTGCCCCCTTTGGCAAGAGAAGCGGAAGTCCCTGTCCGATCACATCAACGGTTGTGAACAATTCCATTTCACGTCCAAGACGGTTATGATCACGAAGTTTGATATTTTCCAGATATTCCAGTCTTTCTTCCAGATCGGCTTTTTTTGTATAAGATGTACCGTAAATACGGGTTAACATTTTATTTTTTTCATTTCCTCTCCAGTAAGCGCCGGAAGAAGAAGTAAGTTTAAATGCCTTGATCTGTTTTACGTTCATCAGGTGCGGTCCTGCGCAAAGATCGGTAAAGTCTCCCTGGCGGTAAAAGCTGATGACAGCATCTTCCGGAAGATCACGGATCAACTCGACTTTATATGGTTCTTCCCTTTCTTCCATGAAAGCAATGGCTTCTTCTCTAGGAAGCTCAAATCTTTCAATGGCGGGGTTTTCTTTGATAATTTTTTTCATTTCCTTTTCGATGGCATCCAAATCCTGTCTGGTAAGAGGATCCATATCAAAATCATAATAAAAACCTTCTTCAATTGCAGGTCCAATGGTTATTTTTGCGTTCGGGTAAAGGCGTTTCACCGCCTGAGCCATCACATGAGAGGTCGTGTGGCGGAATGCCTTTTTTCCTCCTTCATCCTGAAAGGTAAGGATATTTAAATCACAGTCATTTTCAATCACAGTACGAAGATCCACCACTTCTCCATTGACCTCTGCTGCACAAGCATTTCTGGCAAGCCCTTCGCTGATATCCTTTGCAATATCAATGGCGCGCATTGACTGTGCGTATTCTTTGCTGGAACCGTCTTTTAAACGAATAATCATTTTTCATTCCTCCTCACTTTATATTGAAAAAATCATTTCTTTTTTCTTCTTCGCCAAATATATTATTATATTCCAGAAGACGATACTGGTAAATCAGATCATAATACGGGGAATCCGTATCATCAATCTCATAAAACTTACCGTCGTCTCCCCAGTAACCGATTGCATTGATACACGGCACTTTCTCCCGAAGATCTGTGAGAAAGTCCATATAATCTGTAGTTTCTATTCCGGCAGCCTGCGCCAGATAGGTCTGTAAATAATTGTTGCTTGTCCGCTCCACCGTCTGCTCTTCTATATCATAGTTTGCCCAGATAAGAAATGGAACTTTATATAATTGTTCCAGCTCTTCCCCTTCCAGCTCGTCGGTGGAAACTCCCAGAAGGGAATCATAAAAATCTTCTTCCAGATCCGGCATATGATCTCCAAAAAAGACGATCACCGTCGGCTCCTCCACTTCTTTAAAATAATCAATCAGATAATGGAGGGCTTCGTCGGACATTTTTATCATGTTAAGATATTGTTCCGCCCAGGACTGACCTTCTAAATTTCCCTTAAGCTGAACATCGTCTCCTGTCTCATAGGTACTTCCGTCATAACTTCCGTGATTTTGCATGGTGACGTTAAACAAATAAAATGGTTCGTCTTTCTTTTCCCTATTTTCATAGAGACTGATGATTTTACTAAAGTCTTCCTGATCGGTAATATGGTAATTCACTGTCTCTGTGAATATATCAAAATCCTCCGATGTATAAAAACGATCAAATCCCATGAGAGGATACACTTTATATCTGCCGTACCCTGTTTTATAGTAAGGATGCAGAGCAAGACAGGAACCATAATCCTGATCCTTGAGGGTTCTGGTAAGCCCGGATATCTCTGTTCGGAGAAACAACTGATAAGGCACCGAATTATCCGGCAGAAATGCCATCGTATTTCCCGTAAGAAATTCAAACTCACTATTTGCAGTATTTCCACCAAATACCGAGGAATATGTATATCCCTTAATGGTATTTTCCTTAAGACTTCTAAAATAAGGCATATAATCCTGCGTTACTTCCACGTCTCCTATGGCTTGGAAATCTGCAAAAGATTCATTCATTACCGCAATGATATTTGGTTTCTTCCCGGTCTTTGAATCCTGTTTTTGGGTATCCGTTTGTGAATCATTTTGGGAGTCCGTCCCGTCTCCGTCCGAAGACGTCTGGGCCGCTTTTGATGACCGGTATTCCTCAATCAAATCATCTACCGCTTCCGCAGAATATCCTTCCGGTTCCGTCACATGAAGATACCCGAAAGTTCGTACCGTAGTCAAAAGAGTTCCAAAATACCGATATTTAAACTGTGGACGGTAAACCCTGAAATCCACCCCGATATTTTCCAAAAAATCACTGTAAACATAAACATTACAAAATCCCACAACCATGGCAATGCAAAAAACAAAATAACCTAATCGCTTCTTGCCTTTCAAAAACGGCTCTCTTTTTACCTGGAATAGCAGTGCAATGATCACAAGAGCCAAAAGGAAAAATTCCGCAGTATCCACATCAATCTGCGCTTCATAAGTGTTGGCGACAGAAAGCGCAGTCAAAACAGAGTAAATATCCGAGGCGATAAAAGACATATTTCGAAAAACGGTGATTTCATAGTTCATGATTCCGAAAGCGGCAACACAAACCATCATCACAACCGCCGCCCGCCTCACGCTGTTGCACAATAAAAGGATAATAAGATAAATTACATAATAAATCAGCAAATTAAGAATCTGATACTGTTTTTCCACTTTAAAAACAGGTCCCCAGAACTGCATATGATCATAATATTCCAACCATAAAAAACAGACGATTGGAAAAAATACCAGAAGCAGTTTATTTATCCTTCGATTCCATTTCTCTGAAATCTCAATTTTTTTCACGGTAAGAAAAACCAGGATCGCCCAAAGCGCGCCGCAAATGGTTATCGAATCCGCGTAAAATCTTTTCATAAAAGTCGGGGCGCTGGCATCATAATATAACTGAGGCTGTAAAAAGAAGCCGATCGCCAACAAAACTTCCAGGATCACCAAAAACTTTTTGCCATATTTGCTTTTAAAAAAAGATTTAATTCCAAGCTGCTCTATATTCAATTGAAAATTGTGTAATATCTCTTTTAATTTCTCCATATCAGTGTATCACCAAGTATGAAAGCCGACTAAACCGATTGCTCCGTGCTTCGCACTCTCGCACTCGCCCCCAATATCTCCGCTCCGCTTCGGTCCGCGCTAGACGAACGTCCCCCCGGACGTTCAGCGCCGTATTCCGGACTATCGTCCTTCATACTCATATCGGGGGTGCGCCAAATGTTCCTGCCTGCTCTTGTGCAAGCACTTTGTGAAAGCCGATTGCTCCGTGCTTCGCACTCTCGCACTCGCCGTCGATATTCGCAATCCGGGCTATCGCCCTACTTGCTCATATCGCCTTGCCTGTCAAATGTCCGGACGATTGCTTGCATAAATGCAGCATCGCCCGGCCGCTTGACAGGGCTTTCACAATAAAAAAAGCTCTACATCGAAATGTAGAGCAGGGACGACTATGAATCGCGGTTCCACCCTGCTTATCTGTATCAGTTTCCACCTGTTTTCTTGCTGTTCCCCATCTCACTAGACTTAGCAAGGCTGTTTGGGCGGTTTTGCATCTGTTACAGATCAGCTTTGGGACGATAACGGTGTCGGCCGTATCCGATTAGGGATCTCTCCAAGGTGGTCTTCTATTATCAGATTCCGAAGATACTTCCAGCCTAGGTATCTCTCTCTGGCGGTCTGCCGATAATATACTGTCCTCTTCAACGAATTACATATTATTTTATTCTTGAGGGATTATAGCACATCTAAAATATAGATGCAATCATTTTTTAAAACAAAAGCTTTTGCGTTACTGTCAAGTAAACATTGGCAAAATATACTATGCTTGTCTGGAGCAAAGAAAATATTTTGAAGCAATGCCTTCTGAGCGCCGTAGGCCGAAGGGAGCGTAGCGTTATTGCAGCTTTTGCTGGTTACTGTTAAAGAAATTTCCTATTTCACACATTCATAATAAACCATAGAACCATCTATATGAAAATCGACGCTTTCATACGTCTGTTCCAGTAATCTTTTTATCTCGCTTTTCGTCTGGAATGGCGGAGTGAACCATCCTTTTTTTGCAAGAATATTTTTTACCAGCCAATCGGTAATGCGTGATTCACCTTTTATATAAAAACAAGCAATGAATTTTCCTCCCGGTTTCAGAATGCGCCATATTTCCTGAAAAGCTTTTCTTTTGTCCGGGAAAGCATGAAAACCATTCATACTTAAAACGATATCACATAATTCATTTTCTAATGGGAGTTGCCCGACATCGCCTTGTATGCATGATACATGGGAACAATTTGCCAGGTGTGTTTTTGCCTGTGCAAGCATATCTTCACTGTAATCAAGACAGATAATTTTTGCGTTTGAAAGGCTTCGCCATTTCTCTTGCGTAAAGACGGCTGTTCCAACCGGCACATCTAATAAGACGCCATCAAAATCATCCGGGATGTAAGCAAGAACCTTTCTTGCAATTTCATTGTCATCTGTTCCGCCCCAGAA
>CAZKQV010000027.1:0-40691 GCA_964555015.1 uncultured Eubacterium sp. | reverse complement strand
AGTGAATTGAACTTTCAAGGTTGTTTTGTTATTCAGTTATCAAGATTCTTTGTTGCTTTCCTCGTGTGAAAGCTTTTCTATTTTACCACTTTCATACGTATCTGTCAACAACTTTTTAAATTAATTTTTTGTTGCTTTTCTTAATTTTTGCTTTGAGCTGCAACTTCCCTAATATATCATTTTTGTTTTTTTTTGTCAATATATTTTTGGGTTACAATTGATGCAACACCTCCCTCTATACAAAAATGGTTGAGTCCCATAAAATTTTAATCGCCAAACCAAAATTCCCACTAAAGAAACAATAATTATCAGAAAGCATAAAAAAACATTACCTTAAAAACAGCTCGATTGCCTTATTTTTGTTTTTAAGATAATGTTTTTATTAGAGCCATCGTCATTATGAAACCGGATCGTCAATCTAAATCATTATTGCCTTTCCAGAATTGAAGTCTCATCTTCACCGCTCTGTCGTTGAAGATCACATGGTAAGACCGGAATCCTCCCGCCGGCAAAATTGCGGCGATTCCTCCTCCTTCCAGTTCGCCCTGGAATAGTATTCTTCCTCTGATATCCATTATGGTGCATTCATTTTTATAAATTGCGAAAAGTTGTTTTTCTCTCACCTGGATCTTCTCGTAATTCATATCCAGAATTTTTTCCATTTTTACTTCGCCATTCAGATCGTAAACACAGATTTTGTATCGTTCTTCTTCTACATTATTGCTGTTATCATAAATAACGCCGAGATAGTCTCCCCATTCGAAGACACTTTCTATCTCAGATTTTAAACTGATTTTTTTCGCTTCTTTTACAGTTTCTGATACCTGATAAAAATGGAGACTGGTATCTGCGCAAGCGATGAGGGAACTGTCGCTGTTAAAATAGAGTTTTGGAGCCATCTCGCTTTCATAGGTAAACTCTTTGATTAAAGCGTCTGCGTCTTCTTTCTTTTTGGAGCTTAAATCATAAACGGAGATTGTGGTCCGGGTTGTCATCGCCTCTAAAGCATAGTAACTGATTGCCAGCTTCGTTCCGTCCGGTGATATCGCCGCGGTGATCGGATATCCTCTCTCTCCCAGAGAAGCTTTTGCATCCACAAGCATTTCTCCGTTTTTATCGTATACCTGAACCATGTTCGTCTGGTCTGCCTCAATGATCACCTGGCATATTCCCTGGTTTGATATATTGGCCTGGAGTATTGGATATTTTAATTTTACTTGTGAGACTTTTCCTGTCTCATTATATACTGTAAACTGGTTTCCTCCGAGATCTGCAACAAGGACATAGTTTTCAGATTTTGAAAATATAGGATGATGCAGTGACACGGATTCATTCCACACAGATTCTCCAAAATCCTTTTGAAATTCTATTCCGCTGCTGTTATATTTGATGAATCCGTTTTTAAATTCTTCGTAGGAAACATCGCTGTTATCATCTGTGTCCTCTACTTTTATATACTGATAGTAAATACATCGGCTGTTATGGACTACGTATGCCACAAAAATAATAAGAGCGACTACTACGATTCCTATAAAATATTTCATCACTTTATCATTTTCTTTTTGCGTGTTATTCCCTTGTTTTGCTCTTCTTTTTTTTATATTCTCTGTTTTATTTTCTTCTATACTATTAACTTGCTGCTCCATAATACACTCTCTTATCTAAAAGCATGATTCTTTATTGTTTTAACCCATTATACATGATATTTCCGGGAAACTCAATCTTCCATCTGCGGAATATAAAGAATCTGTCCTGGATATATTTGATTAATATTCACAATTCCGTTCTCTTCTGCTATTTTTATGATGTAATCGTATGATTGAAAAATTTTCCGGGAGATCCCCGCCAGCGTATCTCCTTTTTGAACGGTGTAATAGTTGCCGATATAACTCCAGGCTTCTTTGGAATCATCCGGTTCTTCCTGCGTAAAAATATCCTGATTTACTTCTCCGGAAGAGCCAAAAGTATCCTGGGATTGGAAGGTATTTTCTTCTGATGAAGTGTCTGATGAAGTATCTGCCGTGTCGTTTTCCACCGCTTTTGTATCTGTTTCATTCATTTCTTCTTCTAAAACCTGTGTGGATATCTCTTTTTCGAATTGTTGAGATTCCAATTCTTCCTGCGTGTTTGTTTCGTCGTAAGTTTCTTCGAACACTGAAGTATTTTCTTCTTCGGGGATTGTCCATTCTTCCTCAGAAAATGTAGATTCCTGCACCCCAAATGTTTCCTTTGAATTATAATTATTCTGAAACTGTTTGATGGAGTACGCTCCGTAGAAAATCACCAGGAGCATGATGGCTGCGCCTACTGTGGAAGTGGGTCTCCAACGAAGAGTTTCTTTTGGTTTTTTCGCCTTTTTTTGTTTTAATAATTTTTTGTAGTTGTTTATGACTGCCGCATCTCTTCCCAGCGCTTTTTTCTTGGATTGTTTTTCCTCCAATGATTCTATATTTTTCTCCGAGAGCATATAATTTTTCATCGACTCATTGGATTCATAATATATATAATATCCATTTTGTTTTTTTAGGGAATAATTTTCAAACTGATAAAATGCGTCTTCATCTTCTAACGCATCAATCATGTATAATACTTTATTTTCCCCTCCAAAATTATCTACGTGCGCCCGGATTATTTTATCGTTTAATTCAACGGAAAATCCCATTCTTGACAAGAACCATCCCATTACTTCCTGTTCTTTAAAATACTCATCTCTGATCCGATAAATTTCTTTCCAATTTTCTTCCGTTAAAGTGGTATGCTCCAGGTCAAATTCAAAATTCTGGCACGCGCACGCTCCACTGATGAAAAGGCATTTTCCAGTTTCTGTTTTATATATCTTTCCAAAAAGAATTGCTCCCCGGGCATAGATATTTCCCGGACGGGATAGTTTATTCAAATAAGTATAGACGTAATCTTCGATATAGATTTTTTTATTGCCAGGATCCCCGATCTGTCTGTAGTTTTTCGGCAGTACTCTGGTCTGCAAAGTCTGGTCCATAGAGGTGTTATGTGTTTCCGATGCCATATTCATTCCGCCTTTCTTTCCGATTTTGGAATCATCATAGCACGTCCGCCCCTATACTTTTTTCCTTTTCTTGTCGAGAGGGTTCGCAGTTTTCTTCTTTTTTGTGTTTAAATCCTCTTATCCCTGTCCATATTTTAATATAGAATTTCCTTTTGTATCAAATGATTCTTTATCTTTAAAATTATTGAGAGGATTTTTCCCATGAATTTTTCAAACAAAACCAGTTATTATATTCCCGAAAAAAAGAATACCTTCTCTTTTTGTTCGGATCTTCATAAACAGTTTCGTCGTCTTTCTTCGCATTTTCCAGGTCAAAACGCCCATGTGATCTGTATCGGAACGGATAAGGTGATCGGAGACTGTTTTGGCCCGCTTGTGGGAACGAAGCTTTTAAGTAAATGTCCCTCTTTATCGGTACATGGTACATTAGAAGAGCCGATTCATGCCGGGAATCTTGCTTCTTTTTTGTCTTCTTTTTCGAAGATAAACTCAAACTCTGCGGTCATTGCCGTGGACGCCTCTGTCGGTAATCCCGATTCCGTAGGGATGGTGACTCTTTCTTCCCGCCCTCTTTTTCCGGGAAAAAGCGGTCATAAAAATCTTCCTTCGATCGGAAATATTTCTATTACCGGCATTGTTCTTCCGGAAGGACCGGACTGTGAAATGAGGCTTTCTTGCACCCGGTTATTTTTTATTGACGCCATGGCGGAGTTTATCAGCGATGCATTATCAAAAACCCTATCACAATATTTAAAGACCGGGTGCAGTGTCTAGTCTTACATCCGGTCTTTCTCTCTTTCCTATTGGACCATTTTTCTTATGTTATTATATTGACCCTGGAATTTATAAATTTTCTTCTTCGAATTTTTTCATAAATTCTACTAATTTTTCTACGCCTTCGATCGGCATAGCATTATAAATGGAAGCGCGCATTCCTCCCACTGTTCTGTGGCCTTTGAGATTGACAAATCCTGCCTTGGTTGCCTCTGCCACAAACTTAGCGTCAAACTCCTTATCTCCGGTAACGAAAGGAACATTCATTAAGGAGCGGTCTTTCTTCTCAACCGTGCCTTTGAATAACTTGCTCTGATCTAAGAAATCATAAAGAATTTTTGCTTTCTTTTCATTGTATTCTTTCATTGCAGCAAGGCCGCCCTGTTTTTTCAGCCACTTAAATACTTTGCCGCAAATATAGATGCCATAACATGGAGGTGTATTGTAGAGGGAATCCTTGTCTGCCTGTGTTTTATATTTTAACATGGTAGGAGTTCCTTCCATTACATCATCCCGAATCAGATCCTCCCGAATGATCACGATCACAACGCCTGCCGGTCCTACATTTTTCTGTACGCCGCCGTAGATCACGCCATATTTTTCTACATCATGAGGTTCGGAGAGGAAACATGAAGAAACGTCTGCTACCAAAGTTTTTCCTTTTGTATTTGGTAAAGTTTTAAACTTTGTTCCATAAATCGTATTATTTTCACAAATATATACGTAATCTGCATCTTCATCAATTGGAAGGTCGGAGCAATCCGGAATATAGGAATAAGTTTTATCTTCGGAAGATGCGATCTTGACAGCCTTACCATATCTGGACGCTTCTTCGTATGCCTTTTTTGCCCACTGTCCTGTGACAATATAGTCTGCAACACCGTTTTTCATAAGGTTCATCGGAATTGCAGAAAACTGCTGGGAAGCACCTCCCTGAAGAAACAGCACTTTATAATTGTCCGGTATGTTCATCAGATCTCGAAGATCCGCTTCGGCGTCCTTAATGATCTTATCAAATACCTTAGAACGATGGCTCATCTCCATCACGGACATTCCGCTTCCCTGATAATCCATCATCTCTGCCGCTGCTTCCTGTAATACTTCTTCCGGTAATACTGCCGGTCCAGCAGAAAAATTATAAACTCTTCCCATTTTTTCTTCCTCCTTATACTAAAATAAGATTAGAGTGTTGAAAGTATCACGGATTTCTCCGTCAAACTTAAACGCCCTCACCCCAGATACATCATAGTAATCCTGTACTAAAATAGCGTTCCATCCTATCCGGAAGCACCGTTGCGATCACTTTGTCTTTTCCATATTTTTCGGCCATTTTTTTACAAGCCCAAATGTTCGCTCCGGAAGATGTGCCGCACATTAATCCCTGCACACGGGCAAGCTGTCTTGTCGTCTCAATGGCGTCTTCGTCTGTCACTGTTACCACTTCATCAATTAAGCTTGTGTCAAGCACCGCCGGTATAAATCCGTCTCCAATTCCCTGAATCTGATGAAGTCCCGGCTCGTCTCCCAATAATGCGGATACATTTTTCGGTTCTACCGCTGCGACAATCAGGTTCGGATTTTTTTGTTTTAAGAACTTGCTGATTCCCTGCAAAGTTCCTCCGCTTCCAAGACCAGACACAAAAATATCTACCTTTCCATCTAACTGGCTATAGATTTCCGGCGCCGTTGTCATGTAATGGATATCCGGGTTGTTCGGATTCTCAAATTGCTGTGGAACAAAATATTCATCGGATTGAGAAGCAATTCTCATAGCTTCACTTACCGCTCCGTCAAGACTTTGTTTCGCCGGTGTTAAAACAAGCTCTGCTCCAAGAGCACGGATAATTTTCTTTCTTTCTTCACTCATATTTTCCGGCATTACAATGATCACATGATATCCTTTTCTCACTCCGCAAAGTGCAAGGCCAATCCCGGTATTTCCCGAAGTAGGCTCGACAATTGTCATTCCTTTTTTTAATTTTCCTTCCTTTTCCGCAGCTTCGATCATATTTTTTGCCACACGGTCCTTGATGCTGCCTCCAAGATTAAGAAATTCTGCTTTTGCATAAATAGGGTAACCGGTTGTTTCCTTTAAGCTAACAATCGGAGTATTTCCTATCATATCCAAAACATTCTCGATTATCATATTGACTCCTCTCCCTTTCATCTGATCAGATAAAATATCATTAGCTAAGAGTATAGCACAAAGCTATTATTGATTGCAATTATATCTTCCTTTTTTCAATGGATGAATTGTTTTTCAGTAGACGAATTATCCTTTTTCCTTTATACTATTTAAACATTCACTTAAAAAAATAATTCCTGTGCGAATTTCAAACGATAAGATTGGGGGCTTCTTATATGAGAATCTGGTGTAAGGTGTTCAAAAATAATCACTTATTAAAGGACACTGTGATTGAAAATTATGATATGTCTTTTAGCAGAACCGCAAAGGTATATGATAGTTTGGAAAAGGCTTGTTATGAATTTGATCTGGAAAAACCAATGTGGCTTGATAAAAATAAAAGGGAATTTATCCGTCATGCCCGTACCAGATTTACCAAAGATAACTTTATAGAAGAAATTGATTTTGACTACCTGGATTTTCAGGTTATTGAAGAAGATTATTAAGATTTAACGGGAGCAGCCACAAGTCGTGACTGCTCCCGCTATTTCTATTTTTTTATTTTAAATATTTAATAAGTCGCTATATACTTTTAACGCTCCGTCTGTCTCATGGGCAAGTACCTTTTTCGCCAATACTTTACCAAGCTGTACGCCTTCCTGGTCAAAGCTGTTTAAGTTCCATACAAAGCCCTGGAACATCACTTTATTTTCAAAGTGGGAAAGTAAAGCTCCCAGTGACTCCGGTGTTAATTTTTCGCCAATGATAATGCTGGATGGACGTCCGCCCTTAAATTGTTTGTTTGGATTTTCATCATCTTTTCCACAAGCAAATGCCACGATCTGAGCCGCTACGTTTGCACACAATTTCTGCTGGCTTGTTGTATCCTGGATCACCACGTCGTTTTCCATCTGGTTATTCTTAAATCCTACAAATTGAAGCGGGATAATATCGGTTCCCTGATGAAGCAACTGATAGAAGGAATGCTGTCCGTTTGTTCCCGGTTCTCCAAAGATTACCGGACCGGTTGCATAATTGACCGGTTCTCCAAAACGATTCACGGATTTACCGTTGGATTCCATATCAAGCTGCTGTAAATGAGCAGGGAAGCGGTTTAATGCCTGGGAATACGGAAGCACTGCCGTATCGAGGTATCCAAGGAAGTTTCTTTCATAAACGCCGATCAAAGCGTCAAGCATAGCTGGATTTTTAAATAAATCTTCATTCTTAGCAAGTTTGTCTTCTGCTGCGGCTCCATTTAAAATCCGAGCAAACACTTCCGGTCCAAAAGCGAGGGATAATACGGCTCCGCCAACGGCTGAACAAGAAGAATAACGTCCGCCGATATAATCATCCATAAAGAAAGCGTCAAGATAATCCGAGCTTTTTGCTAACGGAGAAGTCTCGCTTGTTACAGCGATCATATGATCTGAAGCGCTTAATCCTACTTTTTTCAAAGCGTCTTTTACGAAAGCTTCGTTGGTTAAAGTCTCCAGCGTCGTACCTGATTTTGATACAACGATAAATAAAGAATGAGCAACGTCAATATTTCTTAATACAGCGGAAGCATCGTCCGGATCAACATTACTGATAAATTCCGCTTTCATTTTTAAGGTGTCATTTACTTTTGCCCAATTTTCAAGAGCGAGATAAAGGGCGCGCGGTCCAAGGTCGCTTCCGCCGATACCGATCTGAACTACGGTAGTAAATTTTTCTCCCGCTGCGTTGGTAATTTCTCCGGCATGAACTTTATTGGCAAACTCAGCGATTCTGTTTTGTACATTCACGTAAAATTCACGTTTATTTACGCCGTCTGCAATAACGTCTTGTCCTAACTGTCCTCTGGTTAACTGATGAAGTACAAGACGCTTTTCTCCGGTATTGATCACTTCACCGTTATAGAGCGCTTCAAACTTCTCTGTAAGCTGAGCTTCCTTGGCTAATTTTGCCAGGACAGACAATATATCATCGTCCACAGCCTTTGCCCCATAATTATATACCAGTCCTTCTGCCATAGGAACGCTATAATTTTTCACACGATCAGCGCCATTTTCTCCTGTCATCGCTTCCACAACATTGACAGGTTTCACTTTCAAGAGATCCTGATAGGATGCCAATGTGTCAAAATTTTTCCAAGAAATCATAATTAATTCCTCCCCATCGTTAAAATAATATTATACCATTGATTTATGAAATCATTAAAATTATACTATTAAACCTACTTAAATTCAAGAGAATCCGGAAACATAGTTGAATCCCTTAATCTTTTGCATGAAACAGGCTTTTGGCGAATATTTTTATTATAACCCCTCTGGAGTATTATACTCTTATGAAAAAAATATTGTCCTATTTCTATTACGTATCCTTTTTTCTTCTCTCAGGCGTTTTATTATTCCATATTATTTCCGCGATTTCCCAGGACCGAAAAAATCCTCAGAAAACCACGGCGCAGGAAGAAACTTCGGATTCCCCTTCCACCAAGAGCGAGGAAACGACAACCGAACAAAAGGATACTACCGATCCCGATACTCTGCCCAATGAGATGATGGCATGGTGGTTTATGAAGAATGAAAATCACCAGCAGCCTTCGGCGCAAGAAGAAATTGATCTTACAAAATATGACGCCTGGTATGTGGATAACAATTTAAAGGATAATAAAAAACCGGTTTATCTCACCTTTGACTGCGGGTATGAAAACGGTTTTACGCCGGGTATCCTTGATGTATTAAAAAAGCACAATGCGCCGGCAGCTTTCTTTTTATGCAAACATTTTATTAAAGATCAGCCTGAATTGGTAAAAAGAATGAAAGAAGAGGGGCATATTGTGGGCAACCATACTTCAAATCATATTTGTATGCCTGAATCCTCTTCCAGAGATATCCGTGAAGAAATCACTTCTTGCGCGGATTATATGAAAGAGGCGACCGGTTATGAAATGGATTCCTTTTTCCGGCCGCCAAAGGGAGAGTACAGCGAACGCACTCTGAAAATCACGAAAGATCTTGGATATACTACGATTTTTTGGAGTCTTGCTTATCCGGATTATGATACGGAAAAACAGCCCGGCGAGGATTACGTGATTGATCAGTTCACTACTTACATACATCCGGGCGCTATCCCTTTGCTCCACAATGTATCAAAGTCCAATGCCCAGGCATTAGATACGGTATTGACCAATTTAGAAAAAAACGGGTATACTCTCGAGAGTTTAGATCACCTTAAGGACAAATGAGATCCGGCAATCTCTCCATCATTTTATGCAAAAAACTCCTGTAGAACATCTTCCAAAAGACGTTCTTCCTCGGGAGTGATCGTTTCCACCTTTCTCTTTCTTTTTGGAGAATGTTCTTTCGCATAACTCATAATGCGGCGTCTGTTTCTTTTCCTTTCTTCCGCATCTTCTATGGTTCCCAACCCTTCGATGCTATTGTCAAGAACATTCTCCAGATAGTCATTCATATTGACTATAATATTGTGGCGTTTTTCTTCTTCCCGCAAAAAGGTATTCATAAAAAACAGGCAAAGTGCGGCAGTCACCCCTGTAAGGTATGTAATAAAAACTTGTTCTATGCCCTCCCCGTTCTGAGTAGCGTATAACGCTCCTGCGGCTCCGACGATCGCACATCCCGCTATAGATAATTTACCTAAGGTTCTCCAAAATGGAATCGGCAGTCCCATCACTTTCTTCTTTCGGAATAAACGCTCTACAAATGTGTTGACATTGTTGACTTTGACGTTCATATTATGATAATCTTCGTACTTTCTTCTTAAAGATACGAGCCATTTCTTTTTTGTTTTACCTATTTTGTCGGTCGCTCTTGCCATGCTGAAATAGGAAATCTCCAGGATGGCCCAACTTATAACACCCAGCAGGCAACACGCAAGGATCGCCTTGGCAAAAATGGTGTTCCCTATTATAAATTTAAACATATCGTTCCCCCTGACACGAGAATACTGATTAAATTTTAAAAAGCTGCAAATATTTTACACCCAGAAATACAGATCAATTTTCTGCGGCAAAAGCATCACCGGTATCTGCTTTTCTTATTTGACTGCCATCCGCCAGGATCATTTCGTCAAATCTTCCCGCTTCCCTTCTCTCTTCAAAGACCATCTGCTTGTGGTGTGTCCCAATTATAGTCAAAAAAATATTTTTTGAAAAGGGGGATTCGTTCGTAAAAAAAACCCTTTCTGCGATAAATACAGAAAGGGTTTTTGCTATTTTTATGAAATCGTTCCTGATTTTACATTTTAGGTCTTAACTTAGGCTTTTAAGCGCCCATTTTTAAGAACATGGCTGCCAAAAGCTTCACGGTATGGATGATCGCCTGTTCTTCAAATTCCTTATAAGATACGGGAGCGCTGTTGTCTGCCTTATCGGAGATCGCCCGGATAATGACAAATGGCTTTTTATTCAGGGAGGCCACCTGCGCCATAGCCGCGCCCTCCATCTCAGCGCAATAGCCGTCAAATTCTTCGATCAATTCCGCCCGCTTTTTATTATCTGAAATAAACTGATCTCCCGTCACGATCCGTCCGATAAAACACTGGATCTCAGGATTCACAAGCTCGCAGGCTTCCTTCGCCATGGAGGCAAGCTCAGAGTCCGCTTGGAATACGGAACTGTCAAGCCCTGGGATCACGCTCTTTTTATAACCAAGTCCTGTAACGTCAAAGTCATGCTGCACTGCGTCGCTGGAGATTACGATATCTCCCACATTAATCTCTTTATAAAGGCCGCCGGCAACTCCTGTATTGATCACCATGTCTACTTCATAGACATCAATCAGAATCTGGGTACAGATCGCAATATTTACCTTACCTACGCCGCTTTGTACTACGACTGCCTGCTGTTTCCAAAGTGTTCCTCTATGAAATGTCATACCGGCCATTGTTTTTACTTCATCATCCTCAATCTGATGAATCAATGCCGCAACTTCTTCTTCCATCGCTCCGATTATTCCGATACAAACCATTCTTTCCGCCTCCCTGCACAAACATTATTGGCTAAAGTATACCACAAATTGCACAGCTTTTGAACCGGAAAAGATTTTTTTTCTGCTATTCTTTTATTCTAATTAGTGCTATACTTAATTAGTATATCAGGACAAGTCTAAGGTCTGAGATTTGTTTTGATCATTCATTTAAGATCTGTTTTTCGCACTGTTTTTTACAGTGCTCAATTAAAGAAGGAAAGCCGTTTCTAAGGCTTTTACCGAAGATTAGAGGTTGTTGATATATGTTTTCTTATAAGACAAAGGGAACTTGTTCCAGAGAAATTCAAATTAAGATTAACGATTCAGATGACACCATAGAAGAAGTTAAGTTCATCGGAGGATGCCCGGGCAACACCCTCGGGATTTCCGCGTTGGTCAAGGGACGAAAAGTCGATGAAGTGGTGGAAACTCTTCTTGGAATTGACTGTGCCGGAAGGGGAACTTCCTGCCCGGATCAACTGGCAAAGGCTCTTATTTACTATAAGGTAAGTCTTTTGCAGGGTAATTCCTGATCATTGATCCCAATCATTCAATTAACATAGATGAATTTAAGATAAAGCAGAACAATTTAATTTATACCCGTACAGGAGGTGCGGTTCATGAAACGCATTATATTAACTGGTGGTGGAACGGCAGGTCATGTTACGCCCAACATGGCTTTGATTCCGAGTTTAAAAGCGGAAGGCTATGACATCCACTACATCGGATCATATAATGGAATGGAAAGAAAGCTCATCGAAGAAATGGGGATTCCTTACCATGGTATTTCTTCGGGTAAGCTTCGCAGGTATTTTGATCCAAAGAACTTTTCTGATCCATTCCGTGTAATCAAAGGATATGCAGAAGCGTCCCATCTTATCAGAAAGTTAAAACCGAACATCATTTTTTCAAAGGGCGGTTTCGTCACAGTTCCTGTTGTGCTGGCAGCCAAGCGAAGAAAGGTTCCTGTCATCATACACGAATCAGATATCACTCCGGGACTTGCCAATCGGATCAGTATTCCTCACGCTACAAAGATTTGCTGTAATTTTCCAGAAACTTTAAAGCATTTACCATCGGATAAATCCGTACTGTCCGGTTCCCCAATCCGCCAGGAACTTTTTTCCGGGGAGAAAGCTAAGGGGCTGGCTCTTTGCGGTTTCGACGGAAGCAAGCCGGTACTTGCCGTGATGGGCGGAAGTTTGGGAGCCGCTGCCATCAATAAGGCAGTACGAGAAAATATCGATCAGATCACCGATCAGTTCCACGTTGTCCATCTTTGTGGAAAAGGCAACGCTGACCAGGCTCTTTTGGAACATCCGGATTATAAACAGTTTGAATATGCAAAATCCGAATTAAAGCATATTTTTGCTGCCTCCGATCTCATTGTTTCCCGAGCCGGAGCCAATGCGATCTGTGAGATTCTTGCTCTAAAGATCCCTAATATTTTAATCCCTCTTCCGGCTTCCCAGAGCAGAGGAGACCAGATTCTTAATGCGTCTTCCTTTGAAAAGGCAGGATACAGTTACGTATTAAACGAAGAGGAGCTTACCAGCGATGCTTTATTTAAGTCCATTCAGTATGTTTATGATGAGAAGGATGAATACATTCAGTCCATGAAAGAGAGCGAACTGAATAACGCCATTGAAATCATCATGAAACTCATTAAAAAGTATTCAAAATAAAAAAGTGTGCTTCGTTGCCCGAAGCGCACTTTTTAAAATGCATAAGAAGAAGCTTCGCTTCTAATACTGTCTTTTTCCAGCTCATTTAATATCTGCTGTCTCCGATTTCCGATGAGCAGGGACTGATTATAACGGAAGTATCTTTCACATCCATTTTCCGTGATGAATCTGTTCGACTGAGGATTTAAGGTAAGTTCCGTGACAAAGATAACCATTTCCTGTCCTTCTTTAAAAGTATCTTCCATAAAATCAAAGGCATACTCCAAAGAATCGGAAGCAATTTTTATTTGCTGTTCTCTCTTTTCACATTGTTTGTCAAATTCTTCTTTCAACTTTTCAAAAGCATGGTCCGGATCGTCTCCGCCGACAGCCAAAGTCCATCCCTCCAAAAGAGAATGCATTGCATTTTTTCTATTTTTTTGTTTTACGGATAGCAGGCCGGTTTTTTCTTCGTCTTTTAATTTCTGCTGCTCTTTTCGAAGCATCGTTTGATATAACTGATACGTAGTCTCTTCTTTGGTTTCCAGTCCACTTTTATATTTCTTTAAGAACTCGTAACAATCTACGGTAAGGACGTCCTCTTCCACTGCGGCGCTGATTCTTTGAAGTAATCCATCCACAAGCAAGGTGACGCAGCTTAATCTCTCATCAAAGGAAGCCCGGAATAATTTTTGATATACCTCGGTTTTTACTTTTCCGATCAATATATTATTGATATCGTAATCGTCTTTGTACTTTTGATACAGATCATAGTAGGCCGCAACATCCTTTGCGATATCCTCATGCTGTAAAAATTCGAGAATCACGTCTTCATCCACAGGAATTTCAAGAGATTCATAGGCATAGATCAAATAGCTTAAGTCCTCCCATCCCCTGGCTGTGACAAAGGAAAGCCCGTCCACATCGTTTTCTGTCTTATAAAAATTTTGCGGACGAAGTTCTAAGTAGCTTAAGATAAAGGGATGAATCCCCTGGTTTCTCGCGTATTCTTTGAATACGGAAAAATCCGCTTCCAGATCCATCTTTCTTACTCTGTCAAGGGTAACAAAATCAAACTCCCTCACGCTTTTGTTATACTCCGGAGGATTTCCTGCGGCAGCAATGATCCATCCTTTCGGAACCGGCTGATTTCCAAAGGTTTTGCATTGAAGAAATTGAAGCATAGTCGGAGCCAAAGTTTCGGATACACAGTTAATTTCGTCGATAAATAAGATTCCCTCTTTTCTTCCTGTTTCTTCCATATAACGGTAGATACTGCTGATGATCTCACTCATCGTATATTCTGTGACAGAAAAACTTTCTCCTTCATAGGAAGCCTCTTTTATAAAAGGAAGACCCACTGCGCTCTGTCTTGTATGGTGTGTGATCGTGTATGATACCAGTCCTATTTCACATTCCGCCGCAATCTGCTGCATGATCTGTGTTTTTCCAATTCCGGGAGGACCGATCAGAAGCACCGGCCGCTGCCTGTTCTCCGGAATCACGTACTCCCCATATTGATCTTTTTTCAAATAAGCCTTCACTGTATTTTTGATTTCATTTTTTGCTTGTTTAATATTCATATATACCTCCCAGCTTGATTTTCCTTTATACCATCATAACTCTTCGGGATCCAATACTACTTTCATGGCCCAGGACGGAACTTCCGGAGCGTCCTGATCTTTTATGAAAACAAAGGCAGTATCATAAGAGGGCCGCTTTGCCGGATAAATTCCCTTTCCATCGGTAAAATACAGCACTCCTTTTAAATGCTCGTACTTTCCATCCTTTAGCTGATCGTTAATATAAGAAAATGCAGGGCGAAAATCCGTTCCGCCGCCTCCATCCAGTTCAAAGTGATCTAACAAATACTCGATATCCCCTTCATTCCGGATCAATGCGTCCCTTCTGACATGATCGTCGCATTGAATCAGGTGTATTTTGCTTTTCCGGAAAAAAGAATCTCTGGAAGAAATAATCTGAAAAGTTTCTTCTAAAAATTTTTTTACCAGCTCTCCGTTGGTAGAATAACTGGTATCAATGACGATCACAAAGTTTAGTATCTTTAAGATTTCTCTGCTTTCCACAGGCTCGATCAGCGGCATATTGCGGTATAACCTAAGCCCATAGGTATAATAATTCAGATCAAATTCTTCATCGTCACAGATCATTTCTTCCCTCAGGATCATAAATTTTCTTAAGAAATCACGGTAACTTCTCCGGCTTTTTCCCCTCTGGATCTGCGTCACTATTTTATCCGATCCGTCTCCTTGTTCCGTTCCTCTTCTCTCCAGTTCCTGACTCACACGACGCCCGATTTTATCCCATTTCTTCCCCGCCTGCTCCCCGGAAGGGGACTTTTTTTCTTCCTCTTGCCAATATCTGTGATCGTCTGTATAAAACTCAAGTTGAAGTTCCATCTGCTCGTTAAAGTCTGTAATCTTTAAGAGATCATGATAAATGGCAGCGGCCGTTACCGGAATCTGTTCTTCCTCCAAATGTTGATAATAATTCATTCGGGTTCTCGAGAGGATCCTTCGGGTGGACTTTTTTTCATTGTGATCAAGAATCCACTCCACCGCAATATCGCAGGCAATGTTCCACACGACGGGATTTCTGTTTTTTCTCATCCATAAGTGGCGAAATACACAGTGCAGAGTAGAGTGAAGATATGCTCTGTTTAAAAATACCGGATTTTTTTTATAAATCCTTAATATCATTTCCATGGGATAATAGATAGAAATTCCGTCGGTTCCGATTGTTTTTAAATCCTCCTGTTTACAAAAGGAAAAGGAGGATAACGCCACATCCAAATAGCGATAATCAAAATACAATTCGTCATGGACCAATTGAAAAATCCGCCCGCACATCATTTCTTCCCACTGGCTTTGTGTTGTAAGACGCGCCATAATTTCCTCCTGTGCATCCTCTGGTGACGCCTATAATAATTCTGACAATTTTTTCTAATTTAGCTTGCTTTTTTGTCTTGCTTTTAAAATGTAAATGTTTTCTTTTTCCTTTCCATGCGGTGCATACGCTCCATAAAAAAGGCGCTGCCTTCAATCCATTCCTCATTAAGACACAGATTATTTCCTTCCTGTAATCCTTCCGCTGAAAGGGAAAAATGAGACAGTAAAAATTTGAGAGTTTCCATATCTTTTAAGGAAACGATTTCTTTTAATACAACATTTATATGGTTTAACACATATTTTTCGTATAGGGAGCCGGCTTCTTTTTTTAACTGAACCGGCCACAAAAGTCGATCCAAGGCAATACGGCATAAAGAAATCTCTGATTCTGTAACCGTGGCATTTTCAAAGCATTTATCATACTTATCATAATCCACTACCCTGTCATGGATACACTTTCTCATCCGAAATCCTTCCCCATTAATGCTTCTGCTAAAAATATGAGCCGGAGATATCTCGTCCAGCCATTCATAATATTCCGGAAAATAAAGTTTTCCCTGTACTTCTTCTTCCTCTTTTGAAAATATCACTTCAATATCTTTCTCAATCCGCTCCAGGATGTAATATAGACCGGAAGCTTCTGTGGGATGACATCGAATTAAGATTTCTTTTAATTTCCGGCAATTGGTAAATTCATCGCTTCCAATGGACCGGATCTTTTGACCAAAAGACAATCTTTTTAGCTTTCGGCAATTATAAAATGCCGCATTGTGAAGCGTCGTCACTTCATCAGGAACCACCACGCTCTCCACCGCATTTCCGCAGGCTGCCAAAAGCTTTCCTTTCTGGCAGGGGTTTGTCTCATGATACTCTCCCTTAAGTTTCGGCTCCGACGCAGAAAAACAATAAGGGCCGATCTCTGTCACAGGCCATCCGTTAATCACGGAAGGAATCCTAATCTCAAGGCTATCGCTAAAGACCTTAAGAATCCGAACCCCTTTTTCTCCTTCCTGCCACAAAATATTATCTTTTTCCTTCATCATTTCCATTCCTTTCGGAAAATTAGTTAAAATTATCACGAAGCCCATTATATCACAACTAATATTAATTGGACATACGAAAAAAGATAGATTATACTATATCAGAAACAACATACAACCACTTTTTCTCATATAGAGGGAATCCTTTATAAATGAGAAAAAAGAAAAAGGAGATATTTACATGAAAATTGGGTTTATTGGTATGGGAAATATGGCTTTTGCCATTGCTTCCGGTATCATAAATAACGGACTTGCAGATAAAAATAATGTTTACGCCTATGCGCCCCACTATGATAAATTATGCAAAAATGCAGAAATTCTTGGATTTCATCCTTGCCGTGATTTAAAGGAGATGATTTCCGGTATTGAGGTTGCCGTCATGGCCTGCAAGCCTTATCAGATTGAAGGCGTGCTTTCTGAAATTAAAGATGAACTGAAAAATAAAGCATTGCTTTCCATCGCCGCCGGCTGGGGGTTTGAAAAATACGCCCAGTTTGTCGATCCTTCCACCAGAGTACAGTTTATCATGCCAAACACTCCGGTCATGGTGGGAAGCGGGGTGCTGATGTTTGAAGAGAAAAACAGCTTAAACGACAAAGAAAGAGAAGAGATCATCCGTATTTTCTCCGCCCTCGGAATGGTCGTCACTCTCCCCGGACATCTGATGGATATCGGTTCTGCCATTGCGGGATGTGGCCCTGCCTTTATCGATCTTATCATCGAAGCTCTCGGGGACGCCGGCGTAAAATACGGTCTTTCCCGGTCTACAGCCTATGCTCTGGCTTCTAAGATGATCGAGGGAAGCGCCAGACTCCAATCTAAGACGGGAGAACATCCCGGCGTGTTAAAGGATAACGTATGTTCTCCTGCCGGAACGACCATCTTAGGCGTCGACGCATTGGAACACGCCGGCATAAGAGCCGCTTTTATCGATGCGGTGGATAAAATTATGCAAAAATAGGAGGAATTTTACATGAAATACGGAAAGTTTTTGCCCGATCAGGGAACGATCGGCTTCGTTGCTCCTTCCTTTGGATGCAATATTGAACCTTATTATACTTGTTTTAAGAATGCAAAAAAAATTTGGACAAACATGGGCTTTCACATTTCGGAGGGACCAAATGTTTATGAAGGCAGCGGAATCGGAATCAGCAACACCCCGGAAAAATGCGCCGAGGAGTTCATGGAATGGTATCAAAGCTCCGATAACGACCTTTTGATTTCCTGCGGAGGCGGCGAGCTTATGTGTGAGATTCTTCCCCATCTTGATTTTGAATCTCTTGCAAATTCCGCTCCGAAATGGTTCATGGGATATTCGGATAATACCAATCTGATCTTCCTATTGACCACATTATGCGACATTGCCGCCGTCTATGGTCCCTGCGCCGCCGCTTTTGGTATGAATCCCTGGCATCAGAGCCTTCACGACGCAATGTCCATCTTGCAGGGGAAAACGCAGACGGTAACAGGATATGATCTGTGGGAAAAAGAAGGTCTAAAATCTGAGGAGAATCCTTTGGAACCTTATCATGTGACGGAAAAAAGGATTTTACACAGCTATCCTTCTTCCTCTTGTGAAATGGAAGGAAGATTGGTAGGCGGCTGCCTGGATAGTCTTTCTATTTTATGCGGAACGAAATTTGACAGAGTAAAGGAATTTTCTAACAAGTATAAAGAAGACGGTATCCTTTGGTTTTTTGAGGCCTGTGATCTGAATGTGATGAGCATTCGCCGGGCGTTATGGCAATTATCCGAGGCAGGATGGTTTAAACACGTAAAGGGATTTCTCATCGGCCGTCCTTTATGTTATGGAGAAGAACTCATGGGGCTTGACCAATATAAAGCCGTAACATATATTCTTGCCCCATATCAGGTTCCTATCATCATGGACATAGATATAGGACATCTTCCGCCAATGATGCCTTTAGTAAGCGGAAGCAAAGCAAAAGTAACTGTAAAAGACAACGATATCGCCATCTCCATGGAATATTGTTAATCGTTAAGGAGAAATCAAATGAAATTTATATCCTGGAATGTCAACGGCCTGCGCGCCTGTGTAAAAAAAGGATTTACAGATTATTTTGAAGCCGAACAGGCCGATATCTTCTGCGTGCAGGAGACAAAACTTCAAGAGGGGCAGATTGATTTTGCTCCGGAAGGGTATCATTGCTACTGGAATTACGCCGAAAGAAAGGGATATTCCGGCACTGCCGTATTTACGAAACAAGAACCTTTAAACGTAACATACGGAATCGGCATGGAAGAACACGATCAGGAAGGCCGCGTTATCACCTTAGAATATGAAGACTTCTTTTTTGTAACCGTATATACTCCAAACTCCCAAAATGAGCTGGCTCGTTTGGATTACCGGATGAAATGGGAAGACGATTTTCGGGAATACCTGACAGAGCTTGACCGGGAAAAACCGGTGGTGATCACTGGCGATCTTAATGTCGCTCACACGGAAATCGATCTGAAAAATCCGAAAACCAATCAAAAAAATGCCGGATTTACCATAGAAGAGCGAAATAAATTCACCGAACTTTTAGACGCCGGATTCATTGACACCTTCCGCTTTTTAAATCCGGATCTTACCGGAGCCTATTCCTGGTGGTCCTACCGCTTCAAAGCCAGAGAAAAGAACGCCGGATGGCGGATTGACTATTTTCTGATCTCCGAACGTCTCAAAGATTCTTTAAAAGACGCCTTGATTTATAAAGATATCCTCGGTTCAGACCATTGTCCGGTGGGATTGATCCTTGAACCTGTGGATAACTAAGAAAAGAATGTGGATAAAGGAGAAAAATCATGAGTAAAATATTAATTGTTGTGGATATGCAAAATGATTTTGTATCCGGTTCTCTCGGAACAAAAGAGGCCAGAGACATTGTTCCCGAAGTTGTGAAAAAAGTCAAAGAATTTGACAGCAAAATCATATTTACCAAAGACACTCATAAGAAGCATTATTTAGAAACGCAGGAAGGGAAAAATCTTCCGGTGGAACATTGCATCAAAGGCACTCCGGGACACGACATTATCAGCGAACTGGAATTTGCTCTGGAAAACTCCTATGCTGTTTTTGAAAAAGAAACTTTCGGCTCCAGAAAATTAGCGAAATTTCTCCGCTCCCTCAATAAAAAGAAACCCATTGATTCCATTGAGATCATCGGGCTGTGTACCGATATCTGCGTAGTTTCCAACGCCATGATGATCAAAGGTTTCTTGCCGGAAGTGCCGATCATCGTAGACAGCAAATGCTGCGCAGGGGTAACGCCAAAGAGTCACCAAAGCGCTTTAGAGGTTATGAAGAGCTGCCAGATTCAAGTAGTGTAACCATGGTGTAAATCTTATTAAAAAATCTCCGGAAAAGCCAGGCTATCCACAAGGCTTTTTCCGGAGATTTTAAATTCGTTTCATATAAATTATCTAAAGCTATTAATACAAATTATCTAAAGCTACCAGCACAGATCCCAAAACAACCGAGTAAATGACCGTAAACACAATTAACTGACACACGATATAAAGGATCCAGGTGTAAAACTTGTTGCTTGATTTCATTGGCACAAGCTCACAGAAGGTTATGATCTGCAAGAAGGACGTCATAAAGAATCCAATTCCTAAGATGACCATCCCTGCTATCCAATGAATCAGGGTGAAGACGCAGGCTACCACAATGAAAAAGCACATATACCAATATGTGGACCCTGTCACCGTAAGAATCTGCGCAAATGTCACTTTATTTCCCGAAAAACCTTTGGATAGACCGCATAAAATACCACTGGAAATAAAGTAAGTGAGGGCAAGAACCAATAAAACTCCAAAAATTATTCTAAAGTAAGGAATATCCGGGCCATAGTCTGATCCAAGACTTGTCGCATAGTCATACCAATCTCCATACCGGGAGCGTAAATCCATACTCAGCTTAAAACACAATACAATGAGGTAAATCAGAGACATAATAAAGCAGGATAAAAACATATATAGTCCCGAAGATATATTATTTCTTTGATATGTATTTCTTAGCTCTCCTATAGGATCCTTCACAAATGGAAGAAATCTCTTAAAAAATAACTTAAATTCTGTCATAAAGTTACTTACCTGCGGAGGCATCTGATATCCAGTTCCCTGCGGATTACCGTATGGCTGCTGGTATCCTGGCCCCTGCGGATTGCCGTATGGCTCTTGATACCCGGAACCCTGCGGGCCGCCGTATGGCTGCTGATATCCGCCTTGCTGCTGCCCTCCATATGGAGGCTGATACTCATCCCTTTGCTGTGCCCTTCCATATGGAGGCTCAAGGTTTCGCTCCTCTGGATAAGGCATATTATTTTTTACCCGCTGTGCGGTACAGTTGCACACTTCGCCTTCTTGAAGCGGTCTGCCGCATTGATTACAAAATTTTGCCATACTTTTTCTCACTTTCTTTTTTATTGATGAAATGACCGGTCATTAGCTCCTGTTATTTAGTTTTTTTCCAGGTATCGGCCGCTGTCTCATAAAGATTATTTCCCTCTTTATCAATGACAACGATCACAGGAAGATTTTCCACGTATAATTTACGGATCGCTTCCGTACCAAGATCGTCGTAAGCGACTACCTCCGCCTTTTTGATGCATTTTGACAAAAGCGCTCCGGCTCCTCCCACAGCGGCAAAATATACCGCTCCGTTTCTTTTTATGGCTTTTACGACTTCCGGAGATCTTTTTCCTTTTCCTACCATACCTTTTAAGCCCAGATCCAGCATATCCGGCGTATATTTATCCATCCTGCTGCTGGTGGTAGGACCTGCGGAACCGATAATCTGACCGTCTCTTGCCGGACTCGGCCCGAGGTAATATAATATATTGCCCTTTAGATCGATCGGAAGCTCTTCGCCGGCCTTCATCGCCTCATACATTCGCTGATGGGCCGCATCTCTTGCAGTATATATGGTGCCGGTTAAATATACGTAGTCTCCCGAGTGCAGTATATCAATATCTTTTTTATCCAATGGAACATTGATCTGTTTTCTCATCTTCCCCTCCATGCCTATAACACTCTGGTGGCGTGTCTGTTTACATGACAACACATATTTACCGCTAACGGAAGCCCTGCAATATGCGTCGCGTAGGTATTAATGGAAACAGCAAGAGCAGTGACCGTTCCGCCAAGCCCCGCCGGACCAAGACCAAGACCGTTAATTTCTTTTAGCAGCTCTTCTTCCATCTCTCTGATATGAGGAAGGGGAGAATGAGTTCCTGTCTCTCTCGTCAATGCCTTCTTTGCAAGAAGCGCGGCTTTTTCAAAGGTTCCGCCGATTCCCACTCCGACAACCAGAGGCGGACAGGCATTCGGTCCTGCGTCTTTTACGGCCTGAATCACCGCATTTTTGGCTCCTTCCATACCATCGGCAGGCTTTAACATGAAAATCCGGCTCATGTTTTCACTTCCGAATCCCTTCGGTGCGATGGTAAGTTTTAGATTGTCTCCGGCAACAATATCATAATGAATCACTGCCGGAGTATTGTCCTTTGTATTGACTCTCAAAAAAGGATCCTTCACCACAGACTTTCTTAAATATCCTTCCAGATACCCTTGCCTGACTCCTTCCTGGATTGCTTCACTTAACAGTCCGCCTTCAATTCTTACTTCCTGGCCGATTTCCACAAAGACAACCGCCATTCCCGTATCCTGGCAGATCGGGATTTTTTCCTCTCCCGCAATCTTTAAGTTTTCCTCTAACTGCTCAATGATCTGACATCCCAAAGGGTTTTCTTCTTGTTCTTTTGCACGGCGCAGCGCATTTTCCATATCCTTAGAAAGAAAATAGTTTGCTTCCATGCACATTTCTTTAATATTTTCGATAATCTCATTTACATGGATACTTTTCATGATAAAGCCTTTCTGTAAAACATTGAAATTATTCTTCTTTATTGTCCGTTTCCGCTTCCGTCTCGGACTCTTCTTCCTGCTCTTTCATCACTTTGGTGATGCTGGCTACTTTGGCGTCTTTTGACAGGTTGATAAGCTTCACTCCCGAAGTATTTCGTCCAATTTGAGAGATATCATCGGTCTCAATTCGAATCATGATACCTTCCGTGGTGATCAGCATGATCTCTTCATTCTCAGAGGCAGATCTCACACCCAGCAAATATCCTGTCTTTTCGGAGATCTTATAACATTTTAATCCTTTTCCGCCTCGGTGCTGTACTCCGAACTCTTCTAAAAGAGTCCGTTTTCCCATACCGTTTTCCGAGACAAAAAGCAGGGAATCTCCCTCGGATTCTATCTGCATTCCCACAACTTCATCCGAATCATTTAACTTAATTCCGATCACTCCCATGGAAACTCTTCCGGTTTCCCGGACGCTTTTGGATGTAAAACGAATGCACTGGCCTTCTTTGGTGATCAAAAAGACATCGTCGCCTTCTTTGGCCTGCTTTACTTCGATCAGTTCATCACCTTCACGCAAACTGATGGCGGCAAGGCCGACTTTCCGAATATTTTTATATTCTTCAAACTTTGTCTTTTTTATGATTCCTTTTCGAGTAGCCATCAAAAGATAACTCTCATAATCCATCGTATCAATTGGTATGATCGCCGTGATCTTTTCCTCTGGCTGAAGCTGCAAAAGGTTGATAATGTTTACTCCCCTCGCCGTTCTTCCCGCTTCCGGGATTTCATATCCCTTCAAGCGGTACACTCTTCCTTTGCTGGTAAAGAATAAAACATAGCTGTGGGTATCTGTCATAAACAAATCGGTAATGTTGTCATTTTCAATGACGTTCATTCCCTTGATTCCCTTACCGCCCCGGTTTTGGCTGCGGAAATTATCAAGAGTCATACGCTTGATATATCCAAGTCTTGAGAACGTGATGACCGTATTGCTTCTTGGAATCAAAGATTCATCGTTCAATTCCTCTACGTCATGGGTGATCTTGGTCCTTCTCTCATCCCCGTACTTATCCCGTATCGTGATGATCTCTGATTTAATCACTCCCAGAAGAATCTTTTCATCAGCAAGGATCGCCTCTAACTCTGAGATTTTCTTCATTAACTCATCAAATTCTGCCTGGAGTTTTTCTCTCTCCAAACCGGTCAAAGCCCGCAGACGCATATCTACGATTGCCTGGGCCTGTGCTTCGGAAAATTCAAAGCGCTCTATCAATCTCTCTTTCGCTTCGGAAACATTTTTGGAAGACCGGATAATGTTAATGACTTCGTCGATATCATCTAAAGCCTTTAACAGGCCTTCTAAAATATGGGCTCTTTCTTTTGCCTTGTTTAATTCATACTTCGTTCTTCTTGTGACAACGTCCTTTTGATGCTCCAGATAATGGACAAGCATCTCTTTTAAGTTCAGGACTTTCGGCTCATTGTCCACCAGGGCGATCATAATCACGCCGAAGGTATCCTGGAGCTGCGTATGTTTAAATAACTGATTGAGAAGAACATTGGCATTGACGTCTTTTCTGGTTTCAATGCATATTCTCATACCGCTTCGATCGGATTCATCGCGAAGCTCCGTAATTCCATCGATTCTTTTTTCCTTAACCAGCTCTGCAATTTTTTCGATCAGCCTTGCTTTATTCACCATATAAGGGAGCTCTGTCACCACAATACGCTGCTTTCCGTTTGCCATTGGTTCGATATTGGTCACGGCGCGCACTTTAAGCTTCCCTCTTCCGGTCTTGTATGCTTTTTCAATTTCTTTTCTTCCTAAGATCGTGGCCCCCGTCGGAAAGTCCGGGCCTTTTATGATCTCCATCAATTCTTCAATGGCCGTATCTCTGTTTTCTTCAATCTGATTATCGATGATTTTTACCACGCCGTTAATGGTTTCTGTTAAATTATGCGGCGGAATATTCGTCGCCATACCAACGGCGATTCCCTGGGTTCCATTTACCATGAGATTTGGGAACCTTGAGGGCAGGATCGACGGTTCTTTTTCCGTCTCATCGAAGTTTGGTACAAAATCGACAGTATCTTTATAGATATCCGCCATCATCTCCATGGAAATTTTGGAGAGTCTTGCCTCCGTATAACGCATTGCGGCGGCTCCGTCTCCATCCACAGATCCAAAGTTTCCATGACCGTCTACCAAAGGATATCTCGTAGACCATTCCTGAGCAAGATTTACAAGGGCGCCATAAATGGAGCTGTCGCCATGAGGATGATACTTACCCATGGTATCCCCGACGATACGGGCGCACTTTCTATGAGGCTTATCCGGACCGTTATTTAATTCGATCATGGAGTAAAGAATACGTCTTTGTACCGGTTTTAATCCATCCCTCACATCAGGAAGCGCTCTTGATACGATTACGCTCATCGCATAATCAATATAAGACTTTTCCATGGTATTCTTTAAATCCACCTCATGGATTTTATCAAAAATATTCTTATCGTCCATTGCTTCCTCCTGATCTTCTACTATCCTTTATCCGATCTATTTTTATAGTTTCTGATCTCAAATCAGATATCCAGATTTCTGACAAACTTTGCATTTGCCTCGATAAATTCTCTTCTTGGCTCCACCTGATCTCCCATCAGGGTATCAAAAGTTAAATCAAGTTCGGACACGGAGTCTGCATCCATATTTACCCGGAGCAAAATACGCTTTTCCGGATCCATGGTAGTCTCCCATAACTGATCCGCATCCATCTCTCCCAGTCCTTTATATCGCTGAATCTTATTGTTATTATCTCTTCCGATCTCCGTTAGGATCTGGTTTAATTCCTCGTCGCTGTAGGCATACCATACCTTTCGGTTTCGGTCAATTTTATATAACGGAGGCTGGGCAAGATAAACATAACCTTGTTTGATCAGCTCCGGCATAAAACGGTACAAAAATGTTAATAATAATGTCGCAATGTGGGAGCCGTCCACATCCGCATCTGTCATGATAATGATCTTATGATACCGAAGCTTACTGATGTCAAAATCTTCATGTATCCCTGTTCCAAAGGCTGTGATCATCGCCTTGATCTCGTTGTTCGTAAGGATTCTGTCAAGCCTTGCCTTCTCCACATTTAAGATCTTTCCTCTGAGGGGAAGAATCGCCTGCGTCGCCCTGCTTCTTGCGGTCTTTGCAGAACCTCCCGCGGAATCTCCCTCCACGATATATATCTCGCAATTTTCCGGATTCTTATCCGAACAATCCGCCAGCTTCCCCGGAAGGCTGAGCCCGTCAAGAGCGGACTTTCTTCTGGTCAAATCTCTGGCCTTTCTGGCCGCCTCTCTGGCACGCTGCGCAAGGATCGCTTTTTCGCAGATCAACTTGCCCACAGTTGGATTTTGCTCTAAAAAGTATGTAAGCTGTTCGCTTACCACACTGTCCACCGCGCCTCTTGCCTCGCTATTGCCAAGCTTCTGCTTCGTCTGCCCTTCAAACTGAGGTTCCGGAATCTTAATGCTGATAATGGCGACGAGACCTTCCCGGATATCCTCACCGCTTAAATTCTGTTCGTTATCTTTTAAAAGCTTATGGCTTCTTGCATAGTCATTAAAGGTCTTCGTGAGCGCGCTTTTAAAACCAACAAGATGCATCCCGCCCTCGGGAGTGGTGATATTGTTTACGAAACTATACACTCCCTCGTTAAAAGAATCGTTATGCTGCAAGGCTACTTCCACGTAAACCTCGCCTTTTTTGCCCTCACAATAAATAATATCTGAATAGAGGACCTCTTTTTGCTTATTCAGATATTGCACATATTCCTTAATTCCTCCCTCATAATGGAAGGTCAATATAACTTCCGGATCTTCTCTTTTATCATGAAGAACGATCTTTAACCCTTTCGTTAAGAACGCCATCTCCCGGATACGCTGTCTTAAAACGGCAAAATCAAATACCGTCTCTTCAAAAATCGTAGGATCCGGCAAAAATCTCACTTCGGTTCCCCGAAGATCCGTCTCTCCCACCACGGTAAGAGGATATATTACCTTTCCTCGTTCGTAGCGCTGTCTGTAGATCTTGCCTTCGTGGAAAATATCCACTTCAAGCCAGGTAGACAGGGCGTTAACCACCGATGCTCCCACGCCATGAAGGCCACCGGAAACCTTATATCCCCCGCCGCCGAACTTGCCGCCGGCATGGAGTATGGTGAACACGACTTCTACTGCCGGGATTCCTTTCTTTTTATTCACTCCCACAGGAATCCCTCTTCCGTTATCCCGGACTGTGATAGAGTTATCTTCGTTGATATATACTTCCACCGTGTCACAGTATCCTGCCAAAGCTTCATCCACGGAATTATCTATAATCTCGTATACTAAATGATGCAGGCCTTTGGATGAGGTACTTCCGATATACATTCCAGGTCTTTTCCTGACAGCTTCAAGACCTTCTAATATTTGAATTTGATCCGCACCGTATTCCTGTGGCGCGGCATTCAACGTATCGCTCATAAACCAAACCTCCTACATTCTAATCATTGTCTATAATCTATACCATTATAACATAAATATTACCTTTATTCCAATGTTTTAAACCGCATTTCCCGGGTTTTGAGGCATATATTCTCTGATTTTTCCATCTTCCACCATAAATATTTTATCGAGGAAAATCCGCCCGTTTACAAAGTCCTCTAAACCGGTGCAGGTGATCATAGTCTGAATCCCGGAAATGCTGCTTAACAAATATTCCTGGCGGTGATGATCCAGTTCTGAAAGGACGTCATCCAGAAGTAAGATCGGCTTTTCTCCGGAAACTTTTTCGATCAGTTTCATCTCCGACAGCTTTAAGGACAGCGCAGCGGTACGCTGCTGCCCCTGGGATCCAAACTTTCTAAGATCTTTTCCGTCGACAAAAAAACCCAGATCGTCTCTGTGAGGCCCTGCATTCGTCGTTCCTGTCCTTATATCCCTCTCCAAAGAATCCTTTAATTTTTCTTCATACTCTTCCCCGGACACATTTTTTTCGTAAACCACCTTAATCATTTCTTTTTCTCCGGTGAGTTTTTCATGTATCTCTCCCATGATGGATTCCATCATTACGACAAACCGTTCTCTTTTTTCGATAATTCCCTTTCCATATTCCAGAATCTGTAGGTCCCACGACTCCAAAGTTTCCCGAAGAGAAGGCTGAAAACCAATCTGCTTTAATAAATTATTGCGTTCATTGAGCAGTTTATTGTAGGCGATCAGCATCTTAAGGTAAGAGCCGTCAAGCTGCCCCAATTCCATATCCATAAACTTCCTTCGGTGAGAAGGTCCGTTTTTTATGATGGACAAATCTTCCGGAGAAAAAAACACAACGTGTAAAAATCCCAGCAATTCGCTGGATTTTCGAATAGGAATGCCGTCTATGGCAATCCCTTTGGATTTTTTGTTTTTCAGATGAACGTCCAGACGGTGAGATAATTGTTCTTTGAACATCTGAAGTCTGATATGAGCTTCTTCCTCCTCAAACTTTATCATTTCTTTATCCTTGCTGCCCCGGTGAGATCTTGCTGTTGCGCAAAGATACACCGCCTCTAAAAGATTCGTCTTTCCCTGGGCGTTATCTCCGTAAAATATATTGACTCCCGGAGAAAATTCCAGTTTTTCCTGATCATAGTTCCGGTAATTATTAAGTTGTATCGATTCAATGTACATGAACGCCTTCCTCCGAAAATGTTTCGTAAATCGCAGGAAGCTGCCGCCGGATCTTACAAAAATCCGGCAGCAGCCTTAGATTTTTATGATTTTTTATACAACTTTTACCTGATTTCCTTCAAACTCGATCTGATCGCCGGGATAAATTTTTTTTCCTCTTCTGGTCTCTGTTTCTCCGTTTACCTTCACTCTGCCCTCTTGAATCACAATCTTGGCATCTACTCCGGAAAACACCAGGCCGGACGCTTTAAGGAGCTGGCCCAATTTGATAAATTCATCCTTTAGCTTGAATACTTCCATCCTTTATCCTCTCTCTGCGTTTATGCGTTATTTACATTGATCGGAAGTATAATATACAAATACGATACTTCCTCATCCTTGATGATACAAGGGGCGATCGGATTGATCATATATATGCTGACCTCTTCTTCGTCGATCACCCGAAGGGCGTCCACAAGAAATCTCGGATTAAATCCAATGGTTAAATCTTTGCCTTCCTTCGCCGTGGCAATCTGGTCATGCATGGAACCGATGTTCGACGAAATCATGAGGTTCATCTTATCCCCTTCGATTTTTAAAATAATCGGTTTTTTATCAGATTCTTTGGCAAATAATGTGGAGCGGTCCAGACATTTTAGCAATTCCATCTTGTTCACAGTAATCTTTGTCTCATAATCTGCAGAAAGCATATGGTTGATATTATAAAATTTTCCTTCCAGTAACCTGGATACTACTTTGGTTTCTTCAAACTCAAAGAGAATATGCTTGTCTGTAATATAAAGATTTACAATATCCTTCGCTTCTCCCGGAAGAATCTTGCTGACTTCAGACAAAGTTTTTCCGGGAACGATGACTTCCATTTTGTCGTAGGAATCTCCAAGAACTTTATTGCGGACAGATATTCTGTGTCCGTCCAGAGAAGTCACAGAAATCGTATTATTTTCTATGCGGATCAGCTCTCCTGTCATTAACTTGTTGTTTTCATTGTCGGAAATTGAAAAAATAGTCTGATTGATTAATTCTTTTAAGTCGAACTGAGAAACGACGATTTTATTTTCTTTGGTGATTTCCGGCAACTGGGTAAAATCGTTGCCAAGCATTCCCATGATCGTACAGTGAATCTGTTCACATCGAATTTCCGTCTTGCCATTTTCATCGGTCTCAATGGTCACATCGTTATCCGGACTTTTTTTAATGATTTCAGAAAAAAGTTTAGCTTCCAGTGCAATCTTACCCTGTTCAACGATCTCTCCTTCAATCAAGGTTTCAATTCCAAGCTCCGTATCGTTGGCCGTAAGTTTTATGTTATCTTTATTTGTCTCAATCAAAATACATTTTAAGATATCCATGGTGGTTTTTCCGGAAACCGCCTTCATTACGATATTGATTCCTTTTAGCAATTGATTTCTGGAACATATGATTTTCATAAATGTGTATAACTCCTCTCTGGGCAAATGCTATAAATAATATAATTAAATTTAGTAGTAGTAGTAGTAGGGGCTGTGGATACGGTGGAAAAGTACCTTAGAGCCCTTAAATATGCCGTATTAGCCTTGGGATAACTAGGGGGATAACCCGGTGGATAGCTGTGTATAACTACCCTATTTATCCACAAGAAAAATTTGGAAAAAACTTGTCCACATGGTATCCACAGGGGTTGGGGATTAAATTGTGGATAGTTTTTCTTCTATATTAATGTATTTCATAAAAGAGTTCATATTATTATGTACTAAGACGGCGGATTAAGTTTTCGAATAATCATATTGATATTATTTTTCAGTAATTCGTCGTTGGCTAAGGAATGGGTAATCTTTTCATAACCGTGCATGACGGTGGTATGATCCCGGTTGCCTAAGGCTTTTCCAATACTTGTAAGGGATGTGTCCGTGAATTTTCGGCACAAATACATACAAATCTGCCTTGGGTGGGCGATCTCTTTATTCTTCTTTTTAGATAAAATATCTTCCACGGTGATGTCAAAATGTTCCGACACAATCTCCATAATAAGCCGGGGCGTGATCTCTTTTTGGCTGCTGATGGTATCTTTTAGTGCTTTTTCTGCCAGAACCAGGCTTACAGGGCGATTTTCCAGGCGGGAAAAAAGGCAGATCTGGTTAAGAGCGCCTTCAAGTTCACGAATATTGGAATTAATGTTTGTGGCGACATACTGCAGGATATCTTCGGAGATATTAAGGTGTTCCATTTCCGCCCGTTTTTTTAAGATCGCCATCTTGGTTTCATAATCTGGCGGTTGAATATCTACGGTAATCCCCCATTCAAACCGGGAACGAAGACGTTCTTCTAAGGTGGTAAACTCCTTTGGATGCTTATCCGATGAAATTACGATCTGCTTTTTGGCGTTGTGGAGTTCATTAAAGGTGTGGAAAAACTCAAGCTGGGTACTCTCCCGGCCTATGATGAACTGAATGTCGTCAATTAAAAGAACGTCAATATTACGGTATTTATCTCTAAATTCCTGATTTCGATTGTGGTTGATGGAATCAATCAACTCTGTGGTAAATCTTTCAGAGGTGACGTAAAGTACCTTAAGATCAGGCCGGTTTGTAATAATATGATGGGCGATACTGTGCATTAAGTGGGTTTTTCCGAGTCCTGCGCCTCCGTATAAAAAGTAAGGATTATAGGACATTCCCGGAGATTCTGCCACGGCGATGGCAACAGCGTGAGCCATTTTATTGGTGTCGCCGACAACGAAAGTATCAAAAGTGTACTTCGGGTTTAAATAACTTAAAGCTTCGTCGGCAGCGCTCTCATCTTCTTTTTCCTCAGGGGGAGGCTCTGTGGCGGAGTCAACAAATACGATGTTAAAGTGCTTTCCGACAACTTGTTCAATGACAGTTTCTAAGTAAACATCATAGTATTTATGTTTAAGAAAATCGATACCGCGTTTTCCGTTGTTTACAAAAAAGGTAAGCGTATCTCCCTGTATGGATTGAATTTTTAATGGTTTAATAAAAGTAGATGCAGCCACGGGAGAAATTTCGTGTTCTTTTACAATAATGTCTAAAATTTGCGTCCATTTCGACTCAATTAGTTCCTTCATATTCCACTCCATCTATAATAGGTTATTTTTCAGGTAATTTATAGTTTATAACAGAATATAATTTTTTTCAATACTACAAAATTTTCATTAAATCTCAGTTTCTGTGGATAACTGCTTGTGGATAACTTGGTTTATCAACAAAAAAATGGGTAAAAATTAGAGTTATCCACAAGAGGTGGATAACTCTATCCACTTTATTCAGAAGAAAAATCGACCGAAAAATAAGAAAATCAAGAATAAAATTATAATATGTTGTGTACAAAAACTGAGTTATACACAAGTTATGCACAATATGTGGATAACTTGTGTATAACTCGTGGATTCCGGTGTATTTCCTGTGCATAACTTATTTAAGGAAAAAAATTAAATTTTAAGGGAGATAAAGTTTTGTGAAAATAAATGTAATGCCATTGATCTGCGAGAAATGAATTTTTTGGAAAATGACATTAGAAAGAAAAAAGTAAGAAATATAAAGTATTTTACTTGACTACAAAATATTTTTTCAATATAATAGGAGTGATGTTTTTCAGCAGAATACTATATTGAAGGAGGTGGCTAGCGAAATGAAGATGACATATCAGCCAAAAAAGAGACAGAGATCTAAAGTGCATGGCTTTAGAAAGAGAATGAGCACTGCGAATGGCAGAAAGGTTTTATCTAGAAGAAGAGCAAAAGGAAGAAATAAATTATCAGCATAGGGTCGCAATTTTGTGGCCTTTTCTTTTCTTAATTCCTTTAAGAAGAGAATTTCTTTTAGCTATTATCATGAATTTATAAGAAAGGTGAGGAATTTGGTCAGCAAATTTCAATCTTTAAAAAAAAGCAGAGATTTCCGTCGTGTTTACAGGATGGGCAAATCAAAGGCAAATCACAATTTTGTGATGATCGTTCTTAAGAATGATCTGCCTTATAACAGGATTGGGATCTCGGTCAGTAAGAAGGTCGGAAACAGTGTCGTACGACATAGAGTAACCAGGGTTATCCGGGAAATCATACGTCTTCAATGGGAAGAGATAAAGCAGGGATACGACATTGTTATTGTGGCACGAAGTTCGGCGGCTAATTCTGATTATAAAATATTTGAAAGTGCCATAAATCATTTGTTGAAAATACATCATTTACCAGTTTTGAGAGAAGAATGATATGAGAATTATTTTTATAAAAATAATACAGTTTTATCAAAAATACCTGTCGCCTCTGAAGGGGAGAGGGACTTGTATTTATACTCCAACTTGTTCACAGTATGCAATAGAGGCTTATCAAAAGTATGGGGTCTTGAAGGGCAGCCTGTTGGCTATATGGAGAATTCTTCGATGTAATCCTTTTTCAAAAGGTGGTTACGATCCGGTTCCGTAATTAAGGAGGATAACTATGCTATTGACGCAGTCAACAACCCCTATAATCGGGTGGATAGCGATATTGCTCGGTTATATCATGGACGGAATTTTCCGTGTATTAAGTTCTTTTGGTATCCAAAACATCGGTCTATGTATCATTATCTTTACGTTTTTGGTACGTTTGCTGATGCTCCCGCTTACCATTAAGCAGCAGAAATTTACTAAGATCAATCAGGCGATGCAGCCTGAGATCAACAAGATTCAGAAAAAATATCGTAATAAAAAAGATCAGGCTTCCATGCAAAAACAGAATGAAGAGATTCAGGCTGTTTATGATAAGTACGGAACAAATCCTACCGGCGGATGTATGCAGCTTATTGTACAGTTTCCTATTTTCCTGGCTTTGTATCAGGTAATTCGAAAGATTCCGGCATATATTCCTCAGGTAAAAGCGCAGTATATAACTATTGTAGATAGTATTTCAAATCAGTCCGGCAGCATAGAGACGATCAACAAGATCGCGGAATCTTTAAATCTGCAAAAAGGGTATATTAATACTTTAGCTAACGATGCAACCAGAGACCAGATCATCGATGTACTTTCTTATTTTAGAGAAGATACTTGGGGAAAATTAGCAAGTGCATTTCCTCAGGCGTCTGATGTGATTAGTTCCGTTTCGTCTAAAATTATCAGCATGAATGATTTTATGTTTGGAATTAATGTGTCACAGACACCGGGATTTCGTATTTCTGTGTATTTGCTGATTCCGATTATTGCGGGAATCTTCCAGTATCTTTCCTTTAAGACGATGCAGCAGCCTGATATGAAGGACAATCCGGCAGCGGGAATGAATAAAAGTATGGCGCTCGTTATGCCTCTGATGTCCATGTATTTCTGTATTATTATGCCGGCTGGTCTTGGTATTTACTGGGTATCCAGCGCTTTATTCCAGTGTGTTCAGCAGATCGTTATCAACAAGTATATGGAAAAAGCTGATCTGGATAAGATGATTGAGAAAAACCGCGCTAAGGCAGAGAAAAAGAAAGCAAAAGGCAAAAAGAGCTTTATGGAGAAGATCATGGATACTTCCAGTAAAGCGGAAGCCGCAAAACAAGAGTATAACGGCAAGCCTGCTAACACAATTTCTGAAATTGCAGCGATTAACACAAGAAAGATCAAAGCGCATGATGATCAGTTACGCGACTCACAGGGAAATCTCAAAAATATCAACATGGATCACATGGGTGAAATAACAAAAAATGCTTATCTGGTTTATCATTATGATGAAGAGAATAAAACCAGGGGAGGTAAAAAATAGTGGAAAGTATGGAGTTTAAAGCGAAAACGGTTGAGGATGCGGTTACAGAAGCAACGACACAGCTTGGCATTCCAAGTGAACAGCTTGATTATGATATCGTGGATCAGGGAAGCACCGGTTTTCTTGGAATCTTTAATGTAAGACCTGCGATTATCCGTGTTGCGTTAAAGAAGTCATTGACAGAGACAACAAAGGCTTTTTGTGATGAGTTGTTTGCTGCCATGAAAGTGGAAACCAATGTATCCATTGATTATAAAGAAGAAGAGCATTTAATGAATATTGATCTGTCCGGCCCTGATATGGGAATTTTAATCGGAAAAAGAGGACAGACTTTGGATGCATTACAGTATTTGATCAGCCTTTATGTGAATAAAGAGAGTGAATCTTATATTCGCGTTAAGCTTGATACGGAAAATTATCGGGAAAGAAGGAAAGCTACCCTTGAGAAGCTCGCTAAGAAGATCGCTTATTCTGTAAAACGGTCAAGAAAAGCGATTGCTTTAGAACCGATGAATCCATATGAGAGACGGGTAATTCATTCCGCATTGCAAAATGACAAATATGTCTGCACAAAGAGTGAAGGAGAAGAACCTTATCGTAAAGTGGTTATCTTGCTAAAAAGAGATAAATAGTTTTTAGATGTATTAGGATGCTTGAAAGTCCCCGGAGGAAACGATAGCATCCTTTTTGCATTACCGTTAATAGGATGGAGAATATCATAAAATATTTTGGTCAATCAATTTGGCGCTGATATTTTCAAAAAAATGGAGAAATGATAATATGATTCGAGAATTTGATACGATCGCAGCCATTGCTACTCCTGTTTCCAATGCAGGAATCGGAATTATCCGCATCAGTGGGAAAAATGCACTTCCTATATTGGCAGATATTTTTCAGCCGTATGATAAAAAGAAGGACGTTTGTCATTTGGAATCCCACAGGATATATTATGGAAATATTGTGGACCATGAACAGGTTTTGGATGAATGTATTGTTCTTGTGATGAAAGGACCAAAAAGCTATACGAAAGAGGATGTGGTGGAAATCGACTGCCATGGCGGCTCTTTGGTCATTCATTCTATATTAAGGCTCATTTATCGAAAAGGGGCCAGACCCGCAGAGCCGGGAGAGTTTACGAAGAGAGCATTTTTAAACGGAAGAATCGATCTGTCTCAGGCAGAGGCAGTGATGGATCTGATAGAGGCGAAAAATGAATCGGCCAGAAAAAATTCTCTGGCACAGTTAAAGGGAAAATTATCGGACAGTATTTCAAAGCTTCGAAGCGAGATATTGTACCAGATTGCTTATATAGAGTCGGCGCTGGATGACCCGGAACATATCAGCCTTGATGGCTATGGAGAAAATCTTCTAAGCTGCGTAAAACAGTGGATCAAAGAATTGACGGAAATGATCCGCTCTTATGACAACGGAAGGATTGTAAAAGAGGGAATCCGGACTTGTATCGTGGGAAAACCAAATGCGGGAAAGTCTTCTTTTCTAAATGTGTTGTTGGGAGAAGAAAGGGCCATTGTCACCGAAGTTGCAGGCACCACCAGAGATACTTTGGAAGAAACTGTGACCATAGATGGTATCACTCTGCGCATTATTGATACCGCAGGAATCCGTGAGACGAAGGATCAAGTGGAAAAGATTGGTGTAGAGAGAGCCAAAAAGGAGATGGAACAGTCGGACTTAATCGTATATCTTGTGGACATTTCCCAGGGAATCACAAAGGAAGACTATGATATTTTAGAGCAGATCAAGGGACGAAAGAAAATAATCTTACTGAATAAAACCGATCTGAATCAGGAATTTGACAAAACGATCCTGAAAGATCGTGTGGACCCGGAAGATCCTATGATCTATATTTCTGCAAAATATAATAAAGGGATAGACAATTTTATTATTGAGTTAAAAAATATGATGTTTCATGGTAGAATAGATTCGGATAACGAAATGATGATCACCAGCGAAAGGCATAAAAATGATCTGGAAGAGAGTTTGTCGAGCTTACAGTGCGTGAAATCAAGCATTGAAGAGGGAATGCCGGAGGATTTCTTTACCATTGACTTAACCAATGCTTATGAGTATTTGGGATATATCATAGGAGAATCTCTGGAAGATGATTTAATGAATGAAATCTTTTCAAGATTTTGTACCGGAAAATAGGAGCAGTTTATATGGAAGAAAATCAAATAGATCATGTAGAAGAAGAATATGATGTTATTGTAGTGGGGGCAGGTCATGCCGGCTGCGAGGCTGCTCTGGCAGCGGCGAGGCTTTCCTGTAAGACAATCATGTTTACAGTCAGCATGGACAGCGTTGCCTTAATGCCTTGCAACCCAAATATCGGGGGAAGTTCCAAGGGACATCTGGTGCGGGAGATTGACGCTTTAGGCGGAGAGATGGGAAAAAATATCGATAAAACCTACATCCAGTCTAAGATGCTGAATAAATCTAAGGGACCTGCGGTGCATTCCTTAAGGGCGCAGGCAGATAAAGACGCATATTCCAGAACAATGCGCTATACCCTTCAAAATACAGAGAATTTAACTTTAAGACAAGCCGAAGTGACAAAGCTTTTGGTGCAAGATCATAAGATCATGGGCGTCATGACCTTTTCCGGAGCAGTCTATCTGGCAAAAGCAGTAGTTTTGGCTACAGGAACCTATTTAAAAGCAAGATGTTTGTATGGAAATGTGGTAAACTATACCGGCCCAAACGGTCTTCAGGCAGCCAATTATTTAAGCGAGTCTTTAAGTGAAAATGGAATTGAGCTTTATCGTTTTAAAACGGGCACTCCTGCAAGAATAGATAAGAAAAGCATTGATTTTTCGGTGATGGAAGAGCAGTTCGGCGATGAAAAAATCGTTCCCTTTAGTTTTACCAATAAAGAAGAAGATATCAAAAGAGATCAGATTTCCTGTTGGTTAACTTATACCAACGAAGAAACTCATAAAATTATCCGGGAAAATCTGGATCGTTCTCCTCTGTATTCCGGGATGATCGAAGGAACCGGTCCAAGATATTGTCCTTCCATTGAAGATAAAGTAGTTCGATTTGCAGATAAAAACAGACATCAGTTGTTTATAGAACCGGAGGGAGAATTTACCAACGAAATGTATATTGGAGGCATGAGCAGTTCGCTTCCGGAAGATGTGCAGTACAGGATGTATCGCACCGTAAAAGGTCTGGAAAATGCCAGGATTATAAGAAATGCCTATGCCATAGAATACGACTGTATCAATCCGAATCAGCTAAAATTATCTCTGGAATTTAAAAAGATCGAAGGCTTGTTCAGCGGAGGGCAGTTTAACGGAAGTTCAGGATATGAAGAGGCGGCGGCTCAGGGACTAATTGCGGGAATTAATGCCGCAATGAAAATAAAGGGAAGAGAACCGCTGATCTTAAATCGTTCCCAGGCATACATCGGTGTTTTGATCGATGATCTGATCACGAAAGAAAATCACGAACCATACCGTATGATGACGTCCCGTGCAGAATACAGATTGCTGCTAAGACAGGATAATGCCGATTTAAGATTAACAAAGCTGGGATATGAAGTTGGCCTGATCGAAGAGGAGCGCTATCAGAATCTTCTGAAAAAAGAAAAAGAAATTGCGATGGAAGTGGAACGTCTCAAAAAAGTAAATATCGGAGCCAATAAAAAAGTACAGAGTTTATTAGAGAGTTTCGGAAGTACCCCTCTAAAAACTTCGTCAACCCTGGCTGAACTGATTAAAAGATCGGAATTAAATTATGAAGCGCTTTCTGCCATTGACCCGGAACGAAAAGAGCTGGATGAAGAAGTTATTTTACAGGTGAACATCAACTTAAAATACGAAGGATATATCACAAGGCAAATGCGCCAGGTGGAGCAGTTTCGGAAAATGGAAAATAAGATCATTCCGGATTCCATTGTCTATGAGGAAATCCATAATCTGAGGAAAGAAGCAATCCAGAAGTTAAATGATATCCGTCCTCGTTCCATTGGACAGGCATCCAGAATATCGGGAGTTTCCCCATCAGACATTTCCGTTTTGATCATTTATATGGAACAGCTTAAATACTAAGATTTGAAAATGAAAAGGGTATAGTATGAGTTTTATTGAAAAATTAACCAATGCATTTCATGAAAATCAGATCATCTTAACGAAAGAACAGGCAGAGCAGTTGGAAAGATTTTATGAAATGATGATCGAGACAAATAAAACAATGAATCTCACAGCTATTACAGAAGAACAGGAAGTTATAGAAAAACATTTCCTTGACAGTGTGAGTTGTAGTAATATTATAAACATGGATCAGGTGCATCGTGTGATTGATATTGGAACGGGAGCAGGATTTCCGGGAATACCGCTAAAAATTCTTTATCCGGATATCGAATTTCTTTTAGTTGATTCTTTAAATAAAAGGATCCGTTTTATAAATCAGGTCATCAGTGAGCTTTCGTTGACAAAAATCAAGGCGGTTCATGGAAGAGCAGAAGATATTGGCAGAATAAAAGAATACCGGGCTTCTTTTGATCTGTGCGTGTCCCGTGCAGTGGCTAATTTGAATACATTATGCGAGTACGCCATACCATTTGTAAAAGTGAACGGCTACTTTATCTCCTACAAATCCGTAAAGGGATTAGAGGAAATAAAAAAAGCCGAACACTGTATGCAGGTATTAGGCAGTAAGATTGAGGAAGTAAAACAATTTTCTTTGGGAGAAAAAGAAAATCAAAGAGTATTAATCAAAATAAAGAAATGTAAAGGAACTTCGAAGCTATATCCAAGAAAAGCGGGAGTTCCATCCAAAAGTCCTTTATAAGAGGGAAAGTAAAAAATGGCTGATTATTCAAAAAAAGATAGTTTTATAAAATTATATGTACGGTTAAAAACTCATTTAACCAATGATTATGTTCAGTTATCTGAAAAGAAAAATGAATTGGAAAACGAACTAATACAATTGAAAATCGATCGGGAAAGGAAAGATAAAAAATTATTCCATAATATTGAGCAGAAAAATGTGAGAAGATTTTTTACGCCTTTAAACATAGAGGAAGCCAAAGATCGAACACAAGACGAAAAAATGAAACAATTAAACTTAGATATCCAAAGCAGAGAAGACGAAGCAGCTAATATCGTAAAAAGTATGGAAAACATTCAGCAGCTTATAGAAGAGCTGGATGATTATTGCAGCGATTATAGTCAATTGCCGAAACGGTCAGTTTAATTTTAAATCAAAGATCGATGTGATCAAGTGAGAAATAATATTGCCAGACAGATGTAATTTATGATTGTAATTTACGATATGTGATATATTATGATGTCTATGATTTTTGTAATGTTTCATGATGATACATGATGATATTTTCGGTGATTATGATATTTTATGACGTTGTATAATAATTTTATGGTATTTTTATGATATTTTAAAATGTTTTGCTTTCAATTATAATTAGATTTTTTTGATGATTGTTTTCAAAAAAATAGTAAATTATTTTAGTGTTCTGTATACTTTTATATATTAATTTGTTTAAAAAATAAAGTAAAAATAGATAATATTTTAAATTAAGAAAAAATATTTATTATGATTTGAATAAAAGTGTAAAGTGATATTATTTTTAATATTATGAACTAGAAAGTAGATAAAAATAAAAAATAACAGCTAAATTATAGAAAATATTGTATTATAAGTAATTTAATAGTAATTTAATATAATAAGCTGTAAGCTGAATTTTTTTGTGAGTTTAAAAAAATATAAAATTAAATAGATAGGGAGAATTTTATTATGAAAAATCTTTTGATTAGCATTTTAAATGAAAATATTGAAGAGTTAACGAAAGAAGATATTGCCTCAGCGCTTGAAATTCCTAAAAAATCAGGTATGGGCGACTATGCGTTTCCTTGTTTTCGATTGGCAAAAGTTTATCGAAAAGCTCCAAATATGATTGCGGAAGATCTTACAGAGAAAATTCGCAGTTGTGGATATGAAGAATTAGCCAAAGTTGAAAATGTGGGGGGATATATCAATTTCTTCTTTGATAAAGAAAAATATGTAAAACAGATGTATTCTGTAATATCCCAGGAGGAATATGGTAAATCTGATATTGGAAACGGAAAGACTATATGTATTGATTATTCTTCTCCAAACGTAGCAAAAAACTTCCATGTTGGCCATCTTAGAACGACTATTATTGGAAATTCTCTTTATAAAATCTTTTCAAAATTAGGATATAAGGTAGAAAGGATTAATCATCTGGGAGATTGGGGAACCCAGTTTGGTAAGCTTATTGTTGCTTATAAAAAATGGGGTAAAAAAGAAGATGTTGAAAAAAACGGTATAGCCGAATTAATGAAAATCTATGTGAAATTCCATGAAGAAGCTGAAAAAGATGACAGTTTAAATGACCAGGCTAGAGAATGGTTTGTAAAAATGGAACAGGAAAATGAAGAAGCTTTAAGTATTTGGCAATGGTTTAAAGACATCAGCCTTGTGGAGTATAAGCGCATATATAAATTATTGGGAATGGATTTCGACCATTATATGGGAGAAAGTTTCTATCGTGATAAAACCCAGAATGTTGTTGATGTTTTAAAAGAGCATAATCTCTTGGTGGAAAGTGAAGGAGCGTTTATTGTTCCTCTGGATGAATATGATATGGCGCCTTGTCTTATTATGAAAAAAGACGGAAGCAGTATCTATGCAACCAGAGATATTGCTGCTTTATTTTATAGAAAAGAAAATTATAACTTTGAGAAATGTATTTATGTAACTGGTTTAGAGCAAAAATTGCATTTTGCACAGGTATTTAAAGTAATTGAACTTTTAGGAAATGATTGGTACAATCAGTTAGTACACGTTCCATATGGATTAGTAAGTATGGAAGGTGGAAAA
>CAZKQV010000026.1:10756-41906 GCA_964555015.1 uncultured Eubacterium sp. | reverse complement strand
TGTTCGTAATCCTAAGGTATTCCTTATGGACGAACCTCTTTCCAACCTGGACGCAAAACTGAGAGTTCAGATGCGTGTGGAGATCTCCAAGATCCACGAAAGACTTGGCACAACGATCATCTACGTAACTCATGACCAGACAGAGGCTATGACCCTTGGTACAAGAATCGTTGTTATGAAAGACGGTATCATGCAGCAGGTGGATACTCCTCAGAACCTTTATAACAAACCAGGCAACTTATTCGTAGCAGGTTTCATCGGATCTCCTCAGATGAACTTTATGGACGCTGTTGTAAAAGTTTCCGGCAATGATGTTACTCTTAGAGTCGGCAACAGTGAAATGCCGGTTCCAGCTTCCAAAAAGCAGGCGCTGATCGATGGAAAATACGACGGCAAAACCGTTGTTCTTGGTATTCGTCCGGAAAATATTTATGAATCCGACTCACCAAACGCTCCGGTTGGACTGGTTATTGATTCCACCATCAAGTTCTACGAATTACTAGGAGCCGAAGTTTACTTATACTTCGATATGGAAGGTACTGAAATGACAGCTCGCGTTCCTTCCACCACAAAATTAAGCTCTGGAGACAAAGCGAAATTCACATTAGACATGGAAAAAATTCATTTATTTGATAAAGAAACTGAACTTACCATCACCAATTAATTTGTTACCTATATCATTTTCTTCCTGCCCTGGAGTATTACACCCCTTACTCCGGGGCAGCCTTCTATATATTGAAAAAAACAAAAAAACAACAATAGACAAGTATCTGGTATCTGATTTATGCGGCGCCGTTTCATATAAACCGCCTGCAATAAAACGAGGTGAAATAAAGGCATGGAAAATAATAAAGATCTGTCAAAGGTATTAGAATCATTAAATAGAATGACCGGCTTATCTCTGGAATTGACAATCGCTTCTCCGGAGGATCTTTCCCATGCTAAAAAACAGCTCAATCTTCTTATCCAGGCTTATCAGGAAACTAATAATAAAACTCTCATCATGAAAAAATGGATCACCGGCGGAATGGATTCTTCTGAACTTAGCCACACCGCAAAACGGTTCCATATAAAAAAAGATTCTTATCGGGCGCTTTTTTTCATCCATTCCCGAAAAGATATGGAAAACACTGCCCTATCTATCCTTTCCCACGCCTTTCCCGATGAAGAGAAAGTCTGGATCATCCCAATGGCGGCAAACAGTTTGGCCATGGTTTTTACCTTCCCGAAAATGGTCTCCGATGATAAACTAAAAGAAACGTCTTATTTAATTATGGATATTTTAAATACCGAAGCTTTGATGCAGGTTAAAATCGCTTTTAGTTCTGTGATCAAAAATCTTATTCATTTGCCGGAAGCTTATCAGCAGGTGAATCTGGCAGTGCGTGTCGGCGAGATATTTTATCCGGATCAGAATATATATCCTTATAACGGACTTGGCATCGGCAGGCTATTACATGGACTCTCAAAGGAACAATGCATCACCTATATGGAGGAAACCATCGGTCCCTCTTACGAGTCCATACTCCAACCGGAAACCGCCTATACTTTCCGTTGTTTTTTTGATAATAATATGAACATTGCCCAGACTGCAAGACAATTGCATATGCATCGAAATACTTTCATCTATCGTCTGGAACAGCTCCAGAAGGAAACCGGACTGGACGTCCGTCAATTCCACGATGCTATGACCTTTCAAACGGCGCTGCTTGTGATGAATTACCTGCGCTCCGACGAAACATGAATTTTATAAATTTTTTATATTATTTTATTTGATTTAGAAAGGGAACAAGAATATGAATCATGAATGGTGGAAAAATGCTGTTATTTACCAAATCTATCCGAGGAGTTTTCAAGATACCAACGCAGACGGAATCGGCGATCTTTTCGGCATCATAAAACGTCTTGACTATTTAAAAGAATTGGGGATCGACGCCATCTGGCTCTCTCCCGTCTGCCAGTCTCCCCAGGATGACAACGGCTATGATATCTCAGACTATCAAAACATCGATCCGCTTTTCGGAACCCTTGCCGACATGGATGAACTCATTGCCGAAGCGAAAAAGAGAAATATTAAAATCATCATGGATCTTGTCTTAAGTCATTCTTCCGACGAACATTTCTGGTTTAAAGAGGCATTAAAAGGAAAAGACAATCCATACCATGATTACTATATTTGGCAGGACGGAGAAGAAGGAACTCTTCCAAATGACATTGAGTCCGCCTTTGGCGGTCCTACCTGGACCTGGGTTCCGGAATTATCCCAATATTATTTCCATATGTTTTCCGTAAAACAGCCGGATTTAAACTGGCAAAATCCAAAACTTCGCCAGGAGCTTTACCAGATGATCAACTGGTGGATCGACCGGGGCGTGGAAGGTTTCCGCCTGGATGTGGTCAATATGTTTGGAAAAGATCCGATCAATATGGTAACTTTCGAGGGAGAAGACCTTCACCCATTTATCAGAGAATTAAGCGAAGCTACTTTTGGCAAGGCGGGACTTGTGAGCGTAGGCGAATCCTGGTCTGCCACCCTGGAAAATGCTCCGCTATACTGCGGTCCGGACCGCAACGAATTATCCATGGTCTTCCAATTTGAACACATTTGCCTCGATGAGCAGGAAGGAAAGGAAAAATGGGATCTGGCTCCCCTGCCATTTTTAAAACTAAAGGAAGTGTTAAGCGCATGGCAGACCAAACTTCACGGCAAAGGCTGGAACAGCCTGTTCTTTGAAAACCACGATCTTCCCCGCATCGTCTCCCGCTGGGGCAACGACAAAGAATACTGGGAAGTGTGCGCTAAGATGTTCGCCACCATTTTACACGGCATGGAAGGAACCCCTTACATATATCAGGGAGAAGAACTGGGCATGACCAACATCCGGCTGCCGATTGAAGAATACAAAGATATCGAAACCTTAAACTGTTACAGAATACGTACCGAAAAAGGGTATAAAAAAGAAGAGATCATGGAATCCATCTACCATAAAAGTCGGGACAACGCCCGCACGCCGATGCAGTGGGACGACGGCCCGCAGGCCGGTTTTACCACGGGCACTCCATGGATGCCTATCAATCCAAATTACAAGGAGATCAACGCCGCTTCACAAATACAGGATGAAAACTCCATCTTCTCTTATTATAAAAAACTCATCCGCCTCCGAAAAGATCTTCCGGTGATTCGGGACGGCGTTTACGAACTGATCCTGCCGGAAGACGAATCGATCTTTGCCTACAGCAGGCAAAACGAAACGCAGCATTTATTCGTAATATGCAATTTCTACGGCGAAAACATTTCCTTCCCTTACGAAGAAGTGATCCCGGAAGACGCCAAACTTATCTTATGTAATTATGAACAAGCGGAGGAATCCTCCTCCCTTCGTCCTTACGAAGCGAGAATGTATCTGGCTGATGTAACAAAACATTAAGTCAAAAACAACCGCAGGCCCAAAAACATGGACGGGACCTGCGGTTGTTCTTTTCATTATTGTCCGTCTTTCATATTATACTCTTCTATTGCACATATATGTTTCTTACTTTTTTTATCATAATTTATTCCGATAAGCAAAAGATTCCCATAGTAATGGTGCAAAGATTCTACGTATCTTTTATTCTTTATCTGGGCGATCGCCCCTTGTGCGCTTTCATCATATTTTAATTCAATGACCAATGCAGGTTTTAGAAAGCCAGGTTTCGGTAAATATACTATATCAGCATATCCTTTTCCTGATGGGAACTCCCGGATTTTAGTATATTGATTCATAGCATTCATATAAGCGATGTCTATTACACTGGCAAGGGAATTTTCATCGTTATATTCTAAAATAGAAGTATGTTTGCTGTGTACTAAATCGATCATCCTGGCAACTTTTTCTTCTTCTTTATTCCAAGTTGCTGTTAATATTTCTTCTGATTCATTTAGCATTTGAATAATCTCTGTCCACCCGGCCCCTTCTACAGCATTTCTAAACTCTCCCCGCACTTCGTTATTGGGAATGTATACACTGCTCTTATCTTGATTATAAGCAAGATAACCCAAATGAATAAGCAATGTAAGAACGTCGTCTTTTGACGAAAATGAAGTCATGTCATTTTGGAATTTATCCGGGTTTATTTTTACACTGTTCCCCTGAATCATATTGACAATGCTATCTTTTAGTCCGTCATAATTCATCTCAACATATATTTTTAATGCTTCATATGTTTCCGTTCTTGTCCAATAGTTTCCAAAACTTTTTCCAAGCGCCGCCGCCACAACAGAGCGGGGATTATAAATGTGCTGAACATTTTTTGCCATATAACCATCATACCAATTTTTCATTTGTTTAAAGTCGATTTCAAAATTTTCGCATACTTTATATACTTCTTCTTCTGTGAAACCTATATATTCTGCATATTGTAAAGGTTCGATTACAGAATATTCTTCAAACATATTCAACGCAGAATGAGAACCATATTTTTTTATTGGTAAGATCCCTGTCATATAAACCAGGGCGGCATATTCTTTATCTTTAAAAAGATTTCGAATAAAATCCAAATATATTTTTTGCTCTTCCACCGCTTCTTTTCTCTCACGTAAAAGGCAGTCCCATTCATCGATCACAAAAACAAATTTCTCTTTTGTTTTTGCGTAAACCTTATCCAAAGCCATTGATAATCTCTTAATACGCTCGGGGATCATTTCAGGAAAGACTTCCTTCAATTCTTCCATAACTTCTTCTTCCAAAAGGGTTATCATTTCCCCAACCGACGATGTGACACTCAAAAACGACTGCATATTTATCGCAATCACATGAAACTGATTTAAAAATTGGAAATAGCTTTTTGTCCCAGATATTTTAAAGGAAGAAAATAGTTCATTTGAATCACAATCTTTCTCATAATACGCCACTAACATATTTGCAGCCATAGATTTCCCAAAACGGCGAGGACGGCTTACACAAACATATTTTTGCATAGTGTTTAACACTTTGTTGGTTTCTTCTATCAGCAAAGTTTTATCAACGTATATTTGCGAACGAACGGCCTCTTCAAATCTTCCCGTCCCCGGATTCAAATAAACTCCCATTTTGTTTTTCCCTTCTATAGATTTATTCTGAAAATTCTTAAAAATACAGAGATTTCTTTATTAATTATACTCTATTTATTTGTTTCCATCTACTAGATTTGACACTCATAGCAATTATTTTTTCAGCATTAGATTTTTAATATTCAGCATAGTTTTTTAACACTCGCGCTGTTTTTTTCGCGTTATCAAACCCCTGATTTTTTCCACCAGCATCGTACTATACCGAAGGACCGGCTCTGTCGCAATGGCAAATACCACAAATAACATTACGCAGCTTTTTGACATTTTTTCAATCGCAAATAAATCTCCCAGACAAATGCTGCAAACGCCCAACGCTATGATACATCCGCCCCATATTCCGCACCGCAGCATATTCATCGGACTGCTGATCCGATAGAGGATCATAAACCCTACGATCGCCAGAAGCATGGTACAGGCCGTCGATATGTCGGACTCTCCGACATGGCTCGAGGCGATAGCAAGTACGTCAATCGTCCTCGGTCGTTCGTGGTAACTGCTCAACACCGAAAATCGCCTCTTTGGTCGTTCGCGGTAACTGGTCAAAGCGGATTTTCGGTGTTTGGTCGTTAGCGGGAAGTGGTCAACAAACTGGACTTTATGGTGCTATATGCATCCTACCCCAAGTCTGAATACAACAGCTACTATAAACCAAATACCCCGGCAACACAGCCTTTATTCCTGTGATTTAATCGATGCCCACTCCATTGCTTTCTTCATTCTCTCCTCAAACACCTCTGCCGGAACAAGAGCTATGCCTTCATTATCATCACTGAGTACAATTAATCTTTGCCCACCCGTAAGACCGAATCTCTCACGAGCCGCTTTAGGGATTACAAGTTGTCCTCGCTCGTTTATTGTCACTGATCCCCATATATTTCTTCCTTTCGGCGCAGGTGGAATGTTCTCTTTCCCGTCTATTGTTTCTGTTTTTATCAGACTATCAATCGTCACACCATAGATATCTGCAAGACGTTTGCATTTTTCAATATCCGGAACGGTTGCGCCGCTCTCCCATTTTGCATAAGCCTGACGGGAGATTTCTATTTTCTCGGCAATTTCCTCCTGAGAAAAGCCATGTATATTACGAAGCATGATCAGATTTTCTTTTAACATAATGTCCTCATTTCGATAACAGCGAGTTTACCGTTTCAATATAGAAAGCACTGTGAGCAGTATGAATCACATGATCACTGTTCTCAGTCTCGACCAGTCGGCAGTTATCACCTATATAGGATACCGCCCTCTCGGCCTGGACCCGTGATGCTGCACACAGATAGGTTCCATTCTCGTGAACATTTTCCTTTGCATGAATATAAACGCAGGGAACTTCTATTGCAGAAAATATTTCCTCACGTGTCAGGCCGTGATTCCAGCTCAGGTCATAGAATCGCTCACCGTATGTAAAATCATATTCCCTGGCATATTCAAAAACATACCAGATGGAAGCCGGTAGGAAACCTATCTGAACAACCTCGTCAGGTTTTTTCTGATACTGCTTCTGTGCATAGTCAGCGATTCCCGGCATGGCATCAGCCATATATAATTGTCCCCAGTAGCAATGACGCAAATAGTAACTTTCCCAACACTCCGCCTTTTCTGACTGATTCCAATCATGCAAAGGCTTGTAGGTATCAAGATAAGCAAAGCTCTCTTCCCAGCCTTCTCCTTCTGTAGAGAATACGGGAGGATCTTCCAACACCACTCCTGCTATATTTTGACCGCCGTATGCTGCAATATAGGCGGCAGTAATAGCCCCGTTCGAATGACCCGCCACAACTGTGGGCTTGCCTATAACGTGAACTGCACCTGCCGTCTTAAGTGCCTTTTCATACTTGTCATACCAGTGCGTGTTACGATGCCAATAAAGTCCGAAAGCGACAGCGACAACTACAATTATAATCAACAATACTATACCGACAATTTTCATAGCTTTTTTCATGAGAACCTCCGTGTTTGATTCTTATGAAAATTGTAATGAAAAGTTGCCGGACAATCCACCAACCAAAGATGTCAAACATTATCCATTTTTGTTATGTTTAGTTGCGCAGTCAACACATTGACAACTCCCGAGTTGTCGAGCAGTCAGCCTATATCCACCACTCCGGCGTTATCTCCCCAAGCGTGATAACTCTGCCGTTCTCATAGTCCATCATAATCTCAATATCCTTATATTTCTCCGGCATCAGCTGAACCATCAGCTCTCTGCAGGCTCCGCATGGTGCGCCGCTTTTGCCATTTGGCATAATAGCGATCACTTTTTGTATTTCCTGCTCACCGTTCGTCAGCATATTGAAGATAGCATTTCGTTCAGCACATATGCCAAGCGTAGAGCATGTATCCACGCAAACACCAGTATATATTTTTCCAGTGGAGGACATTATCGCTGCAGCTACACCTCCGGCTTCCACATAATCGGAAATCTTCCTGCCGTTCTGTACGGACTTCGCCGCTTCATAAAGCCTTGTCCATGTCCACTCTTCCTTCGTCATGCTGCTTACATGACCAGTTCGTTTCTCATGCATGAGCGACACATTAACATTCTCAGACAGCCACTGGTACTTAAAGCCCACTTTCTCCTGAACACGCTTTGACTTGGTATTGCCCTCATAATAGCCACACCAGGTCTTTGTCATTCCGATATCCTCAAATCCATGACGAATGATTTCTCTGGCTGCTTCCGGCATGATACCCTGTCCCCAGAACGGCTTTCCAAGCCAATATCCAAGTTCACATTCATCATCACGCTCGGTCATATCCGTATGACCATTCAATTTCAGTTCAATGGCTCCGATAGCCCTACCATTCTCTTTCAGACAGATGGCATAGGCTTCCGCCCCATTCAGGACATTCCTAATCACATCAAGACTTTCATCCACATTTTGATGTGGCGGCCATCCCGCAATCGGACCCACATCCGGATCACTGGCATATTTGTATAAATCCTCTGCATCCGATTCCTTCCACGGGCGCAGTATAAGTCTTTTTGTCTCAAGTGCCATTTTTTTCTCCATTCAAAATTTATACTATTTCTTTTTCAAAATCGTAAGTGCTGCATAATGCAAAACCTCAAATTCATCCAATGCAATTCTATCCAGCAATTCCCTGTGTTCTGTATCCCACTTCGTCAGTTCTTCTTCTGACAACGATGCTCCCACTCCACGGCAGGCTCTCATCCTTCCGTGCCATGATTTTCTGGTAAAAGGCACCATCAGGTCATATTCCTCGTGTTCCACCATCTCAAAATATTTATAGGCGATATCAGGTATCCATATCGGATGCCTCGTTTCACCTGTCCCCGACCAGTTCGGGCTGTACTTCAGAACAAGTTCTTCACTTGCCCCAGCGATCTTATCCTCAAAAGGGAGCCATGCCATATAGAGAATCAACAGCTTTCCATCCGGTTTAAGGAAATCAGCAAGCTTGGGCATAACCTTTTCATGGTCAAAATACCAGAAGCACTGACAGGCTGTAATCACGTCAAAGCTCTCACCATGGAAATCCAACTGCTCTGTCGGTACTGCCAGAAAATCTATCTTCATATCTGCAGCGTCTGCAAGAATCTTTGCCTGTTCGATCTGCTCTGGTGAAATATCCGCTCCCGTCCACTTGGCACCACACTTGTACATATTTCTCGGAAGCACTCCGGTACCAGTACCAAGATCAAGAACCTTCTGCCCGTTTATGCAAAGCCCCCTGTCAACTATCTTTTTGTAAAACTCTTCCGGATAGATATCTCTGTACAGGGCATATTCCTTTGATGTTTTTCCCCAGTCAAAGGCTTTACCGGCATCTATCCTTGCATCTGTTATCTCCATTGATCACCTCAGGTCGCACACCATAATATATTCTTCTTCATTCTCATCAACTGTCCTGAAACCGACCTTTTCATACATCCTGACAGCGTAATTGGCTTTCTGTACAGCCAGAGAGGCCTGCTTATAACCTTTTTCCTTAAGCAGCTCCAGCATCTCCCTCATCATTCTTGTTCCAATGCCCTGTCCACGGTATTCCTTATAAAGCGATATGGCAAATGACGGAGTATCATCGTCCACATGCCCATAATCATTCATAATCCGCGTCCAGACCGCGCCGATCACCTTACCGTCATCTTCTGCGACAATGCAGTAATCCGCCTTACCAGTCCCGAAATCCTCATAATATATTTTCAGCTTCGGCTGCTTTACAATCGACCTGTCCGGCAGCTCCATACCCTCCGGTATGAATATCGCCTCATACAAGAAGTCCTTTATCAATTCCGTTTCGTCATCTTTAAGCATTCTCAGTTTCATATTCCGAATAATACCTCTGATTACGACTGTTAGGCTTGTCAGGAATAGTCATCTTAAGTATTCCCTTATCAAGCAATGGCTTCAAATGATTCTCTGTGAACGATCTGCGGCTTGTAAGCCCGCAAAAATCCTGAATCTCCGTTCTCGTTCTTGGAATCTTACAATAATCAATTAATGCGCCAACCGTCACCTGACCCGCGACTTGCTCCCTGACTTGCTCCCTATCTTGCTCCCCGACTTGTTCCCTCACTTGTGCCCTGACTTGTTCCTTATCTTGCTCCCTGTCATTCTCATCAAGAATCGCTTTTATTTTGTCATTTTCATAGTTCAGGTTAGGAATAGTAAGCACAAAATGAGCTCGATCCGAGTAAAATACAGGTGTTTTCTCTGTAATGAAATTCGCTGATTGCATCTGTGCATCCCTGATTTTGCTCAAACCACTGCCACTGCGCTCCATGTAGTCAAGCCTGGAAAATATATCCGCCAGCACCGGATTCCTTCTCATAGATGGAATATGATCAATATCATAGTCCTGCACCGGTATGCCCTCTACCATGCCTCCGGGAGAAACTATTTCAAGCCTATCATCAAACATATCTACGTGAACTTCACTGCCTGTGATCAGATAGTCGCGATGAATCAGGCCGTTTACTAATGCTTCAAAATATGCCCTCTCCTGATAATCGGGGTAATCTTCACGGGTATTGCTTAATTTGCGCCACATCACACGCATATTCCGACGTATAAACGCTGTGCTTTCGCTTAGCAGGTGGAGCAGACCGCCCTCAAATTCGTCACTGTCAATGGCATCCATACGACCGCCGGATTTTGTCAGCCCGTTCCATCTCCTGCAGAAAACACGAGAATACCTGATCGGTGATTCATCCGCAAGCAGCGCCCCTGCATAGGTTAATACACCGTCTTTATCTGCCATGCCAAATGACTTGTAATCCTTATCCTCAAAGCTCTTTCCGGTAACCTTCTTATATCGTGCCCTTACCTGTGTGAAGGAAAAATCCTCCAGTTTATAGCTCGAACTTTGACTGTCATACGATGTCTTCTTTCCGCGAAGAACCAGCCGCTTATGTTCCGTATCGTCCACAAGGACACTTTCGTTTCCTATTCTTGTATATGCTTCCATAACACCATCTGCAGCATAATAGTACGGTGTTTCCTCTCCGGCAAAAACATCAAGAATCACAAGTTTCTTTTCATCAATTGTCTCAAACCGAAGCTTAAATGGCGGCACCGGCCGGATTCTGTTTTTGATAAACTCACTTATCTTTTCAGCATCCCCCTCAGCGTCTTCAAGTCCAACAATCTCACCCTCATTAGACACTCCAAATATCAAAGCTCCACCAAAAGTATTTCCAAAAGCACTGACGCTCTTGCACCAGCTCTTCGGCTTTTTCTCTTCCAGCATCAGCTTTTTATCATAATCGGTGGCCTCGCCTATTAATTTTTTGATATCCATCAGCGTAAAACACCTCCTCAAATACTTCTGCCAATTCTACGAAGTCTACTTACTCCTCTCTCCTGGAATAGGTCAGCTCCACATCATAGCCAAGCCGCTCCATCATCTGCAAAAAAGTTTTATTCACTATCTTCTCATTGTTTTTTATCAGCCTGCTCACATATGGTGCTGAGGTACCGATATCCTCCGCTAATTTTGTCTGCGTGATATTCTCCTCAATACATTTTACCTTTACATCGACTTCCACATTATTCTTTAGCATATCTGACCTCTTTTATTCAGTCTCAATTCTTTCACTGTTAGTGCAAAATATTGTATCATATATTGGCTCGTTTTTCCAGCACCAATCAAAAAAAAGACACCCGGAACCGCATCCCGAGTGCCTAACCGCTTTGTTTTCTCAGTATTATCTTTCAATCTCTATCTTGATCCCGGCCTTAAAGATAACCTCATAGCAGCTGTCATACACGGTAATCCTCTCGATGTACCTGCGAACCATCTGCTCGTCATATTCTTTCAGCTCCTGCCCCATCTCGGTAAGGAATACCCGACATCCAGCAGAGTCGCATTGGAAAGCGTCCACACGCCCTCTGTATAGCTGTAATCGCTCTGCTTAATCTTGATCCAGTACATGGTGGCATCACCGGATGAATTGGACTGATTAGCGAATCCATACCAGTATCCGTCACCGCCGTCAAGGAAGATGCCGTAAGGCGTGTAGCTTCCTACAAATTTAAATATGCTGCACTGAAGTACGGTTGTGTCCTCAAGAGTGAGTGTCGAATCATCCAGCTTTTCATTCAGCCCGATGTCAAATACCGGAATCCTGTATTTCTTGATTGTTACCGTATTGCTGGAATAAGTCAGAGAATACAGCTTCGCATTCGTAAAATCCACGGTCACTGCGCTGAACAGGGCTCCGATAAACCCGTCATCGTCGTCCAGGCTTATCTTCTTGACCTGAAGCAGCGTTGTATCCACAGCCACATCACTGCCGTAGGCGTTAGCACCGCCTTGCTTGGAAGTAAGACCGACCGCCGCGATTGTTCCGTTTCCCTGAGATGGCGTGAACTCCCAGACGAATTTATATCCGTTAGTCAATGCCATACTCTCTGTAAGGTTCATGCTGCCTCGCTTAGTATTTGAAGTAGCGTTTACATCATTACTTGCGTAAGCCACCGGCAGATTTGATGACGGAAGATAGAGGTTATTTGCATCCTCAGTGATAGAACTTGGAAAAAGCAGTATGCCGCCGATCATGTTAGGACATATAGGGAGCAGATTCTCATTCCAAACAATCAGGTCATCGTAAGAGCCTGCCGTCTTATACATGACACCCATCGGATTGACACCGAAGATATCATTCACGGCATTTGTGACCATGTTAGTCTCAGAAATCGTCTCAATCGCCCCGGTGTTCTGGTCTTCAAGTTCTATCGTAAGATTTCCTGTTAATTTCTTCATAGAAGCCTCCTTATGAATTGCTGCCGGACACGTCAATTACCACACCAAAACCACCAATAGGAGTCTTGCCAATCTTGGTGTCCGAATAAGCCCGGCGCATAGTTTCCTTGATATCCCACACGCTGTTTTCCGTAAATGGTACAGGTATAAGCCTTCCAGCCTGAGTGCCGTCCCAGACCCTGAACCTCTCGATATATTCTTCAATATCGATCCTGCCGTCCCATGCAGCTGAAGCACCCATGCTCTGGCCGGATATCGATGCGATACAGAATCCCGTATCTACAAAAGCTGTGCCGCCGGAGCAGCGCATATATACATTGAATGTATTGGTGTAGTTCGCCACCACATTCTCAATCGGATAGTACAGAAGAATCGTATGCCGACCTGAGTGCCAGTTTTCCTGCGGATAATGCACCGGTATCATCTGGTTATTAAACTCGAAAGAGAAAATAACATCAGCGTGACCGTCCTCAGTCCATGAGACAGGAAGTGAGACAGAAACCGTCTGTTCCTCTGTATTTCCAATCACCGATGGCTCCTCAGGATCTTCAGGCTCCGGCTCATCCACCGCAACGGACGGTATTGTTATATTCCCGGATGCCGTTGCCGTTTTTGTTACAGGATCTGCCGTAATATCTACAATTACCTGACCGAAGAACTGTGCGTGATTATCCTCAGTTGTCGCAAACTCGATGGAAATAATCTTCGTATCAACATCTGATACTGTAAAAGCAGAAGCATTGGTAAAGGTATGAATCCCTATCTTGCCAGCCTCAATCTGATTTAAGAGCCCGGAGATATTCTTATCGTTCTTGCTCTTGGCCTGAGAGAGCTTCGGATTCTTACCCACACACTTAAGCGTCTGCTTGCCGCCGATCTTTATGCTGTTTGATGTGATGCAGGCATATTTCGTGCTGTCCGCCTGACCACCGCTGAACGATAAGATATCGCCCACATCCAGAGCAGGATTCCCGATGGTATCTGAATCAAACGGCACATAGTTGACGACAGAAATATCATCAAGGATATTCCTTATAAGCTGCTCCCTGGTAGCGTCCAGACCGAACTGCAGGAGAGGATTCACGCCCAGGTTCATGGTCAGACCGTCATCAGTCTCAAGAGCGTAGTATTCCGCAATCTTCGTCCGAAGATTCGTGGAGTTCACCGCCGTATATCGTGTGATATAGTCTGAAAAGCTGCTTGTAAAACGATGCTTTCTCTCTATCAGAAGGTCTGCAGTATTACGATATTTTCTAAGTTCCAGTTTCCCGGAGCGGTTTATCACAAAGAAGCCACCAAGCACCTGACCGACATAGTAAAGAACATCCCTGTAGGTTTCGATGTCATTATCTGTATATATCGAGAGTGGGATATTGCCGTTCGGCATAGCCTCGATGGTTTCTCTGTCCTGCTCAAGAGTCACATTGCAGGAATTGGCACAGAGCGTCATGAAGTCATAAGCATTACCCACGGATTCATAGCCATTAAAGTTTTTCTCAAAGCGCACCATGTAATCGTATGCTTTTATCTCAAGGCACCTGGTTTTACGGTTTGCCTCTGAAACCTCGAAGATTCCCATAGGAACCGCTTCATAAACTCCTTCCGATACCTCCAGATGATAAGTCAGAGTAACAATCGCATCAGGGAGTGTATATCTGTCTATATCAGAAAAAAGCGAGATACCCATTTCCGCAGCATAGACCGTACCAAGCTTAATCTCTGTAGAGCCGCAGCACTGCGTGTTGATATACCCGCTTCCCTTCACTATATCGTTCTGGTCAAAGTCATAGACCGCACCTCCTTTAGTTTGTATCCGTCCTGTCCAATAATATTTTCTTGTATTCGTCTTCACAGCTGATAAGAATGCAGCACTTACCGGATACACCTGACCACCTCCCTCCGGGCATAATAAAAGGAACCGGTTTCCCGATTCCTCTTGATAAACATATCACGAATTCTCAGCCTTATTTACTCGTTCTCACTCTCTGCATTAGGCAGTTTCGCAAGATATATCCCATATGCAATCGCTATCACGATTGTTGCGCCAATATAGATCCAGGCTACAGTAAGGGAGCCACCATCATTTGCAAACTTGGAGAATGCATCAACCAGACTATGTGCAATTATACACGGAATCAGGCTTCCACATTTATAGAAAACAAATGTGAGGATGAAGCCCCAGGCAATAGCAAAGAAAATTTGAATCACTGTTTCCAGCTTCGCCTGGCCGGCAAATAAGTTTATGATATGTCCGATTCCAAAAGTCACTGATGAAATAATAATTGCCAGCTTTATCCCATCTTTAGGAATAAGTGCCTTAAAGAGAAAACCTCTGAAAATCATCTCTTCAATATATCCGATCAGTAGCATAGATATGACAGCAAATACCTGTCCCCATCCATCATAAGCTATTCCGAATCCGCGCCATAGGTTCCCTGTAACAAGAATCCACATTGGGATAAAGAACAGATACCTTTTCGTATTTTTAGGCCATCCCTTAAGTCCGTATTTTGCCTCCAGATGGTTTTTCTTCACAAAAACAGTAATGCCAACTGCTATAGCCAAAAGGACAATCATCATCCAGATACTTTCGTCACCGTAATTTCCCCTTATCGGAATCGTTGTGAAGCAATATACAAGAATCCAAAGCACAGCAAATAATATTTCATTTTTCTCATACAGTTTTCTCATTCATTTTGACCTCGATTCTTAAGATTGTTATACGTATTTTCCAGAGCCCTTCGGAATGAATTCTCTTCATATTCCATCGCGTTATTTGCAAGTAAACTTGCTATTCCGTGTGCTGAAATAAACAGGTTGAAAAACACGTCTTGGGCTTCGTTTTCTGTACAGCCAAACCCACTCATCACCACCTTAAGCATTTCTCCTATTCCGGGATCTGACATGAGTGCCTGTACATTAAGTCCTGCAAAACTGTTTGTCTGGAAGAGGAACCGGAACAGGTTCTTTTCCTCATAACCGAACCTGATGTAGTTCAGTCCGAGTTCCAGAAGAGGATCATAACCCTTATCGCCCTTCGGCATAATGAAGCCGGTATGGTATTCATCTGCAATCTTGTATGTCTCTTCCCGGATTTCCTCAATGGTCTTGAAATTGTACATTACCGGCTGAGTAGAGCATCCCAGCTTCTCTGCGATCGTTCTGGCATTAATCAACTCATGCCCCTGTTCACGAACAATCTCGAAAGATGCATCCAAAATCATCTGTTTATTAATTTTCGGTTTTGGCGGCATATTCAGGCTCCTTTCTTATAATTATCGTTATATAACGCTAATTATAATACAGGTTATCCCTTCTGTCAATCAAAATTCTTTCAGCGTGAAGGAGACCTCCCAAAGTCCTCCGTAGGAAGTATCTGCCGCCAATTTGCTCTGAAAACCCGTGATAAACATCTGCGTATTTATCGTATTCATGGTTTCCAAATCCAGACATCCGACTGTTATGCTTGAGAGCTTCTTATAAGCCCTAAACTTCTTGAGCCAGGTCTTTGATACATTGAAGCTGACTCTGATCTCCACAACCCCTTCGCGGACAACATCCCTCTGGGTGGTTCCTGCTTCCGTAACACCTCCGCTGTCTGCCTCAACATCCGAAAGGGATATGTCATAGGAGACAGGCATCGGGACGTTTTCGTTACTAAAAACAAGGTACTGTAAATGCGCCATATTACCTGCCTCCTGACCTTAGATTCATTCTTTGCTGCGCCGTCACGACTATCTCATCAATCATGTCCGTACCGAGGTAAACCGGAATCACGATATCCCCGGCAGAGCCTGCTCCGGCAAGTGCCGTGTTTATTGCACTGTTGATACCCGAGATAAGCCCAGCGTTGTTTCCAGCATCCGGAGAAGCAGTAAAGCCTCCCTGTGCCGCCAACACATTCGGAGAGATCGTCATATCAGCGGTAACGCCTTGCATTGCCTTGTCAATCATGCCACGGCTCTTTTCAATGCCCTTGGCAAGTCCGCCAATAAAGTCCGGCATCCAGCTCTCATAATCCGTAAGAGGCCCGGTATCTGGAACCGAGAAGTGCAGGAACTCCCTGATCTTGGAAGCCACGCTGCTTGCTGCTTCTCCGACCTTATTGATTACGGATTTGATATACGCTGTTGGTCGGTACGAATCGTATCAGCTTCTTGCTCGGTCTGATCTCACACCTGCGCCGTAGAGCATCATCCGCGAGTTTTACCATATCGCAGGCCACATCGAATACAAGCGATGCCTGCTCACGGTCAGCTGCGCATCCATAAACCTCAGCTCTCTGTTCGCCATCGGCGCAGAGCATATATAACGCTACCGCAGCCGCAAGTTCCGACTTCCCGCATTTCTTTGGGACTTCGATATAACAGGTATTAAATTGTCTGTAGCCATCAGGTTTCAGGATACCGAACACATCCCTGATAATCTGTTCCTGCCAGTCGATTAATTCAAATGGCTGCTGGTAGAACTCGCCCTTCGTATGCTTCAGCTGTTCAATGAAGGTGCATACAAAATCAGCTTCGTTCTTATCGTAATGAGATGTCTCTGCCATGAACCTTGTGGGCTTATAGTTTTTAAGTTTCCGCAAAGAAACACCTCCATCGTCCTCACAAGCTCCATATCACTCGCTTCCTCGCAAGCTCCAAAGCTCGTTCATTTCGCTGCTCGTCCTCTCCCCACGAAGCAGGCTTCGCGGGGACCCCGTTAAAATAAAAAAGACCGCCATCAGCGACCTTCCCTACGAGAAACAGAAGCCCTCAGGCTTCCGTCCCTGGAAATATTCTTTTGTATTTCGGTTTAAAGCTCCAACCCTTCAGGAAATTCTCCTGTCAGAATCAGATGCCCGTATTCCTTTTTATGCTCCTCAATAAAATTCACCAGCTCGTAGTAGCCGTTATCGAAGGCAATCCTCTGCACCATCGGGCTGTCGAACATATTTGTAAGCCCCGTCTGCTGCACATCCTCAAGGATATGGCGGACATAAGCATGATACGGATGATCGGGATCTGTTATCGCCTCCCGTATCAGCTTCCGCTGTGTCACAAATTCCTCTCCTGCAAATTTATCTGCCCAGTCCATCAATTTCAGCAGATTCTTTTCCGGATCCTTATAAAGATATTTAAAAGCTTGCTCCAAACCAAATTTTTTTAATGTTGTTGATACGCTCATATTAACAACCTCCCTGTTCTATTTTCTCATTCGCATTTTTTCACAAGATACCGCAAAATACATCCTGCGCCTGCTTTCTCTACATTCTATAAAAGTATTTCAAAAATAAACACGGACAATTGTATCTCTTTTATCCAAAATTTAGGCAAATCACGGACAATTGTCTAATAACTGTTTGTCTGCTGCTTATGACGCTACGCCTCCTTCGGCCTTCGGCGCTCAGGAGGCATTGCTATATAGGAAACTTTTGACAAAAAAGTTGAAAGTATGCACAACAGCCCTATCCGGCAATCACCAGATAGGGCTGTTTTTCGTTTTGCGTTATGCTTTTATCATTGCTGATTTATTTTTCTGATTTTTGATTCATGATTAGCATTTGAAGCCGGTTTTCGATATTGGCAAAGCTTACATCCGGATCATAGTCAAGCGGCAGGATCTGCGCTTGCGGATATAATTCCTTTAATTTTTTTGCAATGCCTCTTCCCACTACATGGTTTGGCAGACAGCCAAATGGCTGGAGGATGACAAAGGCCCGGCATCCATGTTTGGCGTGGTGGAGAATTTCTCCCGGAATCAAAATTCCTTCCCCTGCGTCAAAGGTGTGATGGATAATCGGATCGCTTTCTTTGGCCAGCTCGTTCATTCGGGTCGCCGGAGTGTAGAGCGGATGTTTTTTTGCGATGGAATCGGTCATATTATGGGCCAGATCAAAAACGGAGTCGGCTGTGGCAAGCCATGCCTTTTGGGCCATTGGCTTTTTTAAATGGTATTCTTTAATCTGGGAATGCTGGTAAAAGTATGTTTTACGTATTACGTCCGTCATGCGGGCTTCGATGATCTCAAATCCATTTTTCTCCAAATAATCTTCGATATCATGATTTGCTCCCGGATGGAAGTTTAATAAATATTCTCCCACAATCAAAACGGTCGGCTTGGTTTTGGAACGGTCGTATGGAATCTCTTTCATGATATCGATGGCTTTTTCAAATCCGCGGCGCAGTCCCCGGATTCCGTGTTTTTCCAGTCCTTCCACCACTTCATCCATCGCTTTTTCAAACGCTGTGTTGGCGCTTCCTTCTTCCAATTCGTAAGGACGGATTTTTCGGAGCAATTCTTCCAGTACGTCGATCATCGGCAAGGCAAAGGCGATGCGCATTGCGGAAGGAAGGCTCATCCGAAATCCCGGATGCATATCATGATAGTCAACGTCGTCATTTGTGATCACGGGCACATGGGAGTATCCCGCATCATCTAACGCTTTTCGAAGCAGGGCGCCGTAATGGGTCAACCGACAATCTCCGATATATTTTCCCATGCCGATGGCCACTTCTTTATCGTCATACTTGCCGCTTCGAAGCGCCGCCAAAGCCTCTCCTATCACGATCTGAGCCGGAAAGCAGATATCATTATGTACGTACTGTTTGCCAAGGCGGATAGCTTCCTCTCTGCCTATGTCCAGCGGTTCTGCCCGCACTCCCTGTTTGGCAAAGGCCGCCGACATGATCCGGCTAAAGGCGTGGGAAGTATTCGGCACTAATACTACTTTTTCCTTTATGGACTTTTTAGTGTATTTTACCGGATAAGGATCTGCGAGACTCTTTGCCGTAAGCTCCTTTTTTCGGTTTCGGCGCATGGAGACGGTTTCCGTAAAGGAACGAACCCGAATGCGCAGCGGCCCTTGAATGTCGCTTTCATCTACTTTTAGAATCAGCGGAGTTTTCCCTGAGATTTCCTTCATCAGGCGGATGATCTCATCGGAGAGGTACGCGTCGTGCCCACATCCGAAACTAACGATCTGCACATATTCCAGATAATCACTCTTGGCCGCAAGAACTGCGGTGGAAAGCATTCTCGCATGATAGTTGTTCACAACGTCAAGACGGCTTTTACTAAGATCCACCTTGTCTGCTTCCGGCAGAGAATCTGCGGTAAGCACCGGAATCCCAAGATTGGTAAACATTTGTGGAAGATCATGGTTTACCAACGGGTCGTTCTGATATGGGCGCGATGCAAGAACCACCGCATAGGTTCCCTTTTCCTTTACTTCGTCGCAAACCTTTTTTCCGGCGGCGCGAAGTTTGGAAGAAAAGCTTTCCTGGGCCTGGTCGCCTGCCTCTATGGCCATTTTGGTATGTTCTTCCGGAATCTGGAACTCTTCTTTCATATATTTTGTCAACTGTCTGTTGCGGTCTAAAGGAGTATACCAGTGGAATAATGGCGCGTCAAAAGGAATCTCAAAGCGGTTCTGTGGATTATCGGAATTTCGTATTACGATAGGGTATCCCTTTACCACTGCGCACATAGATTGGCTGGTTTTTTCCGTGTTTTCCGAAGCTACCGTTGTGATCGACGGCATGAAAATACGATCCACGCCGCTCTTTGCCAGACTTCGAAGATGTCCGTGAACCAGTTTGGCCGGAAAACACACCGTATCAGATGTGACGGCGGATAAACCATTTTCATATATTTTTCTGGTACTTGCCGGAGAAACCTTTATGCGAAAGCCCAAAGCTCTCCAAAATGTCTTCCAAAAAGGCATTGTTTCCCAGAAGGATAACACCCTTGGAATACCGATGGTAATCTCTTTTTCCGGATCTGCAGCCGGGTAAGGATAATCCGCCATCAACAACTCTTCCCTTAACTGATAGAGATTTGCCACCTGATCTTTTTCTTCTTTTTTCTTTTTTAACTGTTTTTGTACTTCCTGATCTTTAGGATCTCCCAGAATTTCTCCCCTCTCGCAACGATTGTTGGTGATCCAAAAGCTGCCGTTTGAAAAACGTACAATGGTTCTCTTGCAATGGTTGGTACAAAACGGACAAATCTCGTTGGCTTCCTGAGTATAAGAAAACTCGTCCAGAGCGTCCAGTCCAATGAAGCTCTTTTTCACATCGCCTCTTAAAAATTGTTCCTTTGTGATCAGGGCAGCGCCGATCGCTCCCATGATACCGGGATAAGGGGCGCGCAAAACTTCCATTCCGATATACTGTTCCATCGCCCGCAATACTGCATCGTTTCGGAACGTACCGCCCTGCACCACGATCCGGTCGCCCAGACTGTCCAAATTGGAAATCCGAATTACTTTCGTAAAAACATTTTCTATAATGGAACGGCAAAGACCCGCCATAATGTCCCTTGGCGATCTGCCATTTCTTTGTTCTGTGATGATGCTGCTGTTCATGAAAACCGTACAGCGGCTTCCCAAAACCGCAGGATTTTCCGAGGAAAACGCCGCAGCCGCGATCTCTTCCACAGGAATATGTAAGGTGGAAGCGAAATTTTCCAAAAAAGAGCCGCATCCTGAGGAGCAGGCTTCATTTACCACAATATTGGTTATAATGCCCTGATCGATCCAGATTGCCTTCATATCCTGCCCTCCGATATCCAGGATGAAGCTGGCGTCCCCGATATATTTTTCCGCCGCGCGGGCATGGGCTACCGTCTCCACCACATGGCACTCTGTCTCAAAGGCTTTCGAAAAAAGCAGCTCTCCATAGCCTGTAGTTCCCGCTGCGATGATTTCCAGTTTCGCCCCCACTTTTTTAAAACGATCCCTAAGAGAAATCAATGCATTTTGCGCCACCTTAAGAGGCTCCCCTTCGTTGGGGGCATAGAAAGAGTCCAAGATTTGTTCCTCTTCATCCATAATCACAAATTTTGTGGTGGTACTTCCGGAATCAATGCCAAGATAGGCACGGACTGTCTGGCCGGGTTTCGGCTCCAATGTGGAAATAGAAGGTAATCTATGCCTTTCCAAAAAGGCTTCTTTTTCCTTTTCAGACTCAAAGAAAGGATTCGCCCTATTTTCCGACGATAAGGCGTTTGTGTTTTGGTTTTTCTCCAGAATCTTTGCCATCTCTTCCGGCCAAAAAGTCTGTTTTTCTTTTGCAAACATACTTTCCAAAGAAAGGGCGGCGCCATATGCGATGATCAGTTCAGGGCGCTTCGGAAGGATAATCTCTTCTTTAGACAGATGCAGCCTTTCTGCAAACACCCGAACCAGCGTCGGATGAAAGGTCAGCGGTCCGCCCTCAAAAGCAACCGGATGCATAATATCCAATCCCTGGGCCAAACCTCCGATGATCTGCTTGGCAATGGCATGAAATGCGGAAAGCGCAAGATCGGATTTTGCGGCTCCCTGGTTTAATAAGGGCTGAATGTCTGTCTTTGCATAAACGCCGCAGCGCCCAGAGATATCATAGACACAAGTGCCTTCGCTTGCCAAAGCGTTAAACTCTTCCACCGGTACTTTTAGGATCGTCGCCACTTCGTCAATAAACGCACCCGTTCCACCGGCGCAGCTTCCGTTCATCCTCATATCCGAAACATCCAAAGCTCCGTCTGCCTTTTTTTCCTGAAAGAAAATGATTTTGGCGTCCTGTCCGCCAAGCTCAATGGCAGTCCGAACCTTAGGATAATTTTCCTTAAGCGCCACGGAGTTGGCTACCACCTCCTGGATGAAAGGAATCCCGAGAATTTCGGCGATAGGCTTCGCACCCGAACCGGTCATGACAAAGCGCATTTCCTTTCCAGGAAACTTTTTCGCAAGTTCTTTTAGTATATTATATACACTCTGCCCCTGATTGGAATTGTGCCGTTTATAATCAGAATAAATGATCTCTTTTCCATCAATGACAGCAACCTTTGTTGTGGTAGAACCTACATCAATACCAACAGAAAGCTTCTGTCCATTTTGTTTCTTTTCCTCCATTATCTTTTGTCCTCTTAACACTTCTTTCTATTTTTTCTTTCAAAACCTTTTTAATATTTTCCGCTAAATACTTTTCTCTTTTTCTCTTATTTTTTCTACTTTTCTCTTTAAATACTTTTCTCTATTCGAATGAAACATACTATTAATAGCACATTGTTCTAAAAAAAGCAAAGCCTTTTAGAACGCCGTATGCCAAAGGGCGCAGCGCCATTTATTTTATCCGCTCACAAAATAAGGATTAAGCCTTTTTCTCAAACTTAACCCTTACCATATGCCTTCTATTTTAAAAACAACAACTATAAAATCCAATTTTATATGACGCGCAAATTCACATACCAAGTTTCATATGCATCATACACTTTTTGCGTTTAATACATACCCGTTACGCATTAAATACGCGCTCACTATATGTCCGATACGCGCGTTTGTACATCGTCAAAAATTCTCCCGGAATAACTTTTCAAGCTCAAGGGCCACTTTTTCTTCTTCTTCCCCTTCTATTGAAACAGTAACGCTATCGTCTTTTTTCGCATTCAGGCCCATCAGCCCCATGACGCTTGCCCCGTCCGCACTTTTCCCGTGGCATTCCACAGTAACTTTCGCCCCGGAAAGCTTCACCCGGTCTGCGATCAGCGCTGCCGGTCTGGCATGGATTCCCATTTTTAAATTTAACACATAACTAAACTGTTTCACTATAACATCCCCATTTCCTATTTATTCAACCATAAGGATATTGATGATATCCTATATCTTTCTTTTATACTACCATTATTTTCTTCTATCTAAAAGGGGATTTTAAAAAATAACCGGGTAATTTATTCCTCAATGTTCAAATAATTTTTCAGTTTATTGACATATATTTCTCCCATTCGGCTTAGGATCGTATTTTTCCTTGTGATATATCCGATCTCCATGATGCTGTTGGGATTTTCCTGATCGTCCCGGAACGGAATGGCGATATAGTCGCTTCCATTTAATTCCTCACATATGATACCGGAACACAGCGTATAACCGTTAAGCCCTACCATCAGATTCAGCATGGTGGCCCGGTCGTTTGCCTTGATCACCTGGGAATATTCGTTAGTTGATAAGATTTCTTCTGCGAAATAAAAGGAACTGTTGTCTCCCTGCTCAAAGGATAAACAGGGATAGCCCTGGAGCTGCTTAAAACAAATGGATTCTTCTTTTGCAAGAGGATGCTGTTTCCATATATATACATAAGCCTGGCAATCGATCAGATGATGAAACTGTAAATTTGCCGATTTTAAAAGTTTTTCCATGGATTTCCTGTTGAAATCGCAAAGATATAGTATCCCGATCTCACTTCTTAGCCTGCTTACGTCGCTGATCACCTCTGCCGTTTTCGTCTCCCGAATGGCAAACTCATATTGGGACATATCAAATTCCTTTGCCAGATCCACAAACGCTTTTACCGCAAAAGAATAGTGCTGGGTGGATACCCCAAACTTCTTTTTGTAGGTTCCCCCTTTTCCGTACTTTTCCAACACGCTTTCGTATTGTTCATAGATCTGTTTGGCATATAATAAAAATTCTGCCCCGTCGTTGGTTAGGGTAACTCCTCTTCCGCTGCGGTAAAATAATGTGATTCCCAGTTCTTTTTCCAGCTCTTTCATAGAACTGGTCAAAGACGGCTGTGACACATATAATTGTTTTGCCGCCTTGTTCAATGATTTTGTTTCTGCAATTGTAATGAGATAGTGCAGTTGTGCCAATGTCATTTTCTTTCCTGCCTTTGTTTTGCCAGTTGAAGCACTTTGTCCACATAACCGTCCCGGAACTCTTTTCGTATCTTCCACGCATAGCGGTTTTGTGCATCGACAAATTTTTCATATTCAAATTCCAGCACGTCTTCCACCGGAAGTCCCAGATCGCGGTAAAATACTTTCATTTCATCGATCACTTTCATTCCTGCCTTTGCGACAGAATTCTTTGTTCCATGGGAATCCAGAATCCCAATGGTTTTCAGATCGTACCGGGCAGCATTTTTAAAATTATGCATCGCCTGAACCTGATCTTTTTTGTCAAAAGGCTGACATGGAGTGGACGCCAGCCAGATCATGAGCAGGTGAGCAAACTGGATATCCTTAATTTCCACTCCGGTTTCTTTTAAAGGATTTAAGTCAAACATACGAAGTTCAATGTGATTTACGCCCTTTTCCCGCAGAGTCTTTAAATTATTTTCCCCCTTTGGCTTTAAGCGGATCGGGTAATACAGTTCCGAAGGCGCTTTTAACAGTCCGCTGTCCACATAGCCCTGAATACTGTCTGCATAGGCTGTGATATTATCGTAATTAAAAATCGGTGCAAATGCGTTCCAATAACCCATCTCGCTGCACCTGACCGAGGCCATCCCAGTAAATACGTCCTTGCCAAAAATCCCTTTTTCCACAAAGGAACTGTCAAGAATCGGGCTGGCGGCGGTCACTGCCACCAGTATCCAGCCGTAGGATGCTAGCTTTTTGGCAAGATCCAGATACAGCCGGTCTTTATACTCCTGAAAGCTTAAGGTGCTCTTTTTGCATTTCTTTTCTTCTTTGTAATCCGTCTCCAGCAAATCATCCGAAAAAGAATAATTGACATGGATCCCGGAAAAGGTCATTTTATACCGGCCGTATTTGCCGGAAAGATACTCCCGGTAAGCCATCTTGGAAACGTAAGCGCCGTCGAAAACAGCCACAGGAATATCTCTTTCATTTTCAATATAAGGAGGATTGGAAAAAGGCCACAGATATTCTTTCTCCGGCAGGCTTTGCAGCTTGTCAAAGATACGCTCGTTATGAAAGGCAAGTTCCTCCACCGCCCCCTCAATGCTGGTATGGACCGAGGTGTTGATCTCCGTCTGATTTTCACAGAAATCCTTTACAATATGGTCATCTTTTGGAAAAGGGTGGGCGGTATGAGCAAATGTTCCGTCGCCAAGCACCCTAAGACTTTCCTTCTCCAATCCAAAACCGCCCTCTAAAATATGCTCTTTTATATATTCATTTTCCACATGAAGCATTACAGTCTCCCATACTCGTCTATATAATCCATCAACGTCCTGCCGGCATTTAATCCTTCTGTCATCTCCCTTGCCGGGCTTAAAAGTTTCTTTGCCCTGTCGTAAGACGGTTCTAAAAAGATCTGTTCTCCGAAACCTCTTTTTGCCAATCCGTCTTTCGCAAGATCTAATATCTCACACAAAAGCCCGGAAACCTCTTTCCAGTTAAAAATATCCGGCAAGCGTTCTTTTACAAACATTCGCCTGAGTTCGGAAGCGTTATACCCTTTATGATAAATCACATGATCCTTTTCCAGAATCTCAGTAAGCCCGGAAAGATTTTCCATCAGCCCCGCATGAAATGCCGCCGAAGTCATGATCTCTTTTACTGGCTGCTCACAGACACTTCGAAACTCCACGGTTCCCCGGAAGGTAAGATCTTCGAATTTAAAGGAGCGCAGATAATGCAAGTCTTCCATCTCCGGAACAAAACTTATCTTTTGGTATTTTTCCCCGTCAAAATACTCTCCTTCGATCGCAGGAGAAGAAAAGTATTTTACCAGGGGGATCGGCGGAAAATTAATGTATTTTCCTTCCCTTTCCACACAGTACATACTCATACTCATGATATACTGGATGATCTCGTCAACGGACTCAAATTTTAGTCCGTACATATCCACGTTATGCCTGTTTAAGCCGTGAAGGCTGTTTCTCCAAAAATAATCCCGGCTGCACAAGATCTCCCTTTTTTCTCCCCATGGAGAATTGGCAAAGATCAAAGCTTTCAGAGGTTCCAGCTTCGTGAAAGTATTTAACGTCTCCGCCAAATCTTTTTCTTCCACGTCCATTTGAATCTGGCTGGCGCAGGAAAACAGCCCAAAATTAGGTTGATGGTGAAACAGCATTTTCTGTCCGTAATTCTTATAGGAAGAAAGATGGTGCAAAAGCATCCGATACCGCTCGCTGACCACTGGTATATTTTTGTTGATCCCAAAATGAGGGTTAATGCCCATTCCTGTCAAAGTATGATTATATTGTTCCAATTCCTTTTTCAGAAAAGAATAATATTGCACAAATCTTTTATACAGCACATGAAGATTCATCTCTGTTCCAAAGGAAAATTCCACCGTATTATAGCTGCAATCAAAGGACAGACCGTCTCCCGTTTTTTCATCGATGGCAGAATAGATGCATCCGTCGTCGTCTCTGCTGATCTGCAAAAAAGAAAACTGCCGGATAAACTTCTCTGTCACTTTATGCACTGCTTCAAAATCCACTGGAACATTATCCCGGTTTACGATCGGGAGTTCAAATTCCAAACCAACAAGTTTCGTTTTTTCACGCTTTGTAGGTACAATGTAGCGATTGTAAATTGCTTCTTCAAGCGCCGAAGTATTCATAATTTTATCCTCTTATATCACACACGAACTTATCGTCGTGTTTATTGACTTTTCTTTCTGGCTTTCACCGTTTCAAAAGTAAATGTATTTAAGAATTGTTTCGCTCTGTCCGTCTTTGGATTCTCAAAGAAGACTTCCGGCGATTCATCTTCGATGATCTTCCCGCCGTCAAGAAATATGATTCGATCGGCAACCGCACGGGCAAACTGCATCTCGTGTGTCACGATGATCATTGTCCTTCCCTGGGCGGCTAAGGCAATGATAACGTCAAGCACCTCCCGAACCATCTCCGGATCAAGAGCGGCCGTCACTTCGTCAAAAAGCAGGATTTCCGGATGCATACATAACGCCCGGACGATCGCCACCCTCTGCTTTTGTCCTCCGGATAGCTGTCTTGGAAAGCTGTCTGCCTTTTCCTTAAGGCCGACCCTCTCTAATAAGGCCATCGCCTCTTCCTTTACTTCTTCTTTTTTTCGCTTCTGAACCTTGGTCGGCGCCAGAAGAATGTTGTCAATCACCGTAAGATGCGGAAACAGTTCATAACTTTGAAACACCATCCCGATTTTTTGTCTCAGGCTCGTTAAGGACTTGCTCGCCGGATCGATCCGCTCGTCATCAAGCCGGATCTCCCCACCCTGAATCGGTTCTAAGGCGTTGATACACCGAAGAAGGGTACTCTTTCCGCAGCCGCTAGGTCCAACGACTACGATCACTTCTCCCTTTTTCACGGAAAAGCTGATATCATTAAGGATCACATTATCTCCAAATTGTTTTATGATATGATCCACGGTTAGTAAGGATTGCGCCATGGGTATCACCTCCATCGTTTTTCCAGATATTTTGCAATCAGACTAATCGGCCAGCAGGCAATAAAATACAGCAAAAAGACTACAAGATATATTCCAAATGCCGCATTGGGACTCGCCATTCGGTTCGCCTCAATGATCTGCTGCGCCACCTTAAGGATCTCCACCACGCCGATCATCAACACAAGACTGGTCGTCTTGATCATTCTTGTGATCAGATTGATGGATAAGGGAATCAGCCTGCGCAGAGTCTGCGGGATCACAATATAGCGGTAAGTCTGAATCTTGCTAAGACCCAGCGCCTCGCTGCTTTCATACTGATGAACCGGAATGCTGATCAGGGCGCTTCGCACAAGATCGCTCATCTCCGCCGTTCCCCAGAAAGAGAACACGATGATCGACGCTTTTTCCCCGGATAAATCCCAGCCAAAGGCCCTCGTCGTTCCGAAAAATACGATAAAAAGCAAAACCATCTGAGGCATGATACGCACAATTTCCAAATATATTCTTAAAATAACTTTTGTCACTGGATTTTTCCATGTCATGACTGCGCCAAGGAGTATTCCCAGAGGAATACTGATCACCACCGAGATCAAACTGATCTTCAGGGCGGCGCCAAGGCCAAACAACAGTCTCATCATATTCTGCCCTTTTAACAGGACTTCAAGACCCAAATCCGGCATAACGCATCCTCCTTTCCAGAAGGGTTCCCAGGACGGATACCGGCAAGAGAATGATCAGATAAAAGATGACTAATAAAAACAGACTTTCTGTCGTCTTATAATAAAGGCCGATCAAATCCTTTGCGGTAAACATCAGATCCATCAGACTGATGGCGCTGAAAACACTCGTCTCTTTTAATAAAAAGATCACATTGGCCACAAAAGCGGGGATACTGATGGATAAGGCCTGCGGTAAAATCACATACCGCATCACCTGATAACGATTCATGCCCAAACTAAGGGCGCTCTCCCTTTGAATATCCGCAACCGCCTCTAAGCCGCTTCGAAACGATTCCGCCATATAGCTTCCGCCTAAAAACGCCAGACCCACGATACCGCAGGTTTCGGCATTGGTCTGAAATCCGATCTTGGGCAGTCCGTAATAAATAAAAAATAACTGAACAAGCAGCGGCGTGTTCCTGCTAAGTTCTATATACACGGATACGATCCTTCGGATTACCGGAATGCGATAATACTGTATCACGGCGCATAACAATCCGATCAGGATAGAACACAGCACTCCTAAAACTCCAATCCGGATTGTGAGCCATGCCGCCCTCTCATACAGCGGCAAATATTTTATGATAAATTCCCAGTTCATTGTCAATTCTCCATACCAGAATAAATATATGCTGCTTAAATATAATACATATCGACAGATACTTCCTTATAATTCTCACAGTATTCCACAAGCTTCTTTAATGTTAATCCATTTAAAAACTGTTCCATAAACTCATTGATCGGATCAATGATCTCCTTCTGGAGCGCCAGGGATTCTGCCTCGCCCTTCTCGCCTCTTAAAGGTTTCTCTGACTCCAGACAGTAACTTCCTTCTAACACCGTGATAATTTCGGCAATTTTAAGAGTACCGGGATCCTTCGCAAGATAATATCCTCCCTGGGGACCCTTTACACTTTTTAATATGCCTGCTTTTCTCATTGTAATAAAAATCTGTTCCAGATACTTAAAAGATATATTGTTCCTTTCCGCGATCTCACTTAACTGAATACAGCCGTGATCTGTATTCTGTGCAAGATCAATCAGCGCTCTTATCCCGTATCTGCTTCGTTTTGAAAAAATCATGTCTGCTCCTTTCCTTGTTATAGAAAACATATTATCATCATTTACCTACTATGTCAATAGGTTATTCGGGTATTGCCTTATGGACTGTAAGATCCTGGCTTTCCCTCCTTATTTCCCTCTGATTTTTTCTTGCTTCCCTTTCTCCCTGGCGTTATACTAACCATAGGAATGTTGGCAAAAGAAGGGGAGGGTTTTAATGATTTCAACAAAAGCAAGATATGCCCTTAGGGTCATGACGGACCTTGCGATCCACGGGGACGACGGATATATCCCTTTAAAGGATATCGCAGCCCGACAGGAAATCTCTGAGAAATATCTGGAAATTATCATAAAAATGTTAGTAAAAGGAAAGGTCTTAAGCGGACTGCGCGGAAAGGGAGGCGGATATAAATTAAACCGCCCCCCAAAAGAATACTGGATCGGAGAGATCATCGAATTAACAGAAGGCCCCCTCGCACCGGTTGCCTGTCTAAAACCAGAAGCGGCAGAGTGTCCAAGAAAAGAGGACTGTCTTACCCTGCCGCTGTGGAACAAATATCATGATCTCATTCATGATTTCTTCTATAATATAACATTACAAGATCTAATCGATGGAACGCTTTAACAAACTCCATCCGGAGGAAGCCTCCCGGAGTTTTACAAAGTCGCGGTAAATTCCCTGTTGTTTCATCAGCTCTTCGTGGGTTCCCCTCTGGGCGATCCTTCCCTGGGAAACCACCAAAATGTGGTCGGCATTTTGGATAGTATTTAAACGATGGGCGATGACCAGCAGGGTTTTTCCTTTGCAAAGTTCACTGATGGCCTGCTGAATATAGCTTTCGTTATCGGCGTCAACACTGGCGGTGGCCTCGTCAAGTATGACGATCGGCGCGTCTTTTAAAATACACCGGGCGATACTGATCCTTTGTTTTTCTCCCCCGGAGAGAGTTTCCCCGCCTTCTCCGATGACCGTTTCAAATCCATCGGGAAGTTCCATGATAAAATCATAGCACCGCGCTTTTTTGGCAGCTTCTATCACTTCCTCATAGGACGCCTCCGGCCGTCCCATGCTGATATTGTTATAAATGGTATCCTGGAACAGATAAACCCGCTGAAATACCATACTGATGTGATCCATCAATTCCGAGAGGGGCAAGGAGCGGATATCCTGTCCACGGATGAGAATCTTCCCGTCTTTCACATCCCAAAAACGTGCCAGAAGGCTTGCAATGGTTGATTTTCCTCCCCCAGAAGGACCTACCAGCGCCGCCATCTGATTTCTCTCCACCTGAAAACTCACGCCATGGAGCACGTCCTGGTCATTTTCATCACTTTTCTTATATGAAAAACTGACATTTTGAAATTCGATTTCCGCCTCTTTGCTCTTGGCCGGCAGATGAGCCGTCCCTTGATCGGAAAGCTCGCTTTGTGCAAACACTTCTTCGATGCGGTCCATACAGCTATTCATCACAGTAAGACGGGTGCTTTGCATATAAAGCGCTTTCAAAGGTGCAAACAGATCGAATACAAAAAGCATCATCCCGATAAAATAGGAAATTTCCAAAAGTCCCTTTGACCATAAAAACATGGACAAGGCAACGATGACCGCCGCTCCCAGACCGTACACCAGATTTAGTCTGCGCTGCCATGGCGAGTGATTTTCTTCAAAGGCAATGTTCGTCTGACAACTTTTTTGAAAGTTCTTCGTCAATTCTTTTGATCGTTCTCCCAGCAGATTGTAGGTCTTAATGATCCCAATCCCTTCGGTAAAATCCAGCACCGCTTCCGTGAGATTCTCACTCTGTTCCTGCCGTTTTACGGAGTCGGCAAGGGCTTCTTCCCTCATGCCCTTGGCAAGGAATACGGCGATGGCCGCAATGAGTACGGCGGCAATTCCCAGCCAGATATTCTTCGTTCTCGGGGTCCATGAATGCAGTTGCCTCGTCAAGGACGATGATCGGGG
>CAZKQV010000026.1:0-10656 GCA_964555015.1 uncultured Eubacterium sp. | reverse complement strand
TCTTCGTTCTCGGGGTCCATGAATGCAGTTGCCTCGTCAAGGACGATGATCGGGGCATTTTTCAAAATTGCCCTGGCCAGGGAAATTCTCTGGCGCTCCCCGCCGGACAACTGTTTGCCGCCGTCTCCCGCCATCGTATCGATCCCATGCTCCAAACGGTTTAAAAACTCCTCACACTGGGCTTTTTTCGCCGCCTCGATCACTTCCTCATCGGAAGCGTCCAGCTTGCCCAGACGGATGTTTTCCCTAAGACTCATATTAAAAAGAAATTGTTCCTGGGACACGTAGGAGATCTCCTGATTTAAGGCTTCTATACTCATATCCCGAATATCCTGGCCTCCGATTTTTACGGCCCCTTCTGCCACGTCATAAAAGTGGACCAACAGCTTTGCCAGAGTGGATTTGCCGCTGCCGGACTCCCCCACCAGCGCGGTGAGAGTTCCCTCTTTCGCCGTTAAGGAAATTCCGTGCAAGACTTCCGTCTCTTTATAAGAAAAATGAACATTTTCAAAGGCAATGGAGTGATCCCTGCCGGAAAACGGCTGATTTTTTTGCTGTAAAGGCGGCTCACTCATGAGTTTTTCCAGGCTTTCAATCTTATAATTGACCTGGGGCATCGTGGACATGAAACTCAGCGCCCGAAGCAGCGGCGCACCGATTCCAAAGCTCATACACAGCACCAGGACAAGATCCGGAAGGGTGGACCAGCCCTTTAGCACAAACCAAGCCCCAAAAGGGAGGGTAAACAGCGCAATACATGGGAGAATGCTGTTATAAAGGGCCATCCACGGCCAGCATACCTTATACCAGTCCAGGGTGAAATCCCGATAGTTTTTGACGTCTTTTTCAAAGCGCTGATAGGATTCTCCGTCCCGGTTAAAAACCTTCACCACTTCCATTCCATTGATGTACTCGACAATGGTATTGTTCATCTTCTGCGCCGCCTCATAATAAGCGCCCATTTTTCCCATACCGCTTTGATACATGGCTCCCATGGCGAGCATCCCAAGGGGAAGGGAACACAGACTTAAAAGGGCAAGCATCCAATCGACCACAAACATGGCAAGAAACACAAAAACCGGCACAGCCACGTTGGAGATCCCCTCCGGTAAGGCATGGGCAAGCAGCAGCTCCAGAGATTCAATATCGTCGATGAACATCTTTTTTATGACGCCCACTCCCTTTTCCTGAATCGTTCCAAGGGGCTGTTTTTCCATTTTTCCCTGGAGGGAGATACGGATATTTTCCAATGTGTGATAGGCCGCTCTGTGGGACAGGGAAAGGCCCCAAACGTACAACCAGGCATATAGGATACCGCAAACCGCAATGGCACCAATGCGCAAAACGGCCCCCGAAACTTCCATCTGCCCATATCCCATCATCGGTGTGATCAATTGGTAGATAAAAATATACGGAATCACGCTCATGGCGACTCCGAGAAGAAGTATAGCGATCGACCGATAGGTCAGACTTTTATACTCCCCCGCATATTCCAACACCTTCTGAAACATAGAAACTCCTTTCTTTTCATGTTTTTTGGAATTTCAAAAGGTATTTCACTCATTAAAGTTCGGGAAAATGCAGCACATGATACCAGTCAAACATACGGCAGACCAACTTGCAGTGATCTTCCAACTGGTCCCAGCTATAACCGTGGATGAACGGTTCATAGATGGTTGTCCAAAAGGAAGAAAGGAGGATGTGCATTTCTTCCTCGGAAATCCATACATCCGTAAGCTTTCTTCGGTACGCTTCTTTATAATAATCATAAGATGCTTCGGTCATCTTCTCAACCCAGTCATGGGGAAAATCAGCGTACGCAGTTCCCTGCGCACATTTTAGCAGCAAGACAAATCCGTCATGGCGGTCAAACAAAAAACGAAACCACCACATCATATTTTCCACATCCATATCCCATGCTTTGATCAGATCTTCGTCGGTCTTGCCGGTAAAATCAACGACTCTTTTTTCCTCATAAACTGCCTCCAGATCAGCCACCGTCTCCGAAACCACGGCCATGAAAAGCTCTTCCTTCCCCCGATACCTTTTGTACAAAGCGCCGGTTGTCACCTGCGCCCCCGCACAAATCTCCTTTAATGACGCTTTGATAAAACCTTTTTCCAAAAATTCCTTTTTTGCACTTCTAAGGATCAGCGGATCCAGAGAACGATCCGGTTTTGACATATTATCGCCTCCTTTTTCACTGATAATTAAATTATCGATAATTCAATTATCAGTATAGTCAATTTCATTTTTTCTGTCAACGGAGGCAGATAAGAAGTTTTCTCAAAAACAACAAAATGCCTTCTCAATAAGCCCTCTGCTTGAGCGAGCGCCCGGGTTGTGGTATGATAAATAAATTCGGGGGGTTTTTAAAGTATTATCTTTTAAACTTACAGGAGGAAAGTATGCAAAGTAATTTAAGAAAAATGTTAGGGTATTACAAACCATATCTTAAAATATTCTGGGCAGATATGTTCTTTGCCGCCCTCTGTGCCATGGTTGCGCTGACGATCCCTTTGGTCGTAAGATATGTGACTTCTACCTTAATTTACATGGAACCGGATGAAATTTTAAAAAAGGTCCTTCAAATCGGTATTTTCCTGGGCGTTTTACTGATCATAGATCTCTACAGCAGATTTTTTATCGGGAATTACGGCCATGTCATGGGAGCAAAAATGGAATACGATATGAGGGCGGAGATCTTTGAGCATATGCAAAAGCTTTCCTTTGCCTTTTACGACGACGCAAAGGTGGGACAGCTGATGAGCCGGATCACCTCCGATCTGTTTGATATTACGGAGCTTCTCCATCACGGACCAGAAAACATCATTTTATCCATTTTAAAAATATCCGGCGCCTTTATCATATTGCTGAACATCAATGTCTGGCTGGCCCTTGCCGCCTTTCTGATTTTGCCGTTTATGCTGTTTTTTGCCTATGTTCTCAACAAAAAAATGAGGGCGGCCTTTCGCCGCAACCGGGAAAAAATCGCAGATATCAACGCTCAGATCGAGGATAATTTATCCGGGATCCGGGTAGTAAAATCCTTTGCCAACGAATCCATAGAAAATCAGAAATTTAAAGTCGGCAACGACGGGTTCCTCAGCGCCAAAAAGAACAGTTACAAATATATGGGCAGCTTTCAGGCCGGCGTCGGTGTGTTCACCACATTAATTCAGGTCAATGTTATTTTGGTGGGATGCATTCTCATTGCCCATCAAAGGATTGAAATGAGCGACTTGATCACCTTCCTTTTGTACATCGGCGTGTTCACCGAGCCGATCAAAACCCTGGTGGATTTTACTGAGCAGTTTCAAAATGGTTACAGCGGCTTCGAACGGTTTCAGGAGATCATGAACATCTGTCCTGACATCGAAGATGGGGAAAATGCCGTAGAACTTACCAATGTAAAAGGGGATATCTCTTTTGACGACGTTTCTTTCCGTTATCAGGACAATGCGGAAAAAGTGTTAAATCATATTTTCCTGGAGGTTCCTGCAGGCTCTTACGTCGCCTTGGTGGGCGCCTCCGGCGCAGGGAAAACGACCCTTTGCTCTCTGATTCCAAGATTCTATGACGTGACTGACGGCAGTATAAAAATCGACGGAAAGGACGTCCGGGATCTCACCTTAAAAAGTTTAAGAAGCCATATCGGCATCGTCCAGCAGGATGTGTATTTATTTTCCGGAACCATCTTTGAAAATATCGCTTACGGAAAACCCGGCGCCACGAGACAGGAGGTCATTGAGGCGGCAAAGAATGCCAATGCCCATGAATTTATCCAATCCTTCCCGGAGGGGTATGACACAGATATCGGTCAAAGGGGCATCAAGCTTTCCGGAGGGCAAAAGCAGCGGTTATCCATCGCCAGAGTATTTTTAAAGAATCCTCCGATCCTGATCTTTGACGAAGCCACCTCCGCCTTAGACAATGAAAGTGAAAAAGTGGTGCAGGATTCTCTTGAAAAGCTTGCCAGAAACCGGACCACCATCGTCATTGCCCACAGGCTCACCACCATCCAAAACGCCCAGCAAATCCTCGTTCTCACAGAGGACGGAATCGCAGAAAAGGGCACCCATGATGAACTGTTAAAACAGGGCGGCATTTACGAAAAACTATACCATATGCACCGTTAAACGCTTCCTTGGTGATTCCGAACAGATTTTTAAACCATATTAAAAATAAGAATATCTTTTGATATTCTTATTTTTTGTTTACATATGTCTTGTCATATAACTTGATATATATCTTGACATATATCATGATCGGATGTAAAATAACCAAGACTTATTAATGAAGAAAAGTGGTTATTATTATGAATCAAAAATATGATGTGATTATTGTAGGCACAGGAGCGGCGGGACTTTTTTGTGCTTTAAACCTGCCGGAAAGAAAGAAAATCTGTGTCATCACCAAACAAAAAGCGGACGAATCCGACTCTTTTTTAGCCCAGGGCGGCATCTGTATGCTGCGGGGTGAAGGGGATTACCAGGATTATTTCGAAGATACCATGCGCACCGGCCATTATGAAAATGACAGCGACGCTGTGGAACTGATGATCCGTTCCTCCAACAGTATTATCCGGGATTTGCTTCGCCTGGGAGTTGATTTTAACCGCACCCCAGAGGGTACGCTGGATTACACCCGCGAGGGCGCCCATTCTAAGCCCCGGATTCTTTTCCATGAAGATGTGACCGGCCGGGAGATCACTTCCACCTTATTAAAGCAGGCACAGGAAAGACCTAATATCACCATCAAAGAATACACTACTATGGTAGATATCATCTCCAGGGACAATATTTGCGGCGGTATCGTGGTTTCCGGGCCTGATGGCAAACTGTATTGTATGGAGGCTCCTGATGTGGTACTAGCCTGCGGAGGTTTGGGCGGACTTTACACCAACTCCACCAACTTCCCTCATATTACTGGGGACGCCATTGCCATCGCATTAAAGCACCATGTTGCGCTTCACCATCTTGACTACATACAAATTCATCCGACAACACTGTTTTCCCGGAAACCGGGACGCAGATTCCTGATCTCGGAATCCGTTCGTGGAGAGGGCGCGCTGCTCTATGACAAAAACGGGAACCGTTTTACCAATGAATTAAAGCCGAGGGATTTGTTAACTCAGGATATCTGGGAGCAGATGAAAAAGGATCATACCGAATATGTCTGGGAGGATATGCGCCCTATCGGAGAAGAAACGATCCTGCAGCATTTTCCAAATATTTATCAGCACTGTCTGGAAGAAGGCTTTGATGTTCGAAAAGAGCCCATTCCTGTCGTGCCGGCACAGCATTATTTTATGGGTGGAATCGCTGTGAACCTGGGAAGCCAGACTTCTATGACCGGCCTTTACGCCGTGGGAGAGACCAGCTGCAACGGGGTTCACGGCAAAAACCGTCTCGCCAGCAACTCTTTGCTGGAATCCCTTGTTTTTGCCCAGCGTGCCGCCGACGACATTCTCTTTGGCAGCGCCCATCCGGATTGTGATATCCGCCATGTTAATTTAGAGGAATATAAAGATTTAAATTCCATATTTGCAGGATATCGCACCAGTATTCTTAACGAAATTGAAAGGATGAAAAACAGCCATGAATGAAATTACTATGAAAATGAACGCGGACAAACTGATCATGATGGCATTGCAGGAGGATATCACCAGCGAAGATGTTTCCACCAACGCCGTCATGCCAAAACCGCAGCAGGGCACCGTTGATCTGATCTGTAAAGAGGACGGTATCATCGCTGGGCTTTCTGTTTACGCCCGGGTATTCCAGTTGCTCGATGAGAAAACGCAGGTGGAATTTCAATGTGAGGACGGCGATTTTGTGAAAAAAGGCCAGCTCCTTGGAACCGTGACCGGAGACATCCGGGTGCTTCTTTCCGGTGAGCGGGTGGCCCTCAATTATCTCCAGCGTATGAGCGGGATCGCCACTTATACCCATGAAGTTGCCAATCTCCTAAAGGGTACAAAAACCACTCTGCTTGATACCAGAAAGACCACTCCAAATTGCCGTATTTTTGAAAAATATGCGGTCCGTGTCGGCGGAGGCTGCAACCATCGTTATAATCTGTCCGACGGCGTTTTGTTAAAGGACAATCATATCGGCGCTGCCGGCGGCGTGGCCAATGCGATTCGCATGGCAAAGGAGTACGCTCCTTTTGTCCGCAAGATTGAGGTGGAGGTTGAGACCCTTGCTCAGGTGGAAGAAGCAGTGGAAGCCGGCGCCGACATCATTATGTTAGATAACATGACCACTGAACAGATGAAGGCAGCGATTGCGCTGATCGCAGGACGGGCACAGACCGAATGCTCCGGAAATGTCACCAGGGAAAACATTGCACGAATTACGGAACTGGGAGTTGACTTTGTTTCCAGCGGCGCTCTTACCCACTCTGCCCCGATCATGGATATTTCCATGAAAAACCTTCACGCTATCTGATTCCAAAGGATTTGGGAGGAGTAATATTTGAATATATCAGAACGAAGATCAGAGATCATAAAAATTCTGCGGGAGGCCACTTCGCCTATTGCCGCAAAATATCTGGCGGCCCGTTTTCATGTAAGCCGTCAGGTCATCGTACAGGATCTTGCTGTCATTCGGGCGGCAACCCCCGGGATCATTTCCACCAACCGGGGCTATGTCCTACAGCAAGACACCAGTTTTTCCAGAGAATTTAAAGTACGCCACAACGAGAGCCAAGTGGAGGATGAGCTGAATCTGTTTGTGGACTGCGGCGGACACGTAAAAAATGTAAGCATCAGCCACAGAGTCTACGGCCGTATCACTGCGGAGATGGACATCCGCTCCAGACAGGACGTTCAAGAGTTCATACAGGCGATGAAAGACAGCCAATCCACACTTTTGGGAAACGCGACCTCCGGCTACCATTATCATCTGGTGGAGGCTTCCAGCGAAAAACGCCTGGATTTGATGGAAGAAAAATTACAAAAAGCCGGCTATCTGGTGGCACTGCTTCCCTGGGAGATTGAAGAGAATAAATAAAGGAGAAATTATGACGATTCACGAAATTCAGGAGGAGATCCTCCGATTAAAAAAAGAAAAAGACTTTTGCATCCTTGCCCACGCCTATCAGGGACAGGAAATTCTTGAGGTGGCAGACTACACCGGAGATTCCTATGGTTTAAGCGTGCAGGCCAGCAAAGATCCGCATCAAAACATCATCATGTGCGGCGTGCGCTTCATGGCAGAAACCTGTAAGGTGCTGTCCCCGGAGAAAAAGGTCTATCTGGCCAATCCTATGGCCGGCTGTCCTATGGCCGATCAATTGGATCTGGATATGCTTGATATGCTGAAACAGAAATATCCCGGCTATGCCGTGGTAGCTTATATCAACACAAGTTCCGAATTAAAAACCGGCTGCGACGTCTGCGTGACCTCTTCCTCCGCGGTAACGATCTGTAAGGCACTTGATGCGGATAAAATCTTATTTATCCCCGATCCTAATCTGGGACATTTTGTGCAAAAGCAAGTCCCGGAAAAAGAATTTGCTTTCTATTCCGGCGGATGTCCTCGCCATATCGTCATGAGCAAACAGGACGTCAAACGGGCCAAAGCCGCCCATCCGAACGCACTCTTTTTGGTACATCCGGAATGCCGTCCGGAAGTGGTGGCCTCTGCAGATTACATCGGCTCCACCACCGGCATTATGGCTTATGCAAGAAAATCTGACGCCAAAGAGTTTATCATCGGCACAGAAAACAGTATTGTGGAACATTTGCAGTTTGAATGTCCGGACAAGCTCTTCTATCCGCTTTCCGTTAACCTGTCCTGCATGAACATGAAAGTCACCACGCTGATGGACGTCTACAACGTACTCCGCGGCATCGACGGGGAAGAAATCACTCTTTCCGACGAGGTTTTAGAGGGAGCCAGCCGCTGCATCAACCGGATGATCGAACTGGGCGGCTGATCTGTTCCAAATATCATAACGTCCAGATACTCCCTCCCAAACACAGGGAATATCGCTTTACATAAAAAAACTCGCTTTATCTTACAGCACCTGATATGCTGTAATGATAAAAGCGAGTTTTTTCTGCGTTTTTATAAAACCGAGATAAATCTCTTAAATGCTTTTCTTCCCTCTTTACTGCATTTGTATACTCCGGCGTCTTCTAACACACCCACAAATACTGCTCCGATTTCTTCCTTAAGAATATCCATCACATTATCCTTGCGGATATCGCTATATTTTTCCCGGATCTTATTTGCCCAATCTTCATGTTTGATCAGCTCTTCATGTTTCGTTAGATCCTCTCCGTTTACAAGGCAATCGGCAAGAAGTTCCATCTCATTTTTCAGTCTGGACGGTAAAACTGCCAATCCCATCACTTCAATAAGGCCGATATTTTCCTTTTTAATATGATGATACTCACTGTGAGGATGATACAGACCAAGAGGACACTCCGGTGTGGTAATGTTGTTGCGCAAGGTAAGATCCAATTCGTAACGTCCTTCTCTCTTCCTTGCGATCGGCGTAATCGTATTGTGAGGTTCCCCATCGGTGTATGCAAAGATAAAGGCCTCTTCATCGGTATAGCTTCTCCACGCTTTTAAGATATGATCTGCAAGATCGATCAGTCGCTTCTCATCCGGATGGGAAATACGAAGCACGGACAACGGCCAATGAAGGATTCCCACCTCCACATCTTCATAGCCCGGGATAGTAATTTTTTCTTCGATCTTGGCTTTTTCCATGGCAAAAGTGTAATGTCCGCCCTGGAAATGATCGTGGGTTAAGATGGAACCTCCCACAATCGGAAGGTCCGCATTGGATCCCAGGAAATAATGTGGAAATTGTTTGATAAAATCAAAGAGTTTCACAAAGGCGGTCCGGTCAATTTTCATCGGAGTATGTTCCCCGTTAAATACGATACAATGCTCATTATAGTAAACATACGGAGAATACTGGAAGCCCCATTTTTGTCCGTTAATGGTAAGCGGTATGATCCGGTGATTCTGTCTTGCAGGATGGTTCATTCTGCCGGCATATCCTTCATTTTCCATGCAGAGCTGGCACTTTGGATAAGCGCTTTGCGGCGCATTTTTTGCCGCTGCAATCGCTTTCGGATCTTTCTCCGGCTTGGAAAGGTTGATGGTAATATCCATGGTTCCATAAATACTTTCCACAGTCCAGCGCATATCCTTTTTAATACGGTCTCTGCGGATATAGTTATTATCCTGGCTAAACTGATAGAAATATTCTGTGGCATCTTCCGGACTCTTTTCATATTGCTCGTTAAAGCTCCGGATGATCTCCGACGGACGGGCTGTCAGCACGCCCATCAGGCGGGTGTCAAATAAGTCTCTGGTCACGATATCGTCGCTTTTAATGATTCCCTGTTCCAAAGCGATATCTGTCAGACTTTTAAGAACTTCCTCCAAGGCGATATCGCCATTTTCTAAGTCTTCCGGCTCCACATATTCATCCTGATGATATATGGAAAGAAGCTGGTTGATCGTATAGGTTTTATCCTCTTCCCGGATCAGTCCGGTCTGCATTCCATAAGTTGCCAGTTTGGTGATTTTTCTATTGAGATCCATTTTCCTTCCTCCTAGATACATGAATAATTAAAGTACCTTCATACCGCCGTATTTTCTCACTTTCAGCACATGACAGCTTCCCTCTCCGAACACGTCGTCCAAAGCCGCCTTATATTCTGAAACCATCTCTCCCGGCACAAACGCCTGAATTGTCCCGGCAAATCCGCCGCCGTGTACACGGCACGCTCCCTGTCCGCAAAGCACCGCTTCGCTCACAGCCAACCCTAAAGAAAGTCCCTGTTCATTTAAAGAACGAACGGTAAATACATTTTGAAGATACTGGAAGGAAGAAGCGCCGGAAGCCTTGATCAACTGCTTAAATTCGTCAAACTGGCCACGTTCCAGGGCGTCCACCTGGCCATCCACCCTCTTTTCTTCTTCGAAAAAGTGCAGGGCGCGAAGCACCGGACGATCTCCCATTTCCTTACGGATTCTTGAAATATTTTCAAAAAATTCCTTTTCCTCCACCTGGCGCAGCACTTTTTTTCCAAAGAACATTGCCGCCCGTTTCATATCTGCCGGAATTGCAGCATATTCATCCGTCAAATCTGCATGGGATCCCTTGGTGTCTGTAATACAAAGATTATGTCCGTAAGTCTCAAAATCTACGTTTACCTTCTTTACGATCGCTGCGTCCGGATCTGCAAAATCAATGTTGATCAGTCCGCCGACGGAGCAGGCTGTCTGATCCATCAAACCGCAAGGCTTACCAAAATAAACATTTTCCGCATACTGTCCGATTCTTGCGATTTCTACGGCATCCAGAGCCATTTTATTATAAAGTCCGGAAAGTATTGTTCCAATTAACACTTCGTAAGCAGCCGATGAGGACATACCGGAGCCGCTTAACACGTCGCTGGTCACATAAGCATGGAATCCGCCGATCTGATATCCCAGCTCCTTCATCCGCGCTGCCACACCTCGAATCAGCGCCTCGGAAGTTCCCTCCTCTTCCTTAACCGGAGAAAGTTCCTTAAGATCCACAACGATTTTCGGATATCCTTCTGATTTTACTGCAATCACGCCGTCCTGCGTCTTTGCCACAATACCGATGGCGTCTAAATTAATGGAAGCCGCCAGC
>CAZKQV010000025.1:37442-43793 GCA_964555015.1 uncultured Eubacterium sp. | reverse complement strand
AACTCTATCGTTCCTGGCGGCTTGCTGGTCAAATCATAAAGCACGCGGTTTACTCCTTTAACTTCATTAATAATTCGGTTCATGACTTTATTCAGTACCTCGTATGGGATTTCTGAGGATTCTGCGGTCATGAAGTCTATTGTTTTTACGGCGCGAAGGGCTACGGCGTAGTCGTAGGTTCTTTCGTCTCCCATAACTCCAACGGAGCGCATATTGGTAAGGGCGGCAAAGTATTGGTTAATGTCTTTGTCAAGGCCGGCTTTTGCAATTTCTTCGCGGTAGATATAGTCGGCGTCCTGAACGATTTTTACTTTTTCGGCAGTTACTTCTCCGATGATCCGGATTCCAAGGCCTGGCCCCGGGAATGGCTGCCGGAATACAAGGTATTCTGGAATGCCAAGTTCAAGACCTGCTTTGCGAACTTCGTCTTTGAAGAGATCTCTGAGTGGTTCGATGATTTCCTTGAAATCAACGTAATCTGGCAGACCTCCTACATTGTGGTGGGATTTTATGACTGCGGATTCTCCGCCGAGTCCACTTTCTACCACATCCGGATAGATGGTTCCCTGTACAAGGTAGTCAACTGCTCCTATTTTTTTGGCTTCTTCTTCGAATACGCGGATAAATTCTTCGCCGATGATTTTTCGCTTTGCCTCTGGTTCTTCGACTCCTGCAAGTTTTTTATAATATCTTTCTTGTGCGTTTACGCGAATGAAGTTTAGATCGTATGGGCCGTTTGGTCCGAATACGGCTTCTACTTCGTCTCCTTCGTTTTTACGCAGCAGTCCATGGTCAACGAAAACACAGGTGAGCTGTTTTCCTACAGCTTTGGAGAGGAGTACTGCTGCAACGGAAGAATCTACGCCTCCGGAAAGTGCGCAGAGAACTTTACCATCGCCTACTTTTTCGCGGATGGCTTTGATGGAGCTTTCTACGAAGGAATCCATTTTCCAGTCGCCGGCGCAATGGCATACATTATAAACGTAGTTGTTAAGGATTTCTTTACCTCTTACAGTGTGCAAAACTTCCGGATGAAATTGAATGGCGTAAAGTTTTTTCTCCGGGTATTCTGCCGCTGCCACTGGGCAGTCTTTGGTATATGCGCAGATATTGAAGTTTGGCGCTGTTTTCGAAATGTAATCAAAATGGCTCATCCAACAAACTGTTTGTTCTTCGATTCCCGTGAAAAGTTTCGAGTTTGTATCCACTGTCAGTTCTGTTTTTCCATATTCACGGATTGGCGCTTTTTCGACTTTTCCGCCAAGAATATGCATCATAAGCTGTGCTCCGTAGCATAAGCCTAGAACAGGAATACCTAATTCAAATAGTTCTTTGGTATAAGTTGGTGCTCCTTCTTCATAGCAGCTATTTGGCCCTCCAGTTAAAATAATTCCTTTCGGATTCATTTCTTTGATTTTTGCTATGTCTGTTTTGTAAGAATAAATTTCACAGTAGACATTGCATTCACGGACACGTCGCGCAACTAATTGATTGTACTGTCCTCCAAAATCGATGACTATAACTGTTTCTCGTTTCAAGTTTCTTCCTCCTGATGGTAAGAGTTTTATGTATTATTTAGGTTGCTATCGATATTTCAACTATTGAGACTGAAAAAATTTATCCACACCATTTGCTACGCCAACTGCAATTTGAGTCTGGTATTCATCTGTGGCCATTTTTCTATCCTCTTCAGCATTGCTCATAAATCCCATTTCCAAGATAGTAACAGGTACTTTGGCCCAGTTTATGCCGCTCATGGTGTCTGTCTCCCAAATATCCCTGCTTCTTGCTCCAGTTTCTGCTACGGCTTCATCCAGAATACATTGGGAAAGTAATTTGCTTTCTTCATAAAGTTCTCCGTTATATGGGTTGGATGGGGTCTGGCATATGGTCATGATTCCTTGGCTGTTGCCAGAATCGTCGCCGTCTGCATGAATTCTTATAAACGCATCTGCTTTTGCAGTATTGGCCATTTGAGCTCTTTCCACATTGGAAATATCCACGTCATTGGTCTCTCTCGTCATTTTTACCTGATATCCTCTGGATTCCAGTTCATCTCGGAGTTTTAGAGAAACCATAAGATTTAACTCATACTCTTCTAAACCGGAAACAACTCCCGCTGTACCAGAGCTAACTTTTGCTTTTGTCTCACTGGCTCCTGGGCCAACCGGTTCCTGCTCGCTATTGCCATACTGCTGATGTCCTGGATCAATGAAAATAAGATATTGGCCTGCTGAATTATTTTCTGGTGTCTCGGTCGTAGCCTCTTCCAATACTTCTTCGGTGTCTTTATCCGCTGTAGTCATTGTATTTTCTTCCGCTGACTCTTTATCTGCACCGCTGTTTTTCTTCGATTTTGTTTTTTCTTCTTCGGAGGCCATGAGATCATCTATTATGTTACTCTCTCCCTGATTTTCCGAACTATCATTATCAATTTTGTCTTTACCGCACGCACAGAATCCTGCTATCGCGAGAAGCATTATCATTAGCAGAAGAATGTATTTTTTCTTTTCCATTCATTTCCTCCTTTTTCCGCTTTGAAACACTCTCTTTCTTTTCATCACCTGCTCTTACTTCTTCTATCATTTGTGATTCATATTATTTATTTGATTCATGAAAATAGATAGCGATATAAAACTAGCAAAATATTATCCAGATCGCTCTTATACGGTATATGGACTTTCTGCCTTAATTACGCTGCTTTTCCATATCGCTACCCATAATCTGCTATTTCTTCATATTATTCTTCATATTACTCATGAGCAGCAATGAAATCTATGTTGCTCTTTTCAACAGAACTCAATACATCCTCATTGAAACTGTCTGCTGAAATCGTTCCGCTGTACCAACTCTGTGCGTCAAAATACGATTGTAGGTCAGAACTGTTAAATCTTCTTCCGTGACGGGCGTAAATTTCATTTCGGGCAAGGCGAAGCTGGCTACTGGACAGCCCTGCGATATCGCTTTCAGACAAATAGGATGTACTGCTGTTTGGAAGAATGTATCCGCTGCTTAGCGAACTGCTGCCCGATGACCCACTGCCTGAGCTTGAACTTGAATTTACCGAGGATGCGGACGATGGTGCAGTTCCTTTTTCGTACTGTTTAATATATATCGCATTGGAACTCTCGTATTCATTAAGCACACTATCACTAAAGTTTTCCGGAGAAATCGTTCCGCTGTACCAGTCTTTAGAATCAAAGTATGCTTGAATATCGGAATCGTTGAACCGTCTTCCATGACGGGCGTAAATTTCATTTCGGGCAAGTTTCAATTCCCAAGAGCTCAATGAACTCAAATCGCTGGATGTTAAGTATCTGGAATTGCTTCCTGAGATAATATATCCGGACGTCTTTCCTGATGAGCTGGAAGAATTAGAGGAATTAGAAGAAGAAACATTGTCTGATTTCGAGCTGTCCACATCACTATTAATGATTACAGTTCCGTTCTGGTCGTCATCATCTTCGTCTTCTTCGACTTCTTTTTCATCAGAATCTACACCTGATTTATCCTGCGTAGCTTCGGTAACTTCTGTTTCTGAGGAACTACGGGAACTTACCAACATAAATATCAAGGCGCCAATTGCAATCATTAATAAAATGATACCTATGGCAAGCAGCATTTTGAGCATACCGTCTCCGCCAGATTTTGGTGGCTGCGGATAGCCCTGATTATAACCTGAATTTTGATATTGATTATATTGTTGTTGATTATAGCCTCCCTGATTCTGATATTGATCATAAGGGCCGTTATTAAATGCGCTATTATTTGTCTGATAATTTGAATTATTTTCAACTTTCCTTCCACAAACAGGGCAAAACTTATCCTGTTCTGTAAGATTGGTTTTGCAGATCTCACATTTCATTTTTCTCATACCTCCCTGATTGTTTACTATTGTATCAAATAATTCCTTTTCTGAAAAGTGCAACCTTTGAGGAATCTTTTACACTTTTGTAATAATATAATATCCGTTTTTTTGTCGTGATGCGTAATAAAAGAATCATATTCATCAATATGTTGGTATTTTTCACAAGAATAACTTTCGCATTCATAACAATACTCAACTTGTCCATGTTCAAGGCTGCATTTTGCCGCGTCATAAGCATTTCTGTTCTTGCCGAATAACCGTCTGGATGAAATCTTCTATTTCTTTATTTACCTGTTCCGGATTATCCCCATTTGAAAAATGCTTTGCTCTTTTGATGAGATGAAGTGGGTAACCCGTTTGCTTTGCCCATTCTCTGCAATACGATTTCACCTTCCCTGTACTGTCCTTTTCACCTACTAAGATCAAGACAGGAAATCGAAAATTAACATCCTTGTTTTCCATAGAGAAATATTCATATGCCACTCGCATTTGCTCAATGATTTCCGCTTTTGAAACTTGTTTTAGCATAGCCATCATTTTTTGATAGGAGTATTTACTCTTCGACACTGACCAAGCGATACTCATCCTTAAAATGTTTTCAGGAAACCATTTTGCTATTGGGGCCGCTTGCTTTAACCACCATAGGTCTGATTTTGAATAATAGCCGCAGCCTAATGGTGTTGTATCCAAAGCTATAAAACCTTTTACCATATCGGGATAAATACTTGCAAAATGCTGGCTTGGATAACCTCCCATAGACATTCCAACTAAAAATACTTTCCCAATATTTTCTTTTCGTAAAATATTATGTAATATTTCGGCCATATCATGATAAGAAAATCCATGATATGGTCTTGACAAACCATGCATGGGAACGTCCCAAAGAATTATTTTATAGTTATCATAAAAATAAACTACTTGCTTTTCAAACATTGTATGATCTGCCGTCACGCCATGTGTGAAAACAATACAGTCCGCGGTATTTTCTTTTCTGCTAATCCAATAATGTACAGTTCCGCCTTGTTCCACGATTGTTTTATGCTGCATTTTCCACACCTCCTGCTGCGTGCAGAGTTTTACTGATTTAATTACATACCACTATTAGATTACATATTGCTTGTACTTTTGCAGATCTTTATACAGGCAGCTCACTGATATTTTCGTGCCTTCCGTAAGGTACTCTGTCTCATAGACAGTTGCGTTTTCGTTGAAATAAGATATTAAATTTCCTTCTGTATATGGAATCAGCATTTCGCAGGAAACATAATACTTAAAAATTTCCTTTCCGATCATTTCTGTTAATTCGCTGATGCCGATTCCCGCTCCCGCCGCCATATAGATTGCTTTCGTCCCTTTTTTAGGCAGGAGTTCTTTTTCTTCTGAGCGCAAATCACATTTATTGAAAATGTGGATGCAAGGGATATCCTCGGCTCCTAATTGCTTTAGGGTATCTTTGGTGACGGCCATATGCTCTTTATAATGTTCATCAGAATAATCCACAACTTCCAAAAGAAGATCTGCGTATTTTACTTCTTCCAAGGTAGAGTGGAATGCCTGCACCAAATTGTGGGGCAGTTTATTGATGAAACCAACGGTATCTGACAATAAAAATTCTTTGTTATCGGGAAGATGGATTTTTCTCACGGTAGTATCCAATGTGGCAAATAACATATTTTGTGCTAATACTTTCTTTTCTTCATCCTGCCCACACTGATCAAGGAGTGCATTCATCAAGGTTGACTTTCCGGCGTTGGTATAACCTACCAGTGCAACCAGAGGGATTCCCTGCTGCATCCGTTTTTTTCGCTGAGTTTGGCGATTTTGTTCCACCTCTTTTAATTCTTTTTTCAGTTCTGAGATACGGTGCCGGATTTTTCGTTTATCCAGCTCCAGTTTCTTTTCTCCAGCGCCTTTATTGGATAAACCGCCGCTGCCTCCGCCCTGACGGCTTAACACTTCCCCCATACCTGTAAGCCTTGGAAGCTCGTATTGCAGTCTTGCCGTTTCTACCTGGATCTGTGCTTCTCTGGTCCGTGCCCTGGAAGAAAAGATCTGTAAGATCAGATGTGTCCGGTCTATTACCGGCCTTTCGATGATATCTTTTAGATTGCGAAGCTGCATTGGGGATAATGTGTCATCAAATATTATCACATCTGCTTCCAGCATATGGGAAATGGCTTTGATTTCATCTGCCTTTCCTTTTCCTACGTAAACGCCGGTATTGATCTGGTCCAGATTTTGAGTTTCCACGCCGACTACTTCCATGTCACACGCTTCTGCCAAACTTTTCAGTTCTTCCAACTCGCTCTCGAAATCAGGATTATTTCCCAGGTTCACTCCTACGAGGAAGGCTTTTGTTTTTTGTTGATCTATTTCCTTTTTCATTCTATTTTGATCCATGCCAGACATTTTCCCTCCGACTTCCTTATTAATTTTCTTGTTGATTTTTTCGTTGATTTCCCTGCTGATTTTCCTATTGATTT
>CAZKQV010000025.1:0-37342 GCA_964555015.1 uncultured Eubacterium sp. | reverse complement strand
ATTTTCTTGTTGATTTTTTCGTTGATTTCCCTGCTGATTTTCCTATTGATTTCCTTGTTGGCTTCCCCGTTAATTTTCTCGCTGATTTTCCTGTTGACGTTCTTGTTGATCTTCCCGTTGATTTTCCTGTTCTAAATATTTTTTCAAATAATCTCCTGTGTATGAAGCTTCATTTTCAGCGATTTCCTCCGGGGTTCCCACAGCGACAACCGTACCGCCGCCTTCGCCGCCTTCTGGTCCCATATCTATAATATAATCGGCGGTTTTTATCACTTCCAGATTATGCTCGATCACAACGACGGTATTTCCGTTTTCTGTCAGTCGATCTAAAATAGCTGTGAGCTTATGGACGTCTGCGAAATGGAGTCCTGTTGTCGGTTCGTCTAATATATAGATTGTCTTGCCGGTACTCTGTCTGCTGAGCTCGGTGGCCAATTTAACCCGCTGGGCTTCTCCACCGGACAATGTGGTGGATGGCTGTCCCAGCTTAATATAGGTCAATCCCACGTCTCTTAAAGTTTCTATCTTTCTTCTTATGGAAGGAATGCTTTCAAAGAAAATGCAGGCTTCCTCCACCGTCATGTCTAAAACTTCAAAAATGTTTTTCCCTTTATATTTTACTTCCAATGTCTCCCGGTTATAGCGTTGTCCATGGCACACTTCGCAAGGTACATACACATCGGGTAAGAACTGCATCTCGATGCAGATAATTCCGTCGCCGGCACAGGCTTCGCATCTGCCGCCTTTTTTGTTAAAACTGAATCTGCCTTTGTCGTATCCCCTTGACTTTGCATCTTTTGTCATGGCGAAGAGTTCGCGAATGTAATCAAACACGCCGGTGTAGGTCGCCGGGTTAGATCTCGGAGTACGGCCAATCGGCGATTGATCGATATTAATGATCTTATCAAGCTGATCATCTCCCAAAATCGTTTTGTGCTTTCCCGGTTTGATCCGGGCGCGGTTCAGGCTTCCGGCGAGATGTTTATATAAAATTTCATTAACCAGGGAGCTCTTTCCCGAACCGGATACTCCGGTCACGCAGGTCATCACTCCCAGTGGGAACTTTACGTCAATGTTTTTCAGATTGTTTTCCCGTGCTCCTTTTACGGTAAGCCATCCTGTCGGTTTTCTTCTTTTTTCCGGAATTGGAATTTTCTTTTTACCGCTCAAATAGGCACCTGTAATGGAATTGGGATTTTCCATCAGCTCTTTCGCTGTCCCCACTGCAACGATACGGCCGCCATTATCCCCGGCTTCCGGTCCGATATCGATGATATAATCGGCTGCTCTCATCGTATCTTCGTCATGCTCCACAACGATCAGAGAATTGCCAAGATCACGAAGATTTTTCAGGGCGGCAATCAATTTATCATTATCCCTCTGGTGGAGACCGATACTCGGTTCATCCAAAATATATGCAACGCCCATTAATCCGGAGCCGATTTGCGTGGCGAGACGGATTCTTTGCGCTTCCCCGCCGGACAATGTGGATGTTCCCTGGGACAGGCACAGATAGTTAAGCCCGACGTCATTTAGAAAACCAATTCGCCCTTTAATTTCTTTAATGACCCTTTCCCCGATCATAAGCTGCCGCTCGGTCAACTGCAACTTTTTAAAATACTCTATCATCTGTTTTATGGACAGTTTCGTTATCTCATAAATATTATAATCTCCCACTGTGACCGCAAGAGATTCTTCTTTTAGCCTTTGTCCATGACAGGAATTACAAGGGGTGATGGACATAAAGGATTCATATTCCGCCTTCATTCTTTCTGAATGATTTTCCCGGTATCGTCTCTGTAAATTTCGGATAATCCCTTCGAAAGTAATATCATAGATGCCCTCCCCCCGTCTTCCTTTATAATACACTTTTACCATTCTGCTGTTTGTACCGTGTAAAAGCATATCCTGAATCTCCTTGTCCAATTCGCCAAAAGGAGTATTCAGATCAAAGCCGTATTCCGCAGAAAGTGCAGTGAGGATAGATCCTGTAAAACTTTTCTTATCCGTGGCCGACTGCCAGCCCGTTGCGACAATCGCTCCCTCTGCAATACTTAAAGACTTGTCGGGAATGATCAGCTCTTCGTCAAATTCCATCCGGTATCCTAACCCTTTGCATACCGGACAAGCTCCAAAGGGATTATTGAAAGAAAAGCTTCTGGGTTCAATTTCCGAAATACTAATCTCACAGTCGGGACAAGAAAAACTCTGGCTAAAGTTGATCTGCTCCGCTCCAACCACATCCACGATCAAGAGACCTCCGCTTAAATTCAGCACGGTTTCCACCGAATCGGCAAGCCTTTGTTCGATTCCTTCTTTGACAATCAGGCGGTCTACCACGATTTCAATATTATGTTTTTTATTTTTTTCCAGCTTGATTTCTTCGGATAATTCGTATATATTTCCGTCAATCCGGGCGCGGACATAACCGCTTCGCTTTGCCTGATCCAGAAGCTTAACATGCTCTCCTTTCCGTCCCCGCACAATGGGAGCCAAAAGAAATATTTTGCTTCTCTCCGGGAGCTGCATGATCTGATCTACCATTTGATCCACGGTTTGTCTGGATATCACTTTGCCGCATTTAGGACAGTGGGGAATCCCCACCCGGGCATAAAGAAGCCTTAAATAGTCATAGATTTCCGTGACCGTTCCGACAGTAGAACGAGGATTTCGGTTGGTCGACTTCTGATCAATGGATATGGCCGGGGACAATCCCTGGATTTCATCCACGTCTGGTTTTTCCATCTGTCCTAAAAACTGTCTGGCGTAGGAAGATAAAGATTCCATGTATCTTCTTTGTCCCTCTGCGTAAATGGTATCAAAAGCCAGGGAGGATTTTCCAGAGCCGCTCAATCCTGTCAAAACGACCAATTCATTTCTGGGAATATCGATATTGATATCTTTTAAATTATGCTCTCTGGCTCCTCTGATTTTAATGTATTTTCTTGTGTCACTCATTCATTCTCTCCCAATGTATCATTTATCATAATCACGCAAAGAAGCTTTATACTTCATCAGCTCATCCCGAAGCAAAGCTGCGTCTTCAAAATTTAACTCTGCCGCAGCCTGATTCATTTTCTTCGTAAGTTTGGCAATTGCTTCCTTTAATTCTTTGCGGTTCATGGACTCTCTGTCCTTCTTTAAGTCATATATTTTATTTTCCTTATGATCCTCATTTGTAATGGAAACCAGATCCCGGACTGCTTTTTTAATTGTGGTAGGAACGATACCATGCTCTTTATTATATTGCATTTGTATCTCTCTTCTTCGTTCCGTCTCTGTGATCGCATTGTGCATGGATTCTGTGATCGTGTCTGCATACATGATCACATGGCCTTCTGAGTTTCTGGCGGCACGGCCGATCGTCTGGACCAGAGAGGTCTCTGAACGAAGAAATCCTTCTTTGTCCGCATCCAGGATCGCGATCAGCGTAACTTCCGGAATGTCCAACCCTTCTCTTAAAAGGTTGATCCCCACTAAAACATCAAAGATCCCCATTCTAAGATCCCTCACGATCTCCACTCTCTCCAAAGTATCGATATCCGAATGAAGATATTTTACTTTAATGTCCATTTCCTTCATATAATCTGTCAAATCCTCGGCCATTCGCTTTGTTAGGGTTGTGACCAGGACTTTATTATTCTTTTCAATTTCTCGGTGGATTTCACTGACCAGATCATCAATCTGTCCTTTTACCGGTCTCACCTCGATAGGAGGATCCAACAGTCCTGTCGGTCGGATGATCTGTTCCGTGCGCAGCAGCTCATGTTCCGCCTCATATACATTCGGCGTGGCGGAAACAAATAACATCTGGTCAATATGTTCCTCAAATTCTGTAAAATTCAAAGGGCGGTTGTCAAGCGCCGACGGAAGGCGGAATCCAAAGTCCACCAACGTCTGTTTTCTGGATCGGTCCCCCGCGTACATACCTCTCACCTGAGGAATGGTAATATGAGATTCGTCCACGATCAGCAAAAAGTCATCGCCAAAGAAATCAATCAAAGTATATGGAGCTTTCCCCGGTTCCAATCCGGTTAAATGCCTGGAATAATTTTCTATGCCGGAACAAAATCCAGTCTCTTTTAACATCTCCATATCAAAGTTAGTGCGCTCTGCAATCCGCTGTGCTTCCAATAATTGATCATTTTCTTTAAAATATGCCACCCGTTCTTCCAATTCTTCTTTGATCGTCCCGACGGCCTTTTCAATCTGCTCCTGGGGAACCACATAATGGGAAGCGGGAAAAACCGCAACAAAATTAAGGCTGGCCTTAATCTCTCCAGTAAGCAGATCGATCTGCATGATACGATCAATCTCATCTCCAAAAAACTCTATGCGAATGGCGTCCTCAAAGGTGGATACCGGCACAATTTCCAGGACATCGCCCTTCACTCGAAAAGAACCTCTTTTAAAATCCAGTTCATTTCTTGTATACTGGATATCGATCAGACGGTGGATCACCTCATCTCTGTCAATCTCCATACCCGGCCGCAGTGAGATCATCATCTCCTCATAATCTTTCTTACTTCCGATTCCATAAATGCAGGATACCGAAGACACCACAATGACGTCCTTTCTCTCGATCAGCGCCGCCGTGGCGCTGTGACGGAGTTTATCAATCTCATCGTTAATGGAGGAATCCTTTTCAATATAGGTATCTGTAGAAGGAACGTAAGCCTCCGGCTGGTAATAATCATAATAGGACACAAAATACTCCACCGCGTTCTCCGGGAAAAATTCCTTAAACTCACTGTAGAGCTGTGCGGCAAGAGTTTTGTTATGAGCAAGAATCAGCGTCGGTTTATTCAATGCCTGGATAACATTTGCCATGGTAAAGGTTTTCCCGGAGCCGGTAACGCCCAATAAAGTCTGAAATTGATTTCCTTCCTGAAAACCTTTGACAAGCGCTTCTATGGCCTGTGGCTGATCGCCGGTAGGGGCAAATTCTGATACTAATTTAAAATGATCCATGGAAGGACCTCCTTATGAACACATTTAAATACTGCTTCCTTTAGAACATTTGTTCTGCTGATGATTCTACCAGATGTTTTTCTCAAATGCAATATGCAGTTTTTATTCTTCCTTAAATTCTACCACATACTTTCTGTATTTTAATGGCATCATATTTCTTTGACATTTAAGATTTTTTCGTTCTTTGATGCCAATGTCACGGAAAAAGTTCTTCCATAGATTTGTATATCTGTCTTCTGATTTTTCTGACTGCCTTAGAATATCCAATTCTTCTTCCGTCAAATCCGTGAGGTAATATTCTTCTTCTCTGGAATGAACTGCCGCCAGTTTTCTTTTATCGTCTATGATCATCCAATGCTCAGAAGGCATACGATCCTGAAAATGTTCCGCCAAGAAAGAAATGACGTTATTATCCGGCTCAAAATGGCTCATATAAATCTGAGGCGGAACAACATGAAACCGCATAAACTCCCTGTATAAATGGGCTTCATTTCCCACTCTCCGACTGAGACTCATCACCCTTTCCACCGCTGGTTCCCTTAGCATTTTCAAAACATCCCTTCCATAAGAAAAACCCAGCAGCAAAAAAAGATAGATCCAGTGAAGCTTATCCGGATCTTCGGACATCGCCGTCTTAAAAACATGGCTATAGGCCTGAAAAGATATCTTTTTTTGTATGCTTCTTGATACGCTCTCTGCCTTATCCTGCTCCGGTTCAATGAAAATGTAATCGCAGAATAATTCTCTTTGCAAATGAACGCCTGCTTTTAATTGAATGCTTTTATACCCCAGTTTGGACGCCCAGGCATAATAAATGCACGTCATCATCGCTTCAAAACTGTCTTCACAATAAAATATAGTCACGCCATCCTCCATATCCTGATTTATATCCTGATCTAAACGGAAAAATTATATTCACAAAAGTTTTCATACGTACTGATCATAAAACATATCTATCGTCTGTCTATGTGGAAATCATCAAATAAGTTTAATTGTCTGTACTGGTTTTGACTGCTGATTTTTTCATTATTGCCCGACTCGGAGCTGATTAGCTGCCTGAGTATAAAATCCTCTTTCATGGGGATTTTATAAAGCATTTTCCCCTTACAGGTGATAAAATACTGCGCCCTTTTTAAAACTACCCCCATCTTCTTTATATGGGAAAAATCCAACAGTCCGTACCTTCTGGCTTTCACGATACGCCCTGCCGATCTCGGGCCGATCCCCGGCACACGAAGGATTTCTTCATAGGAGGCTCGATTGATTTCTACCGGGAAATATCCAATATGGCGCAAGGCCCAGTTGCACTTTGGATCAATCTGTAAATTAAAATCCGGAACCTTGGGAGTGAGCAATTCCTCTGCCTGGAATCCGTAATAACGCAGCAGCCAGTCCGCCTGATATAATCTGTGCTCTCTCAAAAGCGGAGGAAGGGTTCCCACCGGAGGAAGGCTGCTGTCATCATTCAAAGGCACATATGCCGAATAAAACACTCTTTTTAAATCATACTTCTGATACAGCATTTGAGAGGTTTTCAGTAAAGTATAATCCGAATCTCCTCCTGCGCCAACGATCATCTGCGTGCTTACTCCTGCGGAAGCAAAGGCGCGCTCCGGCAGTTTTTTAATCTCTGACGGCGGATTATGAATAAAATGTTTTTGGGCGGAGTGATCTTCCAGATAATCCGTCTTTTTGCCGTAAACCTTTTTTAAATTATTTTCTGAAAAAATACTGTTTTTTAAAAAACGGTTGCCATAGCTTCTTTCCATCCTGGCAGGCTTTCCCAAAGAAAGCCTGTGATCTGCTATGCAGTCTGTGATCATCCCCATAGGCTTTAGAATAGTGCGATGACTTTTGTTGGGCGCAAGGGAGCGCAAGGTGGATTCCGTCGGAAACTCTAAGTTGATACTCATCCGGTCTGCCAGAAAACCGGCTCTCATCAACATCTCATCGGGTGCGCCTGGGACTGCCTTAATGTGAATATAACCGTTAAAATGGTAATCCTCCCGGAGCAAAGTCACTGTTTCACATATCTTTTCCATCGTATAACGCGGGCTTTCTATTATACCGGAGCTTAAAAAAAGTCCTTCGATATAATTCCTTTTATAAAACTCCACGGTGAGTTCACAGATCTCCTGCGGAGTGAAAGTGGCTCTTGGAATATCATTGGTACATCTGCTTAAACAGAACTTACAATCGTAAATGCAGTGATTACTCATGAGTATCTTAAGCAATGAAATACATCTGCCGTCTGAGGCAAAGCTGTGACAAATGCCGCAGGCCCGGGAATTACCAAGAAAGCCATTCTTCCCCCGGCGGTCCACACCGCTGGAAGTACACGCCACATCATACTTTGCCGCGTCTGCCAATATATGAAGCTTATCCTCCAAAGAAGGCTGCAATGTAATCTCCATCTTTCCATCCTTTCTGACGAAATCTCTTTCTCATTTTATTTAATCGAACATATGTTTGTCATCATCATACCATAGCCTTTCCTAAAATGCAACACCTTCCGCAAATATGTTATCGCCTAATATTTGTTGGCAAATGTCGCTGTCAAAAAACCATTTGCAAAAATACTTTGATCTATTACTTTATGTTTGTCCGGAGAAAAGAAGGCCGAAGGGAGAAAAGCAATAGTTTTATGTAACAATTTGTCGCCATTTGTGTAGATTTGCTTGACGAAAAACCTCAAAACATTATAATAGAAGATAAGAAAGATCATAATGGTGTATTATGTTTAAAATACAGTGTGATTTCTATATGAAACTGTGAGAAAGGTAATGAAAGAAAAATGAAGATTAAGAAAATTCCACCTAAGGTTCTTATTTTAGGCTTTGTTTTCATTGTCGTTTTAGTTATCGTGATACGATTCATCATATCCATCACTGGCGGAAGCAGTATTGTGGATGAAAATGTTGCCAAGCTTAATGAAATGGAAAATACGGATATTGCTGATATTGAATCAGAGATTGATGAAATGGAAACAGACGATCAGGCCGCCGAATTGTCTACACAAGAGATTACCAGCTATGAAGATATTGAAGCGCTGAGCGGCGCTGATTTGAATAAGCACTATAAGGGAACCGTTCTCCTCGGGGATTCCATCACAAATTCCATCGTTGAATATGAGATTTTAGGAAGAGATATTGTTGTGAGTGATATCGGCCTGAGTGTGGCTAAGGCGGATGATGAAATTGACACGGCAATCGGCTTAAACCCATCTACGATCATTATGTGTTTTGGCGCCAATGATCTGGAAACTTACGTTGAAAATTCTGACAAGTTTATTGCGGCCTATTTGCAGCAGATCAAAAAACTGAAAAAGGCTTTGCCCGGAGTAAAGATTTACATAAACGGCATCCTGCCTATTGAACAATCCAGAATTGATTCGACTCCGGCATTGGGATATTATGAAGATTATAATACCGCTCTTCAACAAATGTGCCAGGAAAATCAATGTACTTATATTGACAGTTCAATTCTTTTGAAGGATCATGCCGAATTATATGAGCCGGACGGTGAACATATGGTTTATGATTTTTATCCAAAGTGGCTCACCTATATGGCGGAAAAGGCGGGATTATAATATGAAATTTATCAATAAGCATTCTGTGATCAAAGCCATTTTGGTTGTGTTTTTAGTGGTCTATCTGGTGATTCTTTGCTTTTCTGACAGTGCAAAGGATCTGCCGATGGATACGATTTCTAAAACCATGACCACTAAGGCCGATCTTTCCGGGATCAATGAATGCGGGAAAACCGAGTTAATGAGATTTTACGGTCTGGAGGAAGGCAGTACAGAGGGGTTCTTTTTCTATAAAGCAGATTCTCCGATGTCTGTCGAGGAAATTCTCATCGTAAAATCTTCTTCGAAGTCCAAAGCGGCCTTAATTCTTGAGCAGGCGCAGGCTCATCTTGACAGTCAAAAGAATACCTTCGAAGGCTACGGTACGGATCAAATGGCCCAGCTTAATGAAGCAATTGTGGAATCCAAGGGTATTTATACCTACTATATGTGCGGACCACACGCTGCTTCCTGGAGAGAAGTTTTTCTATCAATCATATAATAAGGAGTAAAATTATGGTATTTAGCAGTATTTTTTTCATTTTTGTGTTTTTGCCTGTTTTTCTTCTTATTTACTATCTTGTTCCAAACAGGCTTCAAAATCCTATATTACTTATCGGCAGTCTTTTTTTCTACGCATGGGGCGATCCGGTTTACCTTCTATTAATGATATTTTCCTGCGTTTTTAATTATTTTATGGGTTTAGAATTGGAACGATTAAAATCGGACCTTGCTCTTGCCAGGATTAATTTAATTTTTACGATCGTAGTAAACTTATTTATTCTCGGTTTTTTCAAATATTTCGGATTTTTTGTAGATTCTATCGGCGCTCTCATCGGAAAAAGCATATCTTATCCCGAGCTTGCACTGCCAATCGGTATTTCTTTTTATACCTTTAAAAATCTGTCCTATATTTTTGACATCTATCAGGGAAAAATAAGTGCGCAGCGTAACTTTTTGATTTTTGGTGTTTACAGTACAATGTTCCCTCATATGGTGTCGGGTCCTATTGTACGTTACTCTGATATCAAGGAAACTCTTTATTCCCGCACTCTGAATATCGGAAAGCTGGGAATCGGAGCAGAACTGTTCCTGAAGGGTCTGACAAAAAAGGTTCTTCTTGCCGATAATCTGGCTATTATTTATAACGGAATCGTCGGGGCAGAAAAACTTTCTCTCGTCTCCGCCTGGCTTGGCATCCTTGCCTATACGCTGGAAATTTATTTTGATTTCAGCGGTTATTCTGATATGGCCATCGGTCTTGGAAAGATGCTCGGTTTTTCCTTTAAACAAAACTTTGACCACCCCTACACTTCCCACAGCGTTTCCGAATTTTGGCGCCGCTGGCATATTTCTCTGGGAAGCTGGTTTCGGGATTATATCTATATTCCCCTTGGCGGAAACCGGGTGTCTGTGATCAAACAAATTCGCAATATTTTTGTTGTGTGGGCTTTGACCGGATTATGGCATGGGGCTAGTCTTAATTTTATAATCTGGGGACTATATTATGGTTTGCTATTATTGATAGAAAAATTTATTTTAAAAAATATTTTGCCTAAGATTCCAAAGCCGGTTACTCTTCTTTATACCATGATCGCTGTCATGATCGGCTGGGTATTTTTCAGCCAGACAGATTTCTCGGCTATGGGACATTACCTTGCGGCAATGTTTGGCGCCGGCGCTTCCGGCTTTGTGGACAGTACCGCTTTATACTATCTAAAGACCGGGTTGCTTATTTTTGTGATCAGCATCCTTACCTGCCATCCTGGCGTATTTATTTTATTAAAACAGGTGATGCACAAAAGACCGGGAATTGCGACCGTCTTGCATATTGTGATGTTTATTTTATGCATCGCATTCATGGTATATAATTCTTACACACCATTTTTATATTTACAATTTTAACGGGTATTCTTATGACTACAAAGAAAAAAAAGAAAATTAATTATAAACCATTTTTTCTATTGATGGGAGGATCCTTTTCCCTTTTACTGATCATTGTCTTTATTGCAAATATCATCACTCCCATTCGTAAGTTTTCTGAAAAGGAAAACCGGGTTCTTTCTTCCCGTCCAGAGTTAAGCGCTTCTCAGGTTCTTTCCGGACGGTATGAGGAAAAATACGAAACGTACGTAAACGATCAGTTTATTTTCAGGGATTTCTGGATCACTTTAAAGGCGAACGCAGACCGTTTTCTTGGGAAGGTGGAGGCCAATGGTGTTTTAATCGGAAAAAAGCACCATTTAATCGAAATGTTTACCACGCCTTCGAAAGAAACGGTACAAACCACCACGGACGCAATGACCGCCTTTGCCCAAAAGCATTCTGATATTGAACAATATGCTCTGGTTGCTCCTAATGCTGTGAGCATCCTGTCCAATTATCTTCCGGCCAACGCACCGGTGGCAGATCAAAACGCATATTTGGATAGTCTTAAAAAAACGCTGACCGACGGCGGTTTAAAGTTTGTGAACATTCGTGATACCTTAAAAAAACACACCGACGAAGACCTCTATTATTATACGGACCATCACTGGACTACCACGGCGGCTTATTATGCCTTCGGCGATCTTGGAAATGAGCTTGGCATTGACATAGAAAAATACAAGTATAAAAAAGTACCGGTTTCCTTCTCATTTCAGGGAACCTTATCTGCGAAAAGCGGCTTTTTGTCCGGAAAAAAAGAAGAACTTGACGTTTATCTGCCAGAAGATGAATCTCAGGTGCCAAAGTCTGTGGTTAACTATGTAGATGAACAGAAAAAAAGCGCCAGTTTTTATGAAACGGACAATTTAAAAGCTCGGGATAAATATGCGATTTTCTTTGACGGAAATCATTCTGAGATTAAAATTTCCACCGCTGTGGATAATAGCGAGACTTTATTAATATTCAAGGATTCCTACGCCAACAGCCTGATTCCATTTTTGGCTCCATATTACCATACTATTATTATGATTGATCCAAGATACTACTATGGCAATATAGAACAGCTCATTGAATCAGAAAGTGTTAATAAAATCTTGTATCTATATAATGCCAACACCTTTTTCTCAGACACCACATTGAACATTACATTATCGCCCGACGATTGATCGGCATATAAATTGCAAAAAAGCGATTGCTTTGTACTTTTTCACAGAGCAACCGCCTTTTTTATAGTTTTATTTGAGTGCAAGATATTAGACTCTTATATGATCACAAAATATTAAAAATCCGATCGAATTGCCCATCGCATTTTGGTTGATCTTGCCCGGCCATTTTTTCTGCATTCTTCTCCCGTCGGCCTGATGACGTCTTTGGATATTTCTGTAAATATCCCGCTTTTTTTATATTCTTTCCAGGCTCTTTTCACCAGCCTGTCCTCCCCGGAATGAAATGTCAAAACCGCAACCTTTCCTCCCGGCGCCATCACCTCCGGCAATTTGTTTAAGAACGCTTCCAAAACTTCAAATTCACTGTTCACATCGATTCTTAGCGCCTGAAAACACCTTTGCCATGTTTTTTTCAGAGTGTCTTTCTTTTGTTTGTCCTCCGGCAAAAAAGCAAGGGTGCGCTCTATGGTCTCCCGATATTGGAAGGTGGTTTCTATTTTCTGCTTTCTCTTTAGAGTCTTCCAGATTTCTGCGGCAATCTCTTTCGCATATGGTTCATCGGCATTTTCCTCGAGCATTCCTCTGATCTCCTCTCTGGAAAGCTCAAGAAGCCGCTGGGAAGCCGGAATCCCTTCCTTTGAATTTAGTCTTAAATCCAGAGGGCCTTCTAATTTGTAGGAAAACCCCCTCTGCGGATTATCAATCTGCATGGATGAGACTCCAAGATCTGCTAAAATAAAATCAAAGGGGCCATATTTTTCACCGATAAGATCTATATTTGCAAAATTCTCCGGGATAATAGTCAAAATATCTTCTCCATACCCTGAGTTTCGCAATCTATCCCTCGTTTTTTCCATCTCAATCCTGTCGATATCCAAACCGTAGATATGTCCCTCTCCCTCAAGGCGTTCCAGCATCTTTCTGGTGTGTCCTCCATATCCCAGGGTACAATCTAAGCCTTTTTGTCCCGGTTTGATATCAAAAAAATCTAGAATTTCTTCCACCATGATCGAAAGATGCATTCCGGCGGGGGTGCTTCCCTTCTGAATTACCTTCGCAATGGTATCGGCATATTTTTCCGGTTGATGCTCTTTATATTTTTCTTCAAATCTTCTGGGATGAGTTCCTTTATACCTCACCCGTCGCTTGTGCGGCTGCGTATCCATGTTCTCTCCTGTTTTTGTTTCTTTTTAAATATTTCTGCCAAATACTTTTATCAGATATCTTTATTAAACATTTCTATTAGATACTTTTATCAGGCATCTTTATTAAACATTTCTATTAGATAATTTTATCAGACATCTCTATTAAACATTTCTGTTAGATATTTTTCAGATATCTCTAATAGCTGGTGACTACTTTTTCAAAATGCTGATAATCCTTGAGGCTGTTCCAGTCTCCTCCCCATGTAAATCCATGTGCCTGGAAAATCTTAAAGCATACATCATCGTGATCGATCATGTGATCTGCTCCGCCGTCCCTGTCAATATAATCGCTTGCATTGGTATGGGACCAAACCGGCTGACCATCACTGTAGGTAACATAAGGATTTTGCTGAGGATTGATGTCTATGGCACATCCTCTGGCATGATTGGATAAAGAACTTCCTCCTGTCACTTCCCTGTAATTAAAGCAGGAAGTGTTATTGTTCTCAATGGAAATATAATCATCGGCCTCATAGTTATCTACCAATTCCATTTTTTCTATCTCATATTCTTCCTCAAATAATTCCTGAAAAATCTCGAGAAACTCCTCGGCAAGACCCACGTTAACGATCAGCTCTCCTACCCGGTATTCATGATCAAAGCCATAATGAAGTACCTTTAAATATCTCAGATCTTCCCGCGGCACTATGCCGTCTTCTTTATAAGACTTTCCGTTTATCCTTTGATATATCTCATCAGAAATCGGACAAGAAGAAAAATACCTCTCTAGTTGATCAAGATCGAGCTGATCTTCTGTCAATTCAGTGCCGGCGTCTATTTCATCTAAATTGATCAAAATATCACTTCCTTCATTGGGTTGCGATTCTTGCTCCGTCGAACTTTCCTCCTTCGATTTTATCTGGCTGGTTGCTTCTCCCGGTTCTGCTACAGAGGCTTTCGCCTGCTTTCTTACCTGTGTGCTTTCAGAATATTCTGCTTTCTTTTCTTGTTTATTCTGCTTCCAATGATACCATCCTGTCACGATGACCAGACAAATCGCCGCAACGCTCAGCACAGAAAACAAACCGACTAAAAAATAAAGCCCTTTCCATTCTTCTTCCACCCGTTTAGACCGCTTTTTCTTAGCTTTGTTATTTTTTGGAGTGCTCTTCGCCTTCCCGGGTTTCTTTTTTTGATTTTTGCTTTGATTTTTTTGATATTTCACATTTTGATTTTGCTGCTTTTTTGACATATTACTTATTCCTCATATAAGGTAATCTCAGAGATGCAGATATCATCGTTTCCGCCGGAATACTGTGTTCCTGTGTAGAAATCCGTAATCTTAAATTCAGCCTTCGACGCTTTGATCGGTTTGGAAAATTCCAGGACAAATTCTTTCTTTTCGTTGCTGAACTCCAGTTCAAAAGAAGATAAGTCACCAAGTGAGATCATAATCTTTGACGGGCGGCAATTCTCATAGAAATAATGATCTTCTCTCCAGTTTCCAAGTTTAAAACTGATCGCCTTTACCTCATGTTCCCCTCCTAAATCCGCCGTGAGGGTCGATGGGCAATGCTCTGTCTGCCAGGAACTTACTGTATCCCCGTCCATAGCCCGGTAACCCCGGTAGTCATACTTACCTCCTGATATATAATAGTCGGCTTCGGCGGCCACTCCAATTCTTTTTAGACCAGAGAGATCGTAATTATAGGCATAACCGAAAGAAGAAGCATTTTCCCCGTCGTCCTCCTCTTCCTCTGTCTCCTCTTCTTCTGTGTCTTCTTCCTCCGCCTTTGCCTGAGTTGTGGTCGCTTCCTGCCCGTCGTCCTTTGTGCTGTTTACCAGGTAAAAGGCCAGCACAGCGACGGCCAGAATAAGCATGATAATTCCCACGGCAAGGACAATCTTTAATGGCCCGGAATTATCCTTTGGAGGATAAGGACCATACCCTCCTCCATAAGGACCCGCGCCATTCCCCGGCTCATTTCCAGATACGGATTCCGGGGTCATCTGGGTTTCGTAAACTTTAGCTCCGCACTCCGGGCAAAACTTATCTTCTTGTGACAATTCACTTCCACAAATATAGCATTTCATATTTTTCTCCTTTGATATTTATGTCCTTTTTTTAAAATTATGCTGATCTCTGAAAAAAGAAAAAGGGGATTACGATAGTAAAAGAGCTTACGATACCCCCGAATGCATATATTATAATACAAAAAAAAGGAGGAAACAAGCTATGAACAGGATTCGCTTTTCCTCCCTTTTTTCATCTCTTATATAATTTTTACCGCAGTTCCGTATGCGATCACCTCTGCCGCTCCCTGCATCAATTGGGAGGAGCCGTACTTCACGCCGATCACTGCATCTGCGCCGAGCGCCTTTGCCTGGTCAATCATTCTTTTTATTGCAAGCTGACGGGCTTCATTGAGCATCTCAGTGTAACCGGTGATCTCTCCGCCCACCAATGTTTTCATTCCGGCCATAAAATCCTTTCCCACATTTTTAGACTGCACGATGGTTCCCTGTACCATCCCAAGCGCCTCAATCTCTGCGCCGGGAACATAGTCAATACTTAGAAGCTTCATCTTCTTCTCCTCCTTTAATCTCCTGAATCCTTTCATAAACTGCATAGATCACGCCGACCATGATAAGGGCCGGTATAGCAAGGATGAACAAAAGCAAGCCCAGTGGAAGCGGCTCCATGGTATCCATCCACAAAACAAAAACTACCATCAGCGCCATGGCCGCAGCCATCACCAACGCCGCAATCAATGCACCCGTAATTTTTTTCTTTCTTACGTCGTTTCGTTCAATATCCATAAAAACCTTACCCTCCTTTTCCATGCATTCCATTTTGTCAAGCCATTCATCAAGGATCAAAGCATCATACATAAGATGTTCGTCCAGCATACTTTGGCAGATAAACTCCCTTTTCTCCAACAACTCTTTTTGCTTTTCCAGCCCATCAAGCTGTTTATGAAGACAATACTGCAATGTGTTCTGTCCGAAAAACATTGCCCTGATATCTTCCAGGGAAAAATCAAGTTTCCGGAAAAGTTTGATTTCTTTTAGCCTTCGAATATCTTTTTCATGATATTCCCGGTAACCGTTCTCCGCTCTCTCAATTTTTAGAAGTCCCTGGTCCTCATAAAAACGGATATTCTTTTTTGTGATGCCGACTAGTTCTTCTACTTGCCTGATTTTCATGATTCTCGTTCCTTTTCCTAATCGCTTTTCTCTTTGGCTCTCTCATCTTACAGGTTCCACAAGGGGGGAAAGTCAATACTATTTTTTAAATTCAATGATTTTTCCATCTTTTATGACCATTTTTAAGTTTAAATCTTTATCCAGCAATACAACATTTCCCTTCTTTCCCCGGGAAATCGAGCCGTATTCTTTGTCAATCTTCAAACTCCTTGCCGGTTGGATCGTTGCGCACGCCACCGCAGTTTCCAGAGGAAGGTTCATTTCTTTTACCGCGATTCTCATACAATCCGGCAGGGTGGTCACGGAGCCTGCCAAAACGCCGTCGGAAACTAATGTGGCGCGATTTCCCCGAACGTCAACTTCCAGACCTCCCAGAGTATAGCGCCCGTCGCCAAGTCCTGCGGCGCGCATACTGTCGCTGATTAAAATCATGCGGTCTTCTCCCATCATCTTAAATGCCGCTCTTACCATGGAGCCATGGACATGGATCCCGTCACAAATGATTTCTGCCATAACGTGTTCGCTGTCGGAGATCGCTCCCACCACGCCAGGATCACGATGGGTAAAAGCGGGCATCGCATTAAACATATGAACCCCATGATTTGCCCCCGCATCAAAGGCTTTTTTCGCTGTCTCATAATCTGCGTTTGTGTGAGCCAGTGAAATATCCACCTTATCTTTCATCGCCTCAATAAATTCCGGATAATTGTCATTTTCTTCCGGAGCCACTGCCATAAACTTCACCAATCCTTCGGAAGCTTTCAGGAAACGCTCGCAGATTTCTTTGTCGCAGGAAATGATATTTCGATCATCCTGGGCGCCTTTTTTCACCTTACTGATAAATGGTCCTTCCATATTAATTCCCACGAGGTCCGCGCCATCCTTCGCCGTGTTTTTGTACTCAGCGGCAACTTTTAAAATTTTTTCCAATTCTTCCACCGGCAGCGTCATCGTAGCAGGAGCTATGGCTGTCACGCCAATAGACGCTTCATATCTAGCAATTTCTTCCCAGGCTTTTATGGTTCCGTCGCAAACATCGTATCCCTTACATCCGTGAAAATGCAGATCGATCAGACCGGGAATCGCATAAAGACCTTCTGCGTCAATCACCTCTTCTGTCTCCATCCGGATATCTTCTTCTATTTTTTCAAATCTTCCTTTTTTAATCAGAATATCTTTTTTATCAAATCTTTTATCTTCCATAAAAACATCAGCATTTTTTATAATCATGATCATTTCTCCTTTCCATTTTTTAGAATTAAAATTATTTTACAATAGAATGCTTCATAAGAAAAGCTTGAAACAAATTTTATTATAGCTATTCTGCTTGATTTTTATCACAAAAAGGATATACTTATTTACTGATAAGAGATACTAATTGATACACGTTAAAAGAAAGGATGATAGTATGATTCTTTACAGAAGTAAAAATTACCAAGATTTAAGCCGTAAAGCTGCAAACATTATTTCCGCACAGATCATTATGAAACCGAATTGTGTTCTCGGACTGGCAACCGGCTCATCCCCTGTTGGTATTTACCGTCAATTAGTTGATTGGTACAATAAAGGCGATCTGGATTTTTCTCAAGTCACCACCATCAATTTGGATGAATATAAGGGGCTTGCTCCGGATAATGAACAAAGCTACCGCTATTTTATGAATACGAATTTATTCGACCATGTAAATATAAATAAGGCGAATACCTACGTTCCAAATGGATTGGAGCCGGACAGTAAAAAAGCCTGTGAGGAGTATAACAAGATCATTGCTTCCTGCGGCGGAGTGGATCTTCAATTGCTTGGACTTGGTCACAATGGCCATATCGGTTTTAATGAGCCGGGCATCGCTTTTGAAAAAGAGACCCACTGTGTGGATCTTACGCCAACAACCGTAGAAGCTAACAAGCGTTTTTTTGCTTCTTTGGAAGAAGTGCCGAAGCAGGCGTACACAATGGGAATTAAAAGCATTATGCAGGCGAAGAAGATTCTTGTCATCGTAAGCGGCAAGGATAAAGCTGAGATTTTAAATCAGGCGCTTCATGGTCCGATCACTCCTTCCGTACCGGCTTCTATTTTGCAGCTTCATAACGATGTGATCATCGTAGCAGACGAAGACGCTTTAGGCGTGTTAGATAACTAAATGTATTAAATTTGATATGCTCCCTTCCGGCGGACAAGAAAATGTTTTCTTGCTGCTTAGAGGGGAGCATATTTTTTTATTTTCTTGACATTTTTCTTTTTCTTGATAGTATATAGGTATGATTAATCATACTTTTCATATTTTATACTAAGGAGGAAATGCTTATGGATATGCCGAAGGGAAAACACGCATGGATCGTGAAAATCGGGGAGAAAGGACAATTTGTTATCCCCAAGGAAGCCCGGGATCTTTTTTCGATCAAACCAGGAGACAGCATTCTTGTGCTTGGAGACGAGGAAAAAGGGATTGCCATCCCGACTAAGGAAGTAAGAGATAAGTATTTTACTATGCTATTTGAAGAAATAACCGATAAAAATCAGGAGGAATAAGATGAGCAAAATTGTTTTCTTCTGCATTCCCGCCCATGGACACACCAATCCCACATTGGGCGTGGTAAAAAAACTGACCAGCCTCGGTCATGAGGTGTGGTATTATTCTTATAATATAATGGAAGAAAAAATTAAAGACGCCGGAGCGAAATTTATTTCCTGCGACAAATATGACGCACAGCAGGATCTAAAACCGGAAGACGGAGCCCGGGTGGGAAAGGATCTGGCTTTCTCCACAAAAATTCTGGTAGATACTACCCTTGCATTGGACGAGATCATATGCCGGGATATGCGAGAGCTTAACCCGGACTGTATTGTGGCAGATTCCATGGCAGTGTGGGGAAAGGCAGCGGCAAAAAAACTGCATATTCCTTTCATTTCTTCCACCACAACCTTTGCCTTTAACCGCTATTCCTCCCGGATCATGAAGCAAGGCCCAAAGGAGCTGTTTTCCATGCTTTGTTCCATGCCGGCCGTAAAAAGGCAAATCAAACGCCTGCAAAATCAGGGATATCCGATCCGAAGTATTTTGGATATTATTGGAAATGATGAGCAGACCCATACGATCGTTTATACCTCTCCGGAATTTCAGCCCTGCTCTGAAACTTTTTCCAAAAACTATGCCTTCGTAGGTCCCTCGGTCCGGCCGGCCTCCTGCGAGGTCACAAAAAGGTACGATAAGCTAATTTATTTTTCCATGGGCACCGTAAACAATAATCTGCTTTCTCTCTACCAAAACTGTATCGCCGCTTTCCGGGATACTTCTTTTCAGGTCATCCTTTCTGTCGGCGATCTTGTGGAGATGTCCCATTTTTCCAATCTTCCTGATAATATAGAAGTATATCGCCAGGTTGATCAGATTGCCGTATTAAAAAAAGCGGATGTTTTTTTCACCCACTGCGGGATGAACAGTGTCAATGAAAGCCTTTACTTTGGAGTACCTCTGATCATGCTTCCCCAAACGGCAGAACAAGACGGAGTATGTACCCGCGTGGAACAGCTCGGCGCCGGAATCCGCTTAAAAAAAGCGACCAGGCGTTCCATGGCGGAAGGAGTCAAAAAAATATTTACGATTCCTTCTTATAAAGAAAATGTCCGGATCCTCTCCCAAAGTTTTATGAATTGTCCCGGAGCAGCAGGCGCCGCCAAAAAAATACTGGAAGTTTGTCAAAAAAATGAATAAAAATACAAATGCAACCACTGGTTGCGGAATTTCCAAGCGCACTTGGTAGTTGTCAACCGGAAAATATGCTATACTTTGACCGAAAAGACAGGTCGATCGTTTTTCATATTCCATGTTACACTGTAAAATTCAGTGAATTAAGATGATATAATACTGCATGAGTTGTATCATATGACATGAATTGTATTATATTGTATGAAGATTATATAGAGACAATATATGGAGGTTTCGTATGACATTATTAGATGAAAAAATCAGTGAATTGCGGCGGCAAAACCAATGGTCCCAGGAAGAGTTGGCAGAAAAACTGGAAATTTCCAGGCAGTCTATTTCAAAATGGGAGTCCGGGGCTTCTGTTCCTGATCTGAACAAAATTGTTAAGCTAAGCTCTCTTTTTCACGTCACCACAGACTATCTCTTAAAGGATGACTACAAAAATTATGAAGAGTATGAGAGAGAAAATTATGCGGTCCCGGTTCCGGCAGAGGAGGCCGAGCCCGCAGCGCCCATCCCACTCCTTGCCAACGAAGAGGTTATGGCATATCTTAAGACCGTGCAAAAAACGGCCAGGTGGATCGCCCTTGGTGTGTTCCTCTGTATTATGGGCGCGTCGGTCTTTCTTGGAATCTGCGGTTTTATCCCCACAGAAGGAGATCCTTCCTTTTTGCAGATTAAAGAACAGACTTTAGGCGGTCTTGGTCTGGCAGCCTTACTTCTCTTTGTTGCTGTCGGCGTAGCTCTCCTTATTTTCAATGGAATCCGTCTCTCTTCTTATGATTATCTGGAAAAAGATTTGTTTGAACTAGAAAACAGTCTCTATGATATGGTAGAAGAAAAAAAGAAAGAATTTGAGCCGGTTTTTCGTAAATGCATTACCATCGGCGTCTTCCTCTGCATTGTGGGCGTGGTTCCTTTTTTCCTGGCGGCCGCCGCTGACAAGGAGCAGATTTACATATGGGCAACTTCCATCCTTTTGATTTTTGTTGCCTGCGGCACCTTTTTATTTATTTGGGCAGGGACATATCACTCCTGTTATGATAAGCTGCTTCAGGTTGGGGATTATTCGCCGGGAAACAAAGAAATCGTTAAATCGATCAAAGACTTTCCGGGTATTTACTGGTGTGTTATTACTGCATTGTATCTGGGGATCAGCTTCTATTTCAATAATTGGGATAAATCCTGGATCATCTGGCCTGTGGCAGGCGTTTTATTTGCCGCCTTATTCCAATTTCTGAAATATAAAGTCAAATCAAAACGTCAATAAATCAAAATATTACTTGCAATTTATTGTTTCATTGTGCATAATATATATAATTTAATAGGACGGGAGCTTGAATGCGACTCTTTTCGCATGGACAGGCTGAGAGGAAGGTAAAACCTTCGACCGATAACCTGATTTGGATAATGCCAACGTAGGGAACCTAAGTATTCATATGATTCTACCGGGAAGCTACCGAATCGGCGGCTTCCCGTTTTTCTTTGTGTAAAAGCATAAAGAAAAAGTGAGTGGCCATTTTTAAGGAGGTGACAAAAATGGTGAAAATCAATGGTGAAAATGTTAATATTGCCGGCAAGACACTTGCACAATATCTTGAATCCGCCAATTATAACACAAAACGTATTGTCGTGGAACGAAATGAAGTGATTGTACCAAAAGAACAATACTCCGAAACGATCTTACTTGACGGAGACTGTGTTGAAATCGTTAGTTTTGTGGGAGGTGGCTGATTTGATCCCTGCAAAAGAAGATCTGACGGCAGCGTTAGTCAAACGGCACGGTAAAAAAATGCAAGGCAAACTCCAGGCGGCAACGGTCGCCGTATGCGGTCTTGGAGGACTCGGTTCCAATATCGCAGTCTCTCTTGCCCGCGCCGGAATCGGTAAACTCATTCTCATCGATTTTGACCGGGTGGATATCACCAACCTGCACCGTCAACAATATAAGGCGGCCCAAGTGGGACGATACAAAACAGAAGCCTTATCCGAAAATTTAAAAGAGATCATGCCCTATCTTGAACTGGAAACACACACGCTCCATATCACCGAGAGCAATGTGACAACATTGCTAAAAGACGCTGATATCATCTGTGAAGCCTTCGACAATGCCGAATGCAAAGCGATGCTTGTCAATACCGTTCTTGAAAAGATGCCGGATAAATATTTGATCGCGGCATCCGGTATGGCAGGACTTGGAAGCGCCAATCTCATTCAAACGAGAAAAATCACAAAGCGTTTTTATCTTTGCGGAGATGAAATCAGTGACATTGATCAGGATGCCGGGCTGTTTTCTTCCCGCGTCATGCTTTGCGCCGCTCATCAGGCCCATATGGTGATACGCATTTTAGCGGGTGAATTGGAAACATAAAGAAAGAAGGAAACCAAAATGAATCACGATAAACTTATAATAGGCGGTCATGAATTTGATTCCCGTTTTATTCTTGGCTCGGGAAAATATTCTTTGAATCTCATTGAATCCGCCGTGAAGTATGCTCGCGCACAGATCATTACCCTCGCTGTTCGCCGCGCCAACACCAAAGAACAGGAAAATATTCTGGATTATATTCCAAAGGGAGTTACCCTTCTCCCGAACACAAGCGGCGCAAGGACTGCCAAAGAAGCGGTGCGAATTGCAAGAATGGCCAGAGAACTTGGCTGCGGAGATTTTGTGAAAATTGAAATCATGCGCGATTCAAAGTATCTGCTTCCGGATAATCAGGAAACCATCAAGGCAACAGAAATCCTTGCCAAAGAAGGCTTTGTTGTCATGCCGTATATGTATCCAGACTTAAATGCGGCCCGTGATCTCGCAAATGCCGGGGCTGCCTCCATTATGCCCCTTGCTTCTCCGATCGGCTCTAACAAAGGGCTGGCCACCAAAGATTTTATCCAGATCCTGATCGATGAAATCGACCTGCCTATCATCGTAGACGCCGGAATCGGCAGACCTTCACAGGCTTGTGAAGCCATGGAAATGGGCGCCGCCGCCATCATGGCAAACACTGCGCTGGCAACCGCCGGCAATATTCCAATGATGGCAGAAGCATTTTGCCAGGCAATCGAAGCCGGACGCAAAGCATATCTTGCCGGCCTTGGCAGAGTGCTCACCCGCGGAGCTTCCGCATCCGATCCATTGACCGGTTTTCTTCACGACTAAGGGGGCGTTATCATGGAAAATCAATTTTTTATAGATTCCGATTTCTTATCTCCTAAAGCGCTGGCCAAAAAACATCGTTTGGAAACCGATCCGTCTTCCCGCAAAAGCCATATGGAATATTTGCCTGGCATGGAGCAGATCCACTCCGAGGTTTGCGCAAATGTGATGGAACATATGAACTCCTATGATTGTTCCAAATACACCGAAAAAGATGTGAAAGCAGCTTTAGAGCATGAAGTCTGTTCTATAGAGGACTTCAAAGCCCTGCTCTCCCCTGCGGCAGAGCCATTTCTTGAACAGATGGCGCAGCGGGCACGGCTTGAAACAAGCAAACATTTTGGCAATACCGTCTATTTGTTCACTCCTCTTTACATCGCCAACTACTGTGAGAATTACTGCGTCTACTGCGGTTTTAACTGTTATAACCACATTAATCGCATGAAACTTACCATGGAACAGATTGAACATGAAATGAAAGTCATTGCGGACAGCGGCATGGAAGAAATACTGATTCTCACCGGAGAAAGCCGCGCCCAGAGTGACATAGACTACATAGGGGAAGCCTGTAAGCTGGCCAGAAAATATTTTCGGATGGTAGGTCTTGAAATTTATCCTGTCAACACAGACGAGTACCGTTATCTGCACCAATGCGGCGCCGACTATGTTACTGTTTTTCAGGAAACTTATGACGCAGATAAATATGAAACTCTGCATCTTCTCGGGCACAAACGTGTATGGCCGTACCGTTTTGACGCACAAGAGCGCGCGCTCATGGGAGGAATGCGCGGGGTGGCATTTTCTGCCCTTCTTGGACTTTCTGATTTTCGAAAAGACGCTTTGGCAAGCGCCTTGCACGTATATTATTTACAGCGCAAATATCCCCATGCAGAAATGTCGTTGTCTTGCCCGAGACTTCGCCCAATCATCAACAACGATAAAATCAACCCATTGGACGTTCACGAGACACAACTTTGCCAGATCATTTGCGCATACCGCATCTTTTTGCCTTTTGTGGGGATTACCGTGTCTTCCCGCGAAAGCGCCAGATTCCGCAACGGTATTGTAAAGATTGCGGCAACCAAGGTTTCTGCGGGCGTGTCCACCGGCATAGGCGACCATGAATCAAAATACAGCGGAAAGGAGACAGACGGTGAGCAGGGTGACGAACAATTTGAAATAGACGACAACCGCAGTCTTGATAAAATGTATCAGGACATCGCCGAAGAAGGCCTGCAGCCCGTTTTAAACGATTATTTATATGTCTGATATTTTTTGTATTACCAATCGGAAGCTTTGTGAAGAAGATTTTATGACCCGCATCGAGAAAATTGCCAAGGCAAAACCGGCAGCCATCATTCTTCGGGAAAAGGATCTGCCGGAAAAGGAATATCGCTCCCTTGCAAAAGAAGCCCTCAAAATATGCAGGCAATATCATATTCCATGTATCCTGCACAGCTTCATTCATACGGCGATTTCATTAAATGCCGATGCCATACACCTGCCCCTGCCTTTATTTATGGAGCTCAGCGAAGAGGAAAAGAAACATTTCTCCATCATCGGAGTTTCCTGTCACTCCCTCGAGGACGCCCTTCTCGCTGAAAAAAACGGCGCAGCTTACATAACAGCCGGACATATCTTCGAAACGGATTGCAAAAAGGGATTGCCCGGAAGAGGTCTTGCTTTTTTAAAACAGATCTGCCAAGGCATTTCCATCCCTGTCTATGCCATCGGCGGAATCAGCGCTCAAAATATCGCAAAAATCCGGCAATGCGGCGCCAAAGGCGCCTGTGTCATGAGCGGTGCGATGCGGTGTGAAGACGTACAAAAATATTTGGAAAGTTTAAAATAACACTCTATTAGAAAGGAAGAAATTATGCGAAATTATACTACACAGATGGATGCGGCTAGGCAAGGGATTATCACGCCGGAAATGAAAGCGGTTGCAGCAAAGGAGTACCGCACGGAAGAAGAAATCAGGGAGCTGGTTGCGAAGGGACAGGTTGCAATCTGCGCCAATAAGCTTCACACCTGCATCGATCCAAACGGCGTAGGCTCTATGCTCCGCACAAAAATCAATGTCAATCTCGGTGTTTCCCGCGACTGCAAGGACTATGATATCGAAATGGAAAAAGTAATGGCAGCGGTAAATATGGGCGCCGAGGCGATCATGGATCTCTCTTCCCACGGCAACACGCAGCCTTTCCGAAGAAAACTCACCAGCGAATGCCCTGCTATGATCGGCACGGTTCCGATTTACGACAGCGTAATTCACTATCAAAGAGATCTGGCGACGCTAAGCGCCAAAGATTTCATTGATGTCGTCCGCCTCCACGCACAGGACGGCGTAGATTTTGTGACGCTTCACTGCGGTATCACACGCAAAACGATCGATCAGATCAAGAAACATAAAAGAAAAATGAATATCGTATCCCGAGGCGGTTCTCTCGTCTTTGCCTGGATGAGTATGACCGGTGAGGAGAATCCTTTTTATGAATACTTTGATGAGATTTTGGATATCTGCCGGGAATATGACGTGACCATTTCTCTCGGTGACGCCTGCCGTCCGGGCTGCCTGGCCGACGGAAGCGACGTATGCCAAATTGAAGAACTCGTCCGCCTTGGTGAACTGACCAAACGCGCCTGGGAAAAAGACGTCCAGGTTATGGTGGAAGGTCCCGGACATATGCCAATGGACCAGATTGAGGCAAATATGAAGCTGCAGCAGACCATCTGCTTAGGTGCGCCTTTCTATGTCCTTGGACCTATCGTTACGGATATCGCACCTGGATATGACCATATCACTTCCGCCATCGGCGGTGCGATCGCAGCGTCTGCCGGAGCAGCTTTTCTTTGCTACGTCACTCCTGCAGAGCATCTGGCGCTTCCGAATGTGGACGATGTAAAACAGGGAATTATTGCGTCTAAAATTGCAGCTCACGCAGCAGATATCGCAAAAAAAATCCCTCATGCAAGGGATTTAGACGACGCTATGGCAGATGCACGGAGAACCTTCGACTGGGAAAAACAGTGGGAATGCTCCATCGATCCCGAAACTGCTAAAAGTATCCGCGATGACAGAGCTCCGGAGCACGAAGACAGCTGCTCAATGTGCGGAAAGTTCTGCGCCGTAAGAAGTATGAATAAAGCGTTAAACGGCGAATACATTGATATCTTGTAATTAACGGCTGATTCTATAATGCCCCACAATGTCCTTCCTTTTTTCGAGAATGTCTTCTTCGTAAGATTTCTGGAAGGGATCGTTATGATGAATCACATAAGATACTCCATCGTTATTTCTTTTATCGGAAACAATCCCGATATGTTTTTCAAAAATAACGATATCTCCCCCTTGCCATTTGCCAATATCATGAATATTCGTGGTGAGGGGGATGGCAGTGTGGGAAAAGAAAACTCTCAGGTTCCTCACCCTTCGAAAATCAATATTATCATCGGGGCGGTCCACATCATAATCTTCCGGATGATTCCGGATATCCTCGTCCACCAATCTTTGCAGATCGTATCCCGCATTTAACAGAGCCTGCGCCACTACATCCGCACAGACTCCGTAATTATCATCCGGATATCCTCCGTCATAATATTTACTCTTATAGGAAGGATTCTTTGCAATATATCTTCTTGCTCCCTGTAAAATATCCGTCTGATCATCAATTCCATCTCCATCCATATCCACGGAGCTTTGAATATCTTCTATATTAAAGTCTGCGTTATTTTTCGCTCTGACCGGCGCGCTGCTGGTGCCTATCAGATAATGACGAAAAGGATAGACGCCGCAGGCCAAAATCAATACTCCTGCCGCCACCCATCCGACTATTTTTTTCTTATTCGACACGATATCCCCCCCTGACTGTCTATTTATCATAGGATCATCAGTAACGGCCACATTATACCACTTTCCAAATCACACAACAATGTTATTACATTATTTCTCTTTCTCCATATTTTCTCCGAGGCGGGGCTTCGCTCCTTTAAAATTTTAGATTGAAAAAATTGACGTTTTATTGTATTCTTAAAGAAATACAGAAATACGAGAACATCCAATGGAGGAATATCCTTTTATAAGGCCATATTCCTCCATTTTTATTGCTTCGCAATACGCACCCGCGCGGCAAACGTGTGCATTGTGATGGATTTATGAGATCGATAGGGTGTTCGAAGCACAAGTTTTTTATAGGAAAGTTTATGGAAAGGATATTTGCAATGGTCACAATTCAATGGCTGCTAGAACAATCCACTTTGGACAAACCTTTTTGCTGTCTGGCTGGAAAGGGCGGACTCTCTAATCCCATAACCGGCATTAATATCATGGACAATCCGGATACCGTCCCATGGTTAAAGGAACATGAGATGGTCCTCTCCACAGGATATATTTTTACAAAGACAGAAATTTATAAAAATATCATCTTAAATCTTCATAAACAGGGTTGTTCCGGACTTGGAATCAAAATTCATCGTTATATGGAAAATCTGCCAAAAGAGATGCTCGAACAAGCAAATGAGCTGGACTTTCCCATTTTTTCGATCCCTTTTTCTTCGACTATGGAAGAGATTGTAAATCTTGTGTATTATGAGATGTTCCGAAATGAGATGTCGGAAAGTGAACAGATCACATTATTTTATCATGAGATCATGGAAACGGCTTTAAAACATTATAAAGCCTTACCAGTCCTTAAGAAAATCTCACAGTCTATTCAGATGCCTGTCTTTCTTATCTCCCCTGATTTTCAGGTGATTGAATATTATTTTGCACCGGAGGAAACTCTCTCCTTTCCTTTTCCTTATGCAAATGACGCCAATTATCTCTTTCCGGAATCGGATCGATTATTCTTGCTGGAACAAATGAAAAATTCCTCCCTTCCCATCATGGAACATAATATAAATTACCAGGACTTCATTTACCGTTTTTCCCTGTTTCCTATTATCCAAAAGAAAAATATTATCGGCTTTTTTGTGTGTTTGAAGACAAAAGGAGAATTGCAGGCCCTTCAATACACCATGATCTCCAATTTGCAATCGATTCTGGTGATCGTCATGTTGCGGAATCAGATTTCTTTGGAAAAGGAATCCTTTAACCAGACTTCCTTTTATCAAAAATTATTATCCGGCACCTTAAGTTCAGAAGGGGAAACGGAGCTTCTTTGCAAACAATATGGATTTAATTATAAATATCTGCGCTTGTGCATGACCGTTCGTTTCAAAAAATATCACGAACTTACGCTGCTTCGGCAAAGAACTTTTTTAAATCGAATGATCGAACATATTTTTTCCGGGGCCTCCGACCTGGGATTCGACGTCCATTATACTTTATATAATAAAGATCTGGTCTGTTTTCTCTATCCAAATATGGACAACGATGAGGGCTTAAAAGAACATATTGCCCATGGAATAGAACACATCGCCAAAGCTTTACAGGCGGAAGATTCCGGCTGCGTCATCGGATACAGTCAATTATTAAAAGGGTCTTCCACGATTTACCAGGGCTATATGGAGTCAATCCGGGCTTTGGAGCTTGGGCAGACACTCCATGAGGGAGCATCTGTGTTTTCCTATACGGATGATTTCATTTATCATATGCTGTCCAAACATTCCACAACTACCCAATTATACCGATATTATGAAATGATCTTAAAACCTCTGGCAGATTATGATACGGCAAACGATTCTTGTCTGTGCCAGACTTTGAGCGAGTATATTGCCTGTTCCCAAAACATTTCACAAGCTGCTAAAAATCTTTATATTCATAGAAACACGATGATTCACCGAATGGAGCAAATCCATTCGCTAATTCCCCTGGATCTGAGAAATATGGACCATTTGTATTTGATCCAGACGGCTTTTTATGCAAAACGCCTGCTGAATTTGTAACGTAATAACCCTTCATGAAATAAGGAGAAATGGATTATGTTAGATTATATTATTACAAACGGAATTTTTATGACTCCCGACGGACCTTTTTCGGGAAACCTTGGAATTAAGGACGGCAAAATCGCCGCTTTCCTGAAAACTATTCCAAAAGAAGTTACAGCCATTTACAACGCAAATGGGAATACCGTTTTGCCCGGATGCGTAGATATGCACGTCCATATCAACGACCCCGGCAGAACAGAATGGGAAGATTGGCCCCATGCCACTGCCGCCGCTGCCGCAGGAGGCGTCACCACCGTTGCCGATATGCCGCTTAACAGCTTTCCCGCCGTTACAGACATCAAATCTTTAGAGCTTAAAAAGCAAGCTGCTAAAAATAATTCTTATGTGGATTATACTTTATGGGGCGGTCTCACCAATGAAAACGCAGAAGAACTCCCCTCTATGCAAAAAGCGTGAGTGCTTCCCTTCAAAGCATTTATGAGCGCCAGCGGCATTCCGGATTTTTCTTCTGCCTCAGAGGAAACTTTGTTGTCCAGCTTGGAAAAAACAGCGGGCACCCCTTCATTCATCGGCGTCCACGCCGAATGCGAAGCCATCGCTTCTTACCTTGGAAATCATCTAAAAAAACAGGGGCGAACCGATCCGATGGCCTGGGTGGAATCCAGACCGGTTAGCTGCGAAGTAGAAGCCATCGTCCGCTTCCTCTCTCTGGCGTCGGCGTCCGGCGGAAACGGCCACATCTGCCATGTTACCACCGCAGAGGGCGCCGTCCTCATCGATCAGGCAAGAAGAAGAGGTCTGCCTGTCACCTTTGAAACCTGCGCCTCCTATCTGACTTTTACCCAGGATGATTTTGTAAAACAAGGTCCCGTATTAAAATGCGCGCCGCCCCTTCGCACAGCGGAAAATCGGGAAAAGCTCTGGAACCTTCTCAAAAATGACGTCATCCCCATTATCACATCGGATCACTCCCCTTGTACCAGAGAACTCAAAGAAAGGGGAACTCAAAATATATGGGAAGCCTGGGGCGGAATTTCCGGAATACAGACAACTCTTTATACTATGCTGACCGAAGGATATCACAAACGAAATCTTCCCTTAGAAAAGCTAATCAAAGTGTGCGCCGAAAATCCGGCCAGACGTCTCGGACTGGAAAATCAAAAGGGCTCCATCGCCCCAGGTTACGACGCCGATCTGGTCGTTGTGGACTTGAACAAAGAATGGATTTTAACCAGCGACGATTTATATACCAAGAATAAACTCTCTCCGCTCATCGGTTCCCCACTAAAGGGAAAAGTGATGTGTACCTTTCTTCGGGGAGAAATTATATTTCAGGATGGTTTCCTTTCAGGCAGTCCCAAAGGAAAGCTGGCCATAAAAAATTAATCTTTCCCGCATCCGGAAAGACAGACCTGAAACAAAAAAATTCCTGTCTTTAAAGTTAAAAAGACAGGAATTTTTTATTTTCGTTATCTACTTAGATGTAGTTACCAGAGAACTGTCGACCTCGGACAAAAGGCTGGTATCCGTATAACTTGCATAGTCCGGAATGGAGCTGATGTTTCCCGAATCAAACATATACTGTGCGTATGCATCGATACCATTTGCAAAGGCGTCATCCCATTCCATGGAATAAGTATTTTCACTCATGATCATTGCCACCGTATCTTCGTCGGTTTCTACCGCTTTTGCTATAATCTTTACCGCATCATCGCGGTTGTCGTTAATATAGTCTGTCGCACGGTCAAGGGCTTTCATAATGGCGACCACATCGCCCCGGTTGGATGCTAAGAACGCATCGTTACAATGAAGCGTCGCATAAAATGCCATCCATTCTTTATCTCCCTCGCAATCGCTCATATAAGAGTGAATCCCGTTAAATAACAGGGTGCCGCCTTGTTCTACTGCCTGGGAGCAATAAGGTTCCCAACAAGCCATCGCATCCACATCGCCGTTCATTAATGCGGCAATCTGCTCGGAAGGATCACAGTACACCCATTTGATGGAGTCATAATCCACTCCCGTTTCCTCGCACGTACTTTTCACAGCCATATTTACGCCTGCGCCATTTGACATTGCGATGGTTGCTCCTTCAAGCTGAGAAGATTTCGTGATGCCTGTTTTTGGGCCTGCCACAACTCCCGACCCATCCGACTGTCTGTTTAATAATTCTATGTTACTGACTGCGCCGGCAAACTCCTTTTGATAGATTCCCGTTACTAAGGTGACGATCGCCGGAAATCCTTTTTCTCCGGTCACCACCATTCCCTCGTTTCCAAAGGCAGGTTTTCTTTGTTTGAAGACTCCCTGATCCATGAACAGCTCCGTACAGTCCGCAGTCATGCCAACGTCAAGTAAAACCGCCACCCTGGAAAAAAGGGATTTTGCCGTGGAAGTTGCCGGCACAATGATATAGGCAGGCTCTTTATCCTGAAATACTTTTGCAAGAATCTTCGCCCTTGCGTCATCCTGAAAATCATTTTGACAGTCCGCAGAGATCAGCAGCACCGAGACATCTTTCCATTGCAGTTGGTTGATCAGCTCTTCCTTCCCAAAGGCAAAAACAGTACTGGGCATTTCCATTTTCAACATTTTGGCTGCTTTCACCAATTCGGCAGTATATTCTTCCACATTCCCCTGAAACTGCTCCGCATAAATATAAATTCCATTTGCCACTTACTGTTCACCTGCCTTTTGCAATAATTTCAATATTTCCTCTGCCTGTTCCTCTACAGTTCCTTCAATCTGAATACTGCGCTTCCCACTTTTCTCTCTAAGATATGCTTCTAAAACGAGAGATTTTGACCCAGCAAAACCGATTTTTCCAAAATCCAGTTTCAAATCTTCGTTGGTGATCATGGGAATCTCTCTCTTTTTTGCTTTCATCTGGTTTCTAAGGGTCGGTAAAATCGGAGTATTGGCTCCCAAGGCAATTGTCACGACCCCCGGCAGTTCCATTCCCAGATGGAGGGATTTCCCCTTCCATGCTTTCCTCACTTCTAACATATTTTCTTTTTCATTTACTTTTATGATATTTTTTACTTCTGAGACAGAGGGAAGTTCCAATAACTGTGCAAGCATCGGCCCCACTTGCCCGGTTGCCCCGTCCGACGCCAGAGCGCCGCAGACAATCAAATCATATTTTCCCTTCCATTCCAGGGCCGCCTTTAAAACTTTTGCGGTTGCCAGAGAATCTCCCCCTGCGAAAGCTTTGTCTGTCACGAGAATAGCTTCATCCGCTCCCATGGCCAGCGCCGTGACCAATGCGGACTTTGCCTGCGCCGTTCCCATGGTAAATACATCCAGGGAACCTCCTGTCTTTTCTTTGAGCGCTAACGCTGCGGTTAACGCATTGAAATCTGCCGGATTTACCGTCATTTCCGCATTTTCCCGGATTAATCTGTGACTTATGGGATCCACGCTCACCACATCGCAGGCGGGAACCTGCTTGATACATATTGCAATCCTCATAACGATCACTCCTGATTTAGTAATCTGCGAAACGCCCATTCTTCCAACAATAAAGTGGACTCTCCGCGCATAATAAACTTCGCCAGATCTCTGCTCACTGCCGGAGCTTCAATCACACCATTTCCTCCGTAACCTGTGGCAAGAAGATAATTCTTTAACGGAGTTTCTCCCACAATCGGCAGAAAATCCCGCGTCTCCGCACGGTAACTTAGCCAGGAAGAAACCTGCCCGCTGTCTGCCAGCTCCGGAATATAGGTATCCATTTGATCAAATAAAAAATCAATGAAATACTCATCCGTTCCTCCCGTCTGCGGAAGTTTATCCGGATCCCATTGTCCGGCGTGCATCGGATTATCCAGATCCATAGACAGGTGAGATTTGCAGATAAACACATTATCCCCTGCCCTGAGCCCATAAAAGGCCGGGTATTTAATGACGGGGAACACATAGCCCTCTCTTTTTACCGGCGGCGCCAGGAAAAATGCCTCGGCCTTTGTATGCCAGATCGGCACGTCAATTCCTGCAAGCTCTCCGGTAAAACGGCTCCATGGCCCGGTACAGTCCACCACCACATCAAACTCATAATACATTCCATCGGAAGTTTTTAATCCCGTCACCTCGCCGTGATCTTTTATCAGCTCCGTGACCTTTATGCCGGTATGGACCGTTCCTCCATTTTTCTGCATTTTTTTCACAAAAGTATTGGAAATCATCGTTCCATCAAAATATCCGTCGTCTTTCGTATATCCGGCGCCTAGGATTTCCTCGGTATTGATTCCGGGAAGGATCTGCCCGATTCTTTCTTTATCTGTGATATACTCTCCCGTATATCCCGCCGCCTTCGCCAGCGCGATTCCCGTTTTAATTCTCTCCTCCACTTCACGGGAAGTCGCCACAACTAAAGTTCCTGTCTGATCGAATCCGGCAGAACCTTTTTCTTCTTTTTCCATCTTAAGATAAGTTTCGAATCCATAGAGGCGGACATCCCAATACCTGTTGCTTAAAGAATCGTCAAACAGGCAAACGGTTCCTGCGGACTTTGCTGTCGTACCGCATCCAATGCGGTCTTTTTCAAAAAGAATCACCTCGGCCTCTTCATATAAACTTAAATAGTATCCAAGCGCTGCGCCGGAAATGCCGCCGCCTATAATTCCAATTTTTTTCTTTGCCATTTGGTTCCTCCTTATGTATTTTTTCATTACTCCTAAATTATAGGGAGGATCTTTTTTCGCTTCAACGGACAACCTGCCCTGTTATCGGGACGCCGCAGTGGGCAGGATGCACAGTATTCTTTACATTATTAGTGATTTCCTGTAAAAAAGGGCGCAGCCTGCAAAGCCGCGCCCTTTTAAAAAATATCATTTTAGGTGATAATTTCTTTAATTCTTTTCTTCATTTTTTCGTCAGATAATCTTTATTTTTCCCTCACAAAATGTTCACAGATATCTATTATGATAAGACCATCAAAACAAAAATGTTTTGAATAGTTTTTCATACTTTTCTCTCTTTTTAAACCGACTGGCAACAGTCGGTTTTTTGTTGTGAAAAACTAGTTTAATTTCATCTCATTCGAACCTGTTAACCGTTTCACTCTTTCTCAAATTCCCCGACACCATCCAGCTTTAATATATTGCCTTCAATTGAAAACTCATGTACGCCTCCAACGTGCCACATATCTTGTCTCAATCCTGACTGCGAAGGCATTTGTATCTCATTTTCTTTTCCCTCTGTTATTTAATTTAATCGGTTATTAAATATATCATACCATTTCACGCTAATTTGAGTAATATTTTTATTACAAATGAGTTTATTCTCTTTTTCTTTTAATATTAACTTCCTTCACATACTATCTATGGCTCCGAAAGCGGTATCGGCGTTAAATTCCCAAATTCTATAATAATAGTTTTTATTTTTATTGAATTTTTTCAATTCATTTGAGCAATATATTTCGTACAAATAAACTCTATTTTATTATTTAATTGAACTTTATAATAGTTTTCAATGGAGGTGATTTTTTGGATGCAATTCAACGTATTAATAAACTTATGCAAGAAAGAAATTGGACGCCTTACAAATTAGCCATTGAATCCGGGCTTTCTTCTTCCACTATTGCAAATATTTTTCGGAGAAATACAGTTCCTTCCTTAGCAACTTTGGAAGCCATTTGTGATGCTTTTGGTATTTCTTTATCCCAATTTTTTGCAGAAGATACTCACTTTGTGGAACTTTCATCTGAACAGTTAGCTTTTTTTAATAAATGGATTACTTTAACGAAGCATCAAAAAGATTTACTCAACGATTTAATCAAAGAAATGAAGTGAGCTTTTTCCTTAATCTCACTTCTATTTTACTAATTTTTTATAAAATCTGTATTTCATTTTTTATGATGATTTCTTTTTTCATCAATTTATTTGTTCTTTTGTTCATTGTTTTATTATTCAAATGAATAAAAAATATTATAATTTACCATGTTTTTATTTCTATTATTTCATTATTATTCAATCCTTAACATACACCTTCATTCCATTTTTCTTCATTCATTCGTTAGAAAATCTTTATTTTCTCCTCACAAACCATTCACAAATTTCCTGTATGATAAAACCATCAAAACAAAGAAGTTTTGAATTAAAATTTTTTCATACTTTTCTCTCTTTTTAAACCGGCTGAAAACAGTCGGTTTTTTGTTGTGAAAAAGGGGCAAATGAAAATGTTTCCCATTTCCATTTGCCCCGCACGCAAACTCTCCAGAACTAAAATTATATTTTCACCATACTTAGATCCTGGCCACATTTATAACAGCATTACCAAAGTTCCTGCCACAATCAGCAAAAGACCAACTCCTGATTTTATGGTTAACTTTTCCTTAAACACAATATAGGAGAACGCAATGGAAACCAGAATGCTCAGTTTATCGATTGGAACCACTACGCTGGCAGGCCCTGTCTGCAGCGCCCGGTAGTAACAAAGCCAGGAACCTCCAGTAGCAAATCCAGAAAGGATAATAAATATCAGTTCTTTTTTATTGACTTTTTTTACTTTATCCTGACTTCCCGTCACAAACACTACGACCCATGCCATAATTAGCACGACAATCGTTCGAATTGCCGTACCAAGATTGGAATCCACTCCGGTAATGCCAATCTTTCCGAGAATGGCAGTTAAACTGGCAAATACAGCCGACAAAAGTGCGCAAAGGAACCAACTGCCCTTTCCAGAATCTTTATCCTTCTTTTGCACCTCTTTTTTCTCAATCATGAGCATGGTTCCCGCACCAATACCAATAATTCCAATAAATTTCCATAAGGTGATTTCTTCATGGAGTATAATAAATGCCAGCACAATTGTCATCACCGTGCTGGACTTATCGATGGGAACTACTTTATTCACGTCGCCAAGATGAAGCGCACGAAAATAAAATAACCAGGAAGCGCCTGTTGCCAAGCCGGAAAGAATTAAAAACAAATAGGTTTTCCCTGAGATTTCTGAAATCGCACCTCCCACTCCGGTCACAAATACCATAATCCAGGCAAAAATAAGTACCACAAATGTACGGATTGCTGTTGCAACATTGGAGTCTGTTTGCCTTATCCCACACTTTGCTAGAATAGAGGTAAGCCCTGCAAATAAAGCAGACCCTATTGCAAATACTAGCCACATAAAATGAATCCTCTCTTTCTCTTTTCAATCATTTTCCAATAACTACAACATGATATTTTATGCTCCTTACTAATTAATAATATTTTTCAAAAAAGAGGTAAATTTATTATAAACTGCTTTAGTCTCATTGACTACTAGTATTTCCATAAATTGATAATCTACTACCAATTTTTATACTCCACTATAACATTTTCCTTTAAATATTCATTCACTTTATAATAGAATTTTTTCCTATCTTCTTTGGCATGATAATATATGATCACTTTGGCAACACAATCATTTCCATGAAAAATTTCTTTCACATAATTACTATCTTCTTCTCCAAACCCAAATCCCATGAAAATAATTGTTTTACATTGCCTGATCTCTTCAAAAAAATCCCAGTTCTCCTTAATAATTGACAGCGTGTTTTTATAGTAGGCATGAGTCTCCTTTAAAACATCATTTAATATTTGGATTGCTTCGTTTATCCTCCAATCCGAACCATGATGAACCGGCAATCTGTTATCATGGATTTCTTTATTGGGTTCTTTATCATTTCCAAAGATAATCTCATGGTTCACATCTCCATGGATATACAATATATTTTGAGCAGGAACATCATACAACTGTTCCAGAGTTTCCGTATAATTGAAAGTCAGATAGAGCGCTTTTTGATTTAAAAACAGGGAATTATCTTTTTTCCCTTTTTCACATTCTATGGTTCGAATCCAGTCAGCAAACGAAGTGCGGATTCCATTGAGCCATTTGGAATACACCTCACACATATATTGAATATCGTGCCAATATCCAGCCCGATCTTCGTCCTTGTTAACCGAATCCATCGCCTCATCCAAGATTTCTTCAAAATCATAGTCATAAATTCTTTCCGTATATTTTTCCAATTCTGACCACTTTTCTATCTTCGGATCCTTGCTCGTAAAATTTTCCTCTACAAACACATATCTCTCAAGAAAGTCATCAAATTCTTTTACATATTCCGGATTTTTCTCCATCAAATATTTCTTGTAATTCTCATAGCTAGTGTTTAGACCATGGTGGAGATCAAATCCATTTCCTATAATATAACATTCTTTCATCTTGTCTCCGTTTCACTGCATTTTTCGCTGCACAAATAACAAAAAAATTGTTCAAACTGGCTAGCCCCCAACTAATTATGTTTAGTGATTGTTTCTTATCAAATTTGTTATTCTTTTAATTATTTGATATTTCCAGATTATCTTGTCTATATGAGCTAACACTATCATTATGTTCTCGGCATTGATAACACAAATTCTGTATTCATGGATAATAATACTATATTCCGATTCAAATTATATGTGGTTTTAATTTGGAAATCAGAGATCCCCCTTCTTTTTTATACTCCAATTTATATTGGGCTATATACCGCCTTCCTGCTATGTCCTCCATATCAGGATTCTTCTCGTTCTTTTTTCAATATATATGCCGTCTCGTATTAGAATTTCAGTGTTTCTAAAG
>CAZKQV010000024.1:0-44325 GCA_964555015.1 uncultured Eubacterium sp. | reverse complement strand
GTTCAAAGTGAATTGAACTTTCAAGGTTGTTTTGTTATTCAGTTATCAAGATTCTCTTTGTTGTCGTTTTTTGCGACAGCCAGATTATGTTAACATAAGTTTCGACTTTTGTCAACATCTTTTTTTATTTTTTTCTGAAGCAAATTTAGAATCAAATATGTTTTTTATCCTCATTTGCGACAGCTTGTTTATATTATCACCAAGTACTTTTTTTGCCAATAAGAAATCGACTAAAAAAATTATTTTTCACTCGTAATCCATTATTCCGTCCTGAGGTGGAAATTTGAACTTAGATCCAAAATTGACTTTAATACAAAAAGAAAACTACCGCTTCATGACATTTTAATCATTAAAGCAGCAGTCTCTTCTATTCATATATTAATAGATATAGAATTTTAAGTTTAGGAAATTATTTTAATAAATTTGGCAGGAACAAAATTACCGATTCAAAATTTGTAAGTATCAAAACAACTGCAATTGCGATAAGAATCAGTGCAAATAAATGTTTGTTGATTACATCACTGACCGGTCGGTTTCTTAATCTGGCAGCAACGTAAAGATTGAGTCCAAGCGGCGGTGTAACAAATCCAATGGCAAGATTTACTACCATGACAACCCCAAAAGCAACCAAATCAATTCCAAACTGATTACAAAGCGGTACAAGCATCGGTGTAACAATAAGTATCGATGCACAAGTCTTCATAAAAGTGCCAATTATCAACAGCAAAATATTTACAAGTAATAAAAATACATATTTATTGGTTGTAACCGATGTAATTGCCGCTGCAATCTGAAGAGGGATTTGCTGCCTGGTCATTACATAACCATATGCAGTTGCCGCTGCAACGATTAACATAATGTAAGCTCCGCTTACAGAACTGTCCTTTAATACTTCATAAAACTTTTTAAATGACAGTTCTCTATAGATGAAAAATCCAACAAAAATACCGTAAACCGACGCCACTGCCGCAGCCTCTGTCGGTGTAAAAATACCTCCGTAAATTCCTCCAAGAATAATCACCGGCATCAACAATCCCCAGATGGCCCCTTTAAATGTTTCCCATACTCTTTTTAGCTCAAACTTACCATGCGATTTCACATGTTTTTTCCCGTAAAAAAAAGAATAAAGTGAAAACAAGAAAGTTAAAATCACTCCTGGTACAATACCGCCGGTAAAAATATCAGAAATCGATGCTCCGGACGTATTACCATAGACTACCATCGGAATACTCGGCGGGATAATCGAACCTAAAATTCCGCCAACTGCAATGGCTGCAAGAGCAAATTTTTCTTCATATCCTTCTTCAATCATAGCAGGAACCATGATACTTCCAATGGCAACCACTGTCGCTGTTGCGGATCCTGATATAGCGCCAAAAAACATACACACAAGGAAAGATACGATGGCAAGTCCACCGGGAAGCCAGCTTACCAGAGAACTCATGAAGTCACAAAGCCGCTTTGATACACCGGTCTTTGCCATGAGGCCGCCACACAGGATAAAAAGTGGAATCGCCATTAGGGAAAACACGTCGCATCCGGTATAAAATTTTTGTGCAATAGCAACCAGAGGTGTATTAGTATATAGCATTAATGGAATTAACGATCCTAATGTTAGTGACATAGCAATTGGCACTCCCAAAAATGCACAGGCAAAGAAAATCACAAATACCATTACTGTACACATATCCATTATTCATTCACCTCCATTTTCTTTTTTAGCACAAAATCAGTTGTCATGTTTTTAATCTGCTCTATGATAGACAGACCAAATCCAATTGGCATGGAAATATAAACCGTATAGTAAGGTATTTTCATAAGAGGGGTAAGCTGGATATTCCCCTGCATTGTACTAAGCACCCATGTTAATGTCAGATAAAAAAGCCAGATTAAAGTTGCAAGGGTAACAAAAGATGCAAATACATTAATTATTTTTTGTACCGCTTTGGGAAGCATGGCAACTAATACTTCCACACCCACATGGGCTCTTTCTCTTGTCGCTACGATTACACCTATGTAAATACACCAAATCATCAAATATCGGGAAAGCTCATCACTAACGGAAAATGGGATGCCGATAAATCGTAATACTACGCCCAGAAAAACAATAATACACATGCCTAACAACATAATTGATGCAATGATTTCCTCAGCAATATTTACGCCTTTATCAATCTTCTTTAAGACACTCATTCATAAACTTCCTTTCTACTTCAGACTCAAGATGAATCTGATGATTAATTTGCCGTATCCATCTCCTGAATTTGTTTATAAATATCAGGATCTATCAGTTTTCCTTCTCCCACATATGCTTTTTCAATAGCAGGAACCATCGCCTCTTTCCATTCTTCTTTGTCCACTTCTACCACTTCGCAGCCATTGTCTTTAATTTTCTTTAACATTTCTTCATTGTATTTCTGAGACTCTTCTCTTTGCCAGTCTCTTGCTTCTTCTGCCGCTTCACGAACAACCTGCTGTAATTCTTCATCAAGACTGTCATAGGTCACTTTACTCATAAGTAATGGAGCTGCCGCATAAAAATGATCTGTCGCAGCACAATATTTTTGAACCTGATCAATATTGTTTGAACCAATGACTGCCGGTGTCAATCCAGTTGCATCAAGGGTTGCATTCTGCAGAGAAGTATACACTTCTGAAAATGCCATTGCAATTCCGTTTGCTCCAAGATTATTATAAGCATCTACCTGCATCTGATTTTCCAATGATCGTATTTTAATGCCTTTCATATCTTCCGGATGCACTACTTTTTTATTGCTTGAAATATAATAAAAACCATTCTCCAAAAATTCCAAACCGATCAAATCATAACTTGACAGGTTATCTAACATATTTCTTCCAATTTCGCTATCCAGTACAGTATAAGCATGTTCCGGACTGCTGAAAATATATGGAAAATCAAATACCTGAAAATCATCGGTAAAATTAGATAATGGTGCCGCAGAAATCAAAGTAAAATCTACAGACCCCATCTGTAACGCCTCTACCACATCCCGCTCATTACCAAGCTGTGCGCTTGGATAAACTTCCAAAGAAATTCTTCCGCCAGATTTTTCATTCATTAATTCACCAAATTTTACACATCCTGTATAGTAAGGATGATCTGTTGGAAGATTAACACCGCAAGTCCACTGATACTCAGCATCGGAACTAGTTCCGGTAGAATCACTTTCTCCTTTTGAATTACCACCGGAACCGCATCCGGTAAATAAACTAACCATCATTGTCGCCGCCATACCGAGAGCAGCAAGCTTTCTTAGTTTCATAGTCATTCCTCCTCAATACTTTTTTATTTTTTGATTCGAACCTTCCGAATCAAGGGATGAACTTATTATAATCTGTGTTTTTCTTTTTGTATAATTAGTATAATTAATGGTTATTCATACTAAAAATTATGGAAATTTTGACTAGATGTTATGATAATTAATTGTTTGATGATATAATGATATTATTATGTAAGCCGTCCCCAATAAAACATACAACGTCTGCCTTTCATTTTTTGGTAAAATGAACAAAACTAACTATGAAAAATTAAGAAAAGGAGTTAAAAAAATGAGTTCGTTAAATTGGAATCAATTAGAATATTTTATTACTTTGGCGGAGATTCAAAACTATACCAAAGCTGCTCAGATTTTAAATATTACACAACCTGCGCTTAGCAGATCCATAAACAATCTGGAACAAAGCATCGGAATTCCCCTTTTCCAAAAAAAGGGACGAGGTATCGAACTGAATTTTTACGGACATATTTTCCTACAACATCTTCACATTGCCCGTGACGAAATATACAAAGGAGAACAGGAAATCCGCTCATTAATCTCTCCTACCAATGGACATGTGAGAATCGGTTCTTTGTATACTTTAGGAATTAACCTTCTTCCGCAACTGCTTCACGATTTTTCAGAAGAAAATCCTAATGTTACTTTTTCTTTACAACAGCAACCTACCAATGTATTACTTAATTTACTTAGAAACGATAAAATTGATTTGTGTTTTTGTACAGATTTTAAACAAATTGATGATAAAGAAGATTTTAATAAAGCCGTGATTTCTGTAGAACCACTTTATATGCTGGTCCCCGCAGATCATCCTTTTGCAGACAGATCGTCAGCAGACTTGATTGAATTTAAAGATAATCCTTTTATTTTATTCAATGATCTCACCTTGTTTCGGGCAGCCTCTATACAGATGATGAAAGATGCAGGCTTTTCCCCTCGGGTTATCTATGAGGCAAATGAAGATTCCACTGTGGTAGGCTTTGTCTCTGCAGGTCTTGGAATTGCTTTGATTCCTCCGGTTTATGGCGTTGATCTTACAAAATGCAAATCTATTAAATTAAATGATCACAGTGCCTACCGCACTCTTTGCATGGCATGGAAGAAAGATAATATTGCAATTCCAATTGTAAATAAATTTCGCCAATATGTTCTTGACTGGCTTCCTTCTCACAGGGAAAATATTGCTCCTCGCTATTATGAATAAATATGATTTTTTATCATTTTTTTTATTACTTTAACTTATAATTTCTAAATTTTTTCTATACATATTATTCTTTTACCAATATAATTTATTGGCAAATATTGAACGCTTAAAGACAACAAAGACTGCCAGTCTAAAGGGGTAAACTTTTAACTGGCAGTATACTAAAATGAAGAGGAAATGTTTCAACACTATGTTTAAGGAATATCCGAAAAAGAAATTCCTTTTATAATTATGTCTGCGGCTTCATATGGCGTCATCCCATTTTTACTGTCAAAAATTAATTCGGCGTATCTATATACAACTTCTTTCGTCATTTCCTGCATTTTTTCCAATATTTCTGTTTCAATTTCAATTTGTATTCGTCTTCGGGATTTTTCCTTTCTAAATGACATTTCCTTTGGAACGGTCTTTTCAATGGCGCCCATCAGCTCATGGATCCCTTGTCCTGTACTTGCAACCGTATTAATAATCGGAGGTCTCCTTTCTTCTTCTATCTCTCCGAAGGAGAGCTTTAGCTGATTGGTAAAAAGTTCTGCATCCGGTCTATCGGACTTATTTACAACAAAAATATTGCCGATTTCCTGAATGCCTGCTTTTGCCATTTGTATGGAATCGCCAAAGCCGGGAACCAATGCCACAAGTGTGACATCCACAAAATTCGTTATTTCTGTTTCATCCTGGCCCACACCTAAACTTTCCACAATGATAACATCAAACGGAAAAGTTTTAAACAAGTAAAGAACCCTTTTCGTTCCTTCTGAAATGCCCCCAATACACCCACGGCTTCCAAGACTTCTTATAAATACCCCGAGGTCTATATTATGCGTTCCCATTCTGACACGATCGCCTAGTACTGCGCCCCCAGTATAAGGAGAACTTGGATCCACTGCGATTACGCCAACAGTTTTTTCCTGTTTCCTAAATTCATTGATGATCTTATCAATAAGGGTAGATTTGCCGGCCCCTCCGGAACCGGTAATTCCAATGATCAGGGCATGATCGTTCATATTTTTGTATGCCTCATTTAACAGCTCAGCGCAACCCTCCCTTCGGTCTTCAATTATAGAAATTCCCTGGGCGAACGCTCTTCGGTTTCCTTCTTTAATTTTTTCCATTAAAAGCTGCATTTTTGTTTTTTTCATAAATGTACCTAATCCAATTTATCTTTCATGTAATCCTGAATAAATTTTACGGTTTTCTCCGCCGGATATCCGGTTCCAAAAGCGCCAAGCACCCCCATTGCATCCAGTTTTTCTCTGTCAGAATCCGTAATGATGCCGCCGCAAATGACACGAATATCCTTTTCGGCCCCTTGTTCTCTTAAACCATCAATAATTTTTTTACATATGATTACCAAGCTTCCCGTTAAATCTGATACCGAAATAATATCTACATTTTCCGTGATCGCTGCATTAACCACACCTTCTTCGGTCTGGAATCGTCCTGTATAAATGGTCTCCATCCCGGCATCACGATAAACTGTCATCATAGTAAGGGCGCCTCTTTCATGAATGTCACATCCGACTTTTGCTACTAACACTCTTATCTTTCTCATCTACAAATACTCCTTTAATGCTTCTTTCACATACTCAGGGGGTTCCAACATTCCCATTGGATCATAGCCAATATCGTATCCAAGACGCACAATCCCCACCATTTCACCCATAGTCATGCCTTCTTTAATACCATCAATCATAGCTCTTGACACATTTCTGCCTTCTTTGGTATCCAGATAAAGTCTGCGGAAGCAATCATACAATTTTTCAATATTTCTTGTTGCCTTAAACTCCTGTAGCTCTTTTATTTTCTCAGTCCTCATTTGCTCGGTTGGAACTTTGTAGGCACAATTTTCGATTTCTTTATTAATCGGACCGGATTCTCCTTTGAAAGAATTCACGCCGATAATCAATCTTTTCCCTTCCGCCTTTTCTCTCTGAATTTTCAGACGATTTTCTTCCATAACTGCGTTGAGCCATCCGGTTTCTAAACATTCGTAAATGCCTCCCCTGTCTTCGATTTCGTCAAGAAACTTCTGGCATTCCGCTTCAATTTTATCCGTCATCCATTCTACGTAATAAGAACCTCCGAGAGGATCTGCCACTAACGGAACATTGGCCTCATGAGTAATAATATGCTGCGTATCCAGGTTAAACATTCTTGCTTCATAAGAAGGTAGTCCCACAGCCTCATCAATGCTGGAAGCATCGATAGAACCTACTCCTCCAAGTACGCAGCTTAGAATCTGTAATGTGACGCGAGCCGCATTATTTAACGGCTTTTGCCACTGAAGCGACAATCCTGACGTACGAATACCAATCTTTAGCATCATTGCTTTTTTCTCTGTGGCTCCTAACTCGTTTTTTGCTATTCTTGCCCACATACGCCGGATGGCACGAAATTTTGCTATGGTTTCAAAGAAATCAGACTCTGCGTCCAGGGAACAGATCATGCTGCCAAAATCATTAATGGTAATTCCTCTTTGGTTTAAATCAAGAATCGTCTGTTTGGAAATTGCAAGAACCATAGCAATTTCCTGATAAGCATTCATACCTCCCTGACAAGGATCCACACCGTTTGGTGCGATAGCTTTCCATTTTGGAGTATGCTGCATCGCATATTCAATGTGGTCAATGCACACGCGACGGTTAATCTCCGTTGTCCAGTCAGGAGAACCATAAACAAGCTTTGCACGAATTGGATCGGCAATACCATTCCCTTTTAATTTATTGATATCCAGTCCTCTTTTTTCCATCATTGCAACGAGCATTCCATGGAAGAAAATAGAACAGGAAACATTCTGATGAGCAAGCTCAAAAGTAACTCCCTCCAGAGGAATTCCTTTTAACATATCTTCGTAAACATTGATTGCGTAAGTTGACATCCCACCGCACATCATACTGTTCCAAGATGCCGGGTGGTCCGGATCAATCCCAGATTGAATAGGTAAATCAGAAAGAAGTCTTAAATCGTTCATTCCATTTTGAATGTAATCACGAAATGCCTGGTTCGTTTCTTCCGGGGTGGCGTAACTTACAATAAAAGACTTTAGCCAAAGCCTATTACGATACATTTCTTTATAAAGGCCCCTGGTAAACGGATATTCTCCCGGATCTCCAAGGTCTTCTTCGTAATTGTCCTCTTTGATATCTTCCGGTTTGTATACCACATTTACTTTAATATGACTTTGTGTTGCATCCCGCACCAATCCGTCCGCATCACGGTCAAGAGTAATTTCATTTTTCAGTTCTTCTGCCATTTATTTCTCCTTAACTTAGAATTTAGTCTTATATAATTTTTCAAACTCATCTTTTAACTGATCACGGAAATCCGGATGGGCAATATTAATAAGTTCACGGGATCTTTGTTTCAGTGTTTTTCCTTTTAGCTGAGCGATACCATACTCTGTTACAACGTAATTTACATCATTTCTGGATGTTGTCACGGCTGCTCCCGGTGTTAGGAAAGGCACAATTTTGGATATTTTTCCGCCGCCTGCCGTAGAAGTACATGCAATAATGGATTTCCCGCCGGGACTCATCGTAGCGCCGCGAACAAAGTCAACCTGACCGCCCACGCCACTGATTTGCTTTGGTCCCACACTTTCCGCACAAACCTGACCAAAAAAGTCAACTTGTACACAAGAATTCACGGAAATTACTTTATTGTGTTTTGCAATAATTCGCGGATCATTTACGTAAGTGATCGGCGCCATATAAACGCTTGGATTGTCATCCATAAATTCATACAGCCTTTTCGTACCCATGGCAAATGCTGCAACTAAAAGCCCTTCATTTAATCCTTTCTTTTTGCCATTTAAAACGCCTTTTTCCACTAATGGAACGATACTGTCAGAAAGCATTTCGCTGTGAAGTCCAAGATCCTTTTTTTTATCCATAAAGAGTAAAACTGAATCCGGAATCGCTCCAATTCCAAGCTGGAGTGTACATCCGTCTTCTACTAACGAAGCGCAATTTTCTCCAATTGCTTTTTCCACATCCGTAATTTTTGTAGGCTGAAGTTCTAAGAGCGGTCTGGAAGTTTCCACAACATAATCAATATCAGAAATATGTACAAAACAGTCTCCATGGGAACGAGGGCACTGATCGTTTGCTTCCACTATTACCATCTTTGCCGTTTCCACCGCATGTTTTGCATAGTCAACAGACAATCCTAAACTTACATATCCATGTTTATCCGGTCTGGACGTCTGAACCACTGCCACATCAACAGGCAGCGTACTGTCAAAATATGTCGGCATTTCATAAAAGAATCCCGGAGTAAAATCCCCTCTAGGTCCATTAATAGCATCTCTTGTCTTGGCACCTGCACAAAACGTATTATGTCTGAAATGCTTTGCATTTTCCGGTAAGCAGTATTCCGCCTTTCCCAGAGGGATATAATGAACAATTTCCACGTCTTCGTATTGTTCTTTGTTTTTCATGATTGCGTCCGTAATCGTTGTCGCCTCACCGGCTGCGTGAGAAAAGATCAGCCGATTCCCTGATTTTATATGTTTTACTGCTTCATCCGCTGTGACACATTTTATACGATACTCTTCTTTCCAACCCATTATAACTTACCTCCATTTCATTGACGTAATATTGTGGTAAAACAAAAGTATCTTGTAATACCACGATATTTTTTCATAGCTAAATCATAAAACAGGCGAGTATCAATGTCTAATTACTATAAATCATCGAATCGCAAGAAATAATTTATAAATGGACAAAAACAGTAAAAACAAGCAATAAAAAAACTTAGTTTTACTGTTTTATCTTAGATTCCATGAAAATATAATTTACTTTTCTATTCCCAGACGTTCCGGTACGCCACAATCAAATGGATGTTTTATTTTGTCAATAAAAGATATGTAATCTGCTGCCTCCATAAGTCTTTTACTTGGATGATATCCCGTAAGCACCACTTCCAGTTTCTCAGGCTTATTCTCCAAAAAATTCAATAAGACGTTTTCTGGTAACATATCATAATTAACTGCATGTAAAACTTCGTCCAAAAACAACAAATCAATTTCTTCTTCCATCACCTTTTTGCATATAAATTCAAATTTTTGTTTATAGAAATTACGCTCTTCTTCCTTTTCTTTTTCATTCATTTGAAAAATAAATTTTTCATTTTGGGTTCCTTTTTCTATGACAATCTGAGGAATCTTTTTTAGTATATTTAGTTCACTGGATTCTCCCGTTTTCATAAACTGAAAAATCAACACTTTCATACCCGCTCCTGCCGCTCGGACACAGAGTCCCACTCCACAGGTTGTCTTTCCTTTTCCTCCTCCATGATAGATATGTACTAATCCTTTGTTCATAGAAAATTCCTCCTTACTCTTACATATTTAATTCTACCGATCTATTTTTTATTCATCACTATATACTATATATCCGATAAAAGAAGAAAAAGTAAAATAAAAATATTTTATGTTTTCCATACGTTAAAACTATATTAAGAAAATTTCAGTTTATATAAATCAATCATAAATTTATTTAAGAAGATTTATGACTAATCGGAATTAGACGTTTTACTGCATATAAATTAAACTGATTACGTAGCAAAATGCCAATATGTATTAGATCAATAAAACAAAGGAGGGTCATTATGACAAATGCATTTGCAGATTTTTTACTAGATGATGAGACAAAAGAAATCAGAGATTTGGCAAGACAATACTCGGATAAAAAAATTGCACCGATTGCCACAGAGATTGACCAAAAGCACCAGTTTCCACGGAAACAATTTGAAGAACTTGGTGAACTTGGACTTTTAGGAACCGCCGTTCCTGAAGAATACGGCGGACTTGGGATGGGAATTCTTTCTAATGTTGTAGTTCTTGAAGAATTGGCAAGGCACAGTGGTTCTTTAGCTGTTGCTGTGGAATCTCACATTGATATCGGAATGAAACCTGTCATTTTTCACGGTACAAATGCCCAAAAGGAGATGATTCTTCCCGGCGCTGTTTCCGGTAAAAATATACTTTCCTTCGCTTTAACAGAACCACAGTCTGGTTCAGATGCCGGAGGAACAAAAACTTATGCTGTACCAGACGGCGATGAGTGGGTAATCAACGGTTCAAAAAGCTGGATTACCAATGCGGGAGAATCCGAATACTATCTCGTTGCCTGTAAGACTGATCTTACTCAAGTTGGAAAAAGTAAAGGAATCAGTCTGATTATTGTTCCAAAAGATGCTCCTGGATTTGAAGCCGGCGCTCCGGAAAATAAAATGTCACTGCGTGCCTCTGCCACCGCACAGTTATTTTTCTCAGACTGCAGAGTTCCAAAAGAAAATCTTGTGGGACCATTGGACCGTGGATTACCGATTTTTCTGGAAGGTCTTGACGATGGACGTATTGCCGTTTCCGCTTTCTGCATCGGATGTGCTCAAGGCGCATTAGAACGCGCAGTCCGCTACGCAAAGGACAGAGAAGCCTTCGGAAGAAAAATTACGCAGTTTCAGGCAATTTCTTTTATGCTTGCAGAAATGGAACAAAAAGTTGAAGTAGCACGCTGTATGTGTTACAACGTAGCTAAAATGGCCGATGCAGGTCTTAACTACACACGCGAAGCAGCCATGCTTAAGTTATACGCTTCAGAAATGGCAGATGAAGTTTGCCGCGATGCAATCCAAGTAATGGGGGCAAACGGTATCAGTGAAGAATATGAGGTAGAAAGATTTTATCGTGACGTCAAGATGATGACAATAGGTGAAGGAACTTCTGAAATCAATAAACTTGTCATCAGCCGTTACGTACTGGATAAATATAATTAAACAAAACTGCCTGTCCAATGGGCAAAATCAAATAATGATATGGTTGTAGCGTGACAGCTTCCAGTTGGCATACACCTTCCAAATACATCTTTGTAGATATGCGAACCGGATATACAAAATAGATATATGAAAGCCCCGGCAAAAACCGGGGCTAATGTTATGTCGCCGCATTATTTTAATATCACATTTCCCCCGGCGACTCCTTTTGCAAAAAGGATCTCTGCTTTATAAGGAAGAAGTCCCGGCGTTTTAATTGTGATTTTGCTATTCATTTTATCAAATGCCTGCGGAGAAATGCTTTTCATCTTTTTGCTTTTTAGGGTGAACTCTTTCAAATGCCGGTTTCCTTTGAAAGCATATTTTCCGATTTTCTTTAATCCTTTTCCGATCGTTACGTATGTTAGATTCGGGCAGTCGGCAAGTCCTCTTTCTCCGATTTCTTCTATAGTGTCCGGAAGGATCAGCCGGTTCATTTTTCTGCACTGGCTGAATGCGTTTTTTTCTATGCGCACCGGTCTGTAGTAATAGTCTCCCACTTTTACTTTTTCCGGGATTTTTATGATTTTATTTTTTTGGTCATGGCAGCAAACAACGGAAACGGTCCCGGATGAAATGGATGGGTTTATGATCCGGTAATCGCTTTCTTTTTCGGTTATGACCTTATTTTTTTCGTTGGTAAATTTCCAGGAAGCCGTGATTTTGGCATCTTTTTTTACTCTGTCGGTGTGTTCGCTCCAAAGAAGCGTATATCCTTTTTTCTTTAATTCGGGCAATAGGATTTCGTCTTCGTAATGATAGTCTTTTGTCTCCAAATATTGTTCTTCATTATAAAAATCGATATGATATATTTTATGTTCCGGGGTAAATACCGCATGGTATTCTTTTTCTCCTGTAACCGGGCTGATCTCTCCGTCCCAGCCGGCAAAGTGATAATAATATGCGGCGTCTTCCGGTTTTTGCGCTTCTTTTGGGGGTACGGGCACTGCGCCGTATTTTAAAGTTTTTTGCGAGAGAAGTTCTCCCTGCCCTCCTAAAAAGGTGATTTTGTAGGATCTTTTTCGGGGAACAAAAATCGCTTTTGCCATAGTATCTCTCTGGATGGATGACAGTTTCGTATTCCAGCCGGCAAAAATGTATTCATATTCTTCGGTACTTGGCTTTTTGGGATGGAAGGGCGCTTTTGCCTCCTGTCCGTAGGTCACGGTTTCCGTGCCGATCACTTTTCCGTTTTCATGGAAATACATCACGAGATATTGTTTGGGTACTTTTTCATAAATCGCCCTGATCACAAGATTGGAGGTGATCGGTTTTAAGTCATAATCCCAGCCGGAAAAGAGGATTCTATGGTGGGCAAGCTCTTGTTTTACTTCCGGCATCTCAGGAAGTGCAGGAATTTCACCGTGACTTACAAAAGAGGTTTTGATCACATTGCCCTCTTCGTCCTGAAATACTACCACGTGTTTTTTTGTATTTCCTTTTTTGGTATTTCCCTTTTTTGGTCGCAGTTCCTTTGCCATTATTTTTCCTCTTTGCAAATATCAGCGTACTGTCCGTTGGTAATGCGGATCAGATCCTCCGGGGCGCATTCTACCTGGGTTCCGATCTTTCCTCCGCTCACCATGATGACCGGATTGTCCCGGGCTGTGATATGGTAAGTTGTCACATATGGTTTTTTCATTCCGACCGGAGAGCATCCTCCCCGTATATATCCCGTCACTTTATTGATATCTTTTACATGAAGCATCTCAATGGATTTGGCCTGCACTGCCTTTGCCGCCTTTTTTAAATCCAGCTCTTTTGCCACCGGTATGACAAATACGAAGTATTCCTTTTTATTGCTGACCGTTACCAGGGTCTTAAACACATAATCAGGATTTTTCCCGGTGAGCTTTGCCACCTGTACGCCGTCCACCGCTTCATTTTTATGAGGATAATAGCTGGCTTTATAATTCACTTTTTCTTTTTCGAAAATTCTCATCACGTTGGTCTTTAGCTCTTTTTTTGCCATTTTCTATCCTCCTGCCAGGTTCGCTAATACAAATTTTTCATTAATTCCACGGTCAATATAACAGCCTTGTTCCCATCTGTCAATGGACTTTATTAAGAACAAATCAGACTTTATTAAAACTCAGACTTTATAAAAGCAAATCATAAAAACAAAGTACAAAAAGAAAACACAAAAAGAAAATACTAAAGAAAATACAAAAAGAAAATACAAAAAGAAAGCTGCTTCTCTGAAACCCAGGAAACAGCTCCCTTTTAGGAATTTATCAGACCAAGGGTCTTATTATGAATTTAAGTTTAAACAATTTTAGTACATATCATCCGGGCCTTTTGCTGCCATAACAGAAGCTCCGAACCATTTCTTGTACTGGGATGCCAGGTAGAGGCAGAATAACAAACCAATTACTGCAAATCCAAGGTTGAGCATCAAAGAAGTACGAACTGCCACACCTTCTGTACTGGATTTCGTTAATACGGAAGTAATAACAGGCATTACATATCCGGAAAGTCCCATTAAGGTATAGTAAATACCAAGGTTACGTCCTTTCGGACCTGGATGGAACTCATTAATTAAGGTAACACCAGCCTGTAAAGCGCCGCCGGCTGCAAAGAAACCGATTGCGAAGGCTGCCACCTGAATTAATGTGGTACTGGATGTAAATACGGCCAATGCGTAGAAGATGATAGATCCACAAAGGTCGATTAATAAAATCTTAAGGGTTCTCCAACGAAGTTTTGCCATGGCAAATGCCCAGATAACTACTGCGGCAAGGGAACCTGCCGTATATAAGGAAGTAAGAGCTGCGGAAGCTGCGTCGCTCATATTACAATAAGCAAGTCCATAACGTGTTAACAACTGCTGTGCAGAAAACATGGTTGACATATTAATGAATCCCATGATTGCCAGAGGAATAACCAACCATTTTGGTGCAGGAACTTTGAAACGATCCAATGCAACCTGTGCATCGTGATCCAGTTTTCCTTTTTCTTTCTTTTCTCCAGCAATACCTGCTGCTTTTTTCTCTTTTAATTCTTCATCATAAGAGTATGGTGCAACAAGAGCAACCACTAAAAGGATGATGGACATTACGATAGGGATGATGAGGCCGACTTTCCATGTGGATCCGCCTGCGCTACGGAAAGATACAACTAACATAGGATAGATCAAACCGGATACGGAGATGAATCCTTTAATTAATACAGTTGCTGCACCCTGTGCTTTTACCCAGCTTTCCTGAGCTGCTGCATAGAGGGAACCATCGAAGAAAGAAGTTGCTGCGCCTGCTAAGAATGCACAAACATATGCTACTTTCGCGCTGGTAGTTACAAATAATCCGCCAAAGAACAGTACGTACATAACCGCGCCGATCAACGCCATTGGTTTACGTCCGATCTTATCGGAAATTTCTCCGCAGATCCAAACTGTGATAAATTTTGCAAGACCAGTTCCGGCGATAGCGGAATACACTGCTGCTGCTCCGGCGTTATAAGAAGCGGAGTCAACAACGGACATATCAAAGCCCCACTGAGCTGCAAAGTTTACAAGGTTCTGGGATAACACGATTGCCTGAATACCATGGGTCAAATATGCCAGATATACAACAGCCAGGGTAATTAAATATTTTTTTCCTCTCATATTTTTCTCCTTCGCTAATACACTTTTAAATATTTTTATAGTAACAATTTAATACTCTAATTTGATACTTTCCAAATTTGATATTTCGTTATCATAAAAGTGTCATGAGAGCCTTTGACTAAATTGTTTTGCATTTTTTCGTACATTACTTTCATAAATTAACTTTCATATAACTTCCATATCAAAATTAGTGTTTCGCTGCAAATTTAATTTATTTCTTCTTAACCGTAATCCTTATTTGTGAAATTATTAACAAAATAAGGATCAGTAAGAGAACTAAAGATATCGGACTGTGGAAAATCTCCACAAACATTCCGGAAACGCTTCCGGAGCTCATCACTGCCTGACGGAAATATTTTTCCAGGTTTGGTCCTAAGATCAGACCGAGAACCAGCGGTCCAACGGGATAATCATAAAACTTCATAAAATATCCGATGATTCCAAATAAAATCGTCCAGAAGATATCTATGATATTTCCGTAAATGGAATAGCTTCCGATCACTGCAATGACCATAATAAGCGGCATAAGAATCTCACGAGGCAATTCCACCAGCTTGCTGAAAAGTTTAATTCCGGTCATACCAAAAATTAACAAGAAAATATTGGCGATCAGAAGTAATAATGCAAGGGTCGGAAACAGGTCCGGCTGCTCTGCCATAAGCATCGGGCCACATTTGATTCCGTGGATGGAAAGCGCTCCGATCATAATTGCCGTAACGGAGTCCCCCGGAATACCAAGGGTGAGCATCGGGATCATCGCACCGCCGACTGCGGCGTTATTTGCAGATTCCGGCGCTACCAAACCTTCGTAAGCGCCCTCTCCAAAAGGCACTTCCGGATTTTTCACCGTTCTTTTTGCGGTATCATAGGCAAGCAATGCCGCCAGATCCCCTCCGGCGCCGGGCAAAGCGCCTACGATCGTACCGATCACAGAACTTAAAAAACTAAGCGGCAGGAATTTTTTGATCTTTTCCATCGGAGGACGTATTTTGGTTAATTCCTGTTTTGCAATCGGTTTGTCTCTGTGCAGAAGCTGGATCAAAGCTTCACTGATACCGAAAATACCGATCATTACACTGATATAACTGATTCCACTCCTCATATCAGAAATCCCCAGTGTAAATCTGCCAAGACCGGTAATCTGGTCTGTTCCCACAACTCCCAGTATCAGACCGAACAATGCGGCCAAGACACCTTTTCTAAGGGAATTTCCGCCGATACTGCCGACCAGCATCAATCCCATTAAAATAATAAGCAGGTAGTCCCTCGGACTAAAGGATAAGGCCAGTTTGGAAATCGCCTTCGAACCGATATACATAAATACCAGCCCGATCATACCTCCCAGCACCGACATAATGGTGCTGACTGCGATCGCCTGTCCGGCTTCCCCTTTCTTCGCCAGGGGATATCCGTCGAAGGTATCTGCGATTGCGGCGGGAGCTCCTGGAATATTAAGAAGAATCGCCGCTCGGGATCCTCCGTACACTCCGCCGACCCATACTCCCATCATTACGGCCAGGGCCGCATTGACGTCCCAGCTATAGGTCAACGTGATCAAAAGGGATGCCGCCATGGTGACAGACAACCCAGGAATCGCACCGACATAAATACCGGCGAATACACCGATTCCAACATATACTAAATTTAGTAATAATCCTGTAACTGTCATTCGCTGATCCCTCCTTATGGCATAATGACACTGAACCCGTACTTAAATACGAGAAGTATCATAAAAGTGCTGATGTAAGAGATCAAAATTGCTCTTCTTGCACTTGTTCGGTTTAAGTAAAAACTCGCAGCAAATAAGAACAATAAGGTTGCCGGAACATAATGGATATAAAAAATTCCGATAATATAGCAGGCAAGCATGATGAAAAAAGCAACGATCACCGGATCGAGAACTTTTTTCCCCGCATTGCTGTTTGGTTCCATAGGTTTTTCAAACACGCCCGCCAATGCGAAGATTAAACAAATGATCGAGACAAAGATTGCATAACCTCCTGATGAGCTGACAGTCAATTCCTGGAAAGGTACGATCCGGAAAGAGGCAACCACGAAAACAGCGGAAATAATCAGCATGATATATGCAACAACTTTTTCACCTTTTCCCATATTATTCCTCCTCACCAAATCTTTGGATACCGTAGTCTTCCGGGCAAATGGTGGTAGCTCCGGCGTCATAAAGAAGCCATGTGGTAATCTGCTGCCACTTGTCGATATATTCCTGTGCTTCCTCTCCGGTGTATCCAAGCGGCTGCGTATAATTATCGATCAAAAAAGTCTGAAACTCTTCGTTATTCCAGCCTTCCAAAAATCCTTCCGATAATTTTTCTTTGATCTCATCGCTGCAGTCGTTGTCTACAAATACGCCGACAAAAGGACCCCACGGGAAATAATGTTCGTATTCCGGATAAACTTCGCTGATCGCTTCCACATCAGGTTCATTTTCAAGTCTCTCATTATCATATACCGTTATAATTTTTAGACTTCCCTCTCTCACATAATCAATTGCTGTGGAATAATTGATGATGGTAAGATCGGCGTGTCCTCCTAATATTGCTGAAAGTACGGAAGCATCTCCATCATAAGGAACCTGATTAAAGGATACTCCGCTGGTACTTTCCATCATGGCTGCAACATTGGACGGCAGTCCGCCCGCACCCGTGGTGGCAAGGTTAATTTTGCCCGGGTTTTCTTTGGCGTCTTCAAACACATCTTTAATGGTATTGTATTTTGAGTCCGCTTTTGCAACCAATACTCCAGTCTGCTGTTCAATAATAATGACCGGATAAAAATCATCATAATCAATCTGAGAGATACCCATCACTTTGTATAACGGAGGATTTTCCGCATTAAAAAGGATGGAATATCCATCGTTTTTCTGACGCTTTACAAACTCAGTGGCAACACTTCCGGAAGCACCGGTTTTGTTTTGAATGATAATATTCGTGCCGAGGGCGTCGGCGGCATAGATTGACAGAGCCCGGCTTATGGTATCTGTCGGTCCGCCCGCACCCCAGGCTACATATCCGTTAATATCACTATCCGGATATTCAGCCGTATAAGACCTGACTGTTTTATAGATTTCCAATCCGGCTACAGCAGTACTCACAAGAAACAGGAGGGCAATAATTGCTTTGCTTGTTTTAGACAATAAATCACTCCTCACTTACTGGAATACATTTTATTAGAGGCTCTTATAACCGCAAACGGCTCCTTCCTCAATGTATTCTTTAATTTCTTCTTCTGAATAGCCATATTCGGCCATAATTGCTTCTGTGTCGCTTCCCTGTGCCTTCGTCACTTTCACATCTGGTTTAAAGGAACCAAACTTCACAGGATTCATTGGAATATTTCTCTTTCCGGACGGACAGTCTAATTTTGTCATTACATCGTTGGCCCAAACCTGCTCGTCGTCGTAAACATCCATTGGAGTCATACAGATCTCGCAAGGAACGTCGTTTTCTTTGAAGATCTTTAAGATATCTTTCAAATCAAATTTAGCGATCGCCTCGTCAAAAATCTCTACCACTTCACGGTTCTTTCCAAGCTCGTTCATATGATCGCAATTGCTGTAGTCCGGATGATCCACCAGATCCTCACGGCCTAAAAGTTTCATCAGCTTATTGAAATCACGGTCATACTGTGGAGCGCAAAGAGCCAATAATCTGTCGTCTTTGGTACGATATACATTATTTGTAGGAGCAATCACCTCGTAACGGCTCTTTGGATACTGATTTCCATACTGTGCGGATACCATACCGGTGCTGAGCATAAATACGGCAGCATGGTGGAGACTGACAGTGATCTTATCTCCCTGTCCCGTACGATTTCTGTTAAACAGCGCCGCACAGATTCCGGAAGCCAGACATAATGATACCTGGAAATCACCATATCCATTGGTTGGGATCATAGGATCGCTTCCTTTGTTGACAGTTGTTCCAAACACGCCTCCTCTGGCCATATAACAAGTTACGTCAAAGCCTGCCGTATCTTTTTCCGGGCCGGCTTCTCCGTAACCTACACACTGTGCCCAAACAACTTTTGGATATTTTTCTTTGATCGCTTCATAATCCAAACCAAGTTTCACCAGGGATTTGGTACGGATATTTGTTAAAAATACGTCTGCTTCAGCAAGAAGCTTATCCATCACTTCCATTCCTTTTGGATTTTTTAAGTTGATGGTCATGAATCTTTTATTCATGTTTGACATATCAAAACCGAGGTTTTCATCATCGGTATATGGCATTCCAAATACGGCGCCCTGTGTACGTCCCGGGTCTCCTCCCACGGACTCCACTTTGATTACATCTGCGCCCCATTCGCCAAGAACTCTGGCACAAGTCGGTGCAGCGAGAAAAGTAGTTAAATCTACCACTTTTACGCCCTCTAATGGTTTCATAACTAACCCCTTTCTTTTAATGAAATACGCCCTTTCCAAGCATGCTCAGAAAGGGCGCACCCTAGTCATCTATTTGTTATACAGTTATTATAACATGACTCAGAATTAATATTCACCGTATTCAATACGTCCGCCGCACTTGTCAAGTCCACGGAAAGCAGTAAGTCTTTGAACTGTACGAGGACCTTCTTCAAGCCACATAGCACGGCAGTCACGGTAAAGAAGTTCTACTGGGCCGTAGTCGGATCCATCCGGTCTTCTTACACCATTGTTGTCTTCGAAGTATCCAATACCACCGAAGATCTCTAACATAGCGTCAGATACTTCACGAACTGTATCGATGGAGAACAGCTTACACATAGCAGCTTTCATATCGATATTCTTTCCTTCGTCGTAATCTTTTGCGAAATCCCAGATCATAAGACGAAGAGCGTTGATCTTAGTTCCCATATCAGCGATTGTCTGCTGGATAGCCTGTCTCTTGCAAAGAGGTTTTCCAAATGTTACACGGTCATGGGAACGAGCGATTGTCATTTCAAGCATACGCTGAGCCATACCAAGGTTGGAAACAGCGATATGAGCACGGGAAACTGCTAAGGAGTGCATAGCAACTTCTAAGCCCTGTCCTTCTTTTCCAAGAAGGAATTTCTTATGAACTCTCATGTTTGTGAATTTAAGGTCAGCGTGTCCAGCGCCACGGCATCCCATCATGTGAGACATAGGAATGATTTCAAAACCTGGTGTATTAACATCTACAAAGAAAGCGGAAAGAGACTCGTCTTTATCAGAGTTCGGATCTGTTTTTACAATTAAGTATGTAAAGTCTGAACAGTCTGTATGGGAGATCAGAGTCTTCTCACCATTGATGATGTAGTAATCAGGATCTTCCGGATCTTTTAAAGCGATGGTATGAAGGTCTGCGCCTGTACCACCAGTTCTCTCTGTAAGAGCGAAGTTTACATAGATTGTCTTATCCTGGAATTTGTCCATGTACTGAGCCTTTAATTCTTCACTGCCGAAGTCATCAAGGATTCTCCAGTCAAGGTCTGCAGCATGATGAAGATGCATACGCATTCCGCCTGGTCCGCGGGAGAACTCTTCCTGAACCATGAGGATCTGACGTTCGCTAAGACCAAATCCGCCGTATTTTTCCGGAAGTGCAAAACGATATAAATCGTTTTTGATTGCTAAGTCATAAAATTCCTGTGGGAAAGTGTTTGTTACTTCAATTTCTTTCTGCATCTCACAGAATGGACCTTCTGCGAGCTCGCGGATCTGTAATAAATAATCCTGAAATTGCTGCTCAGTAAGTTTCATAATTTGTTCCTCCTTCTTAATAATGAATCATTCTTTTCATTATCCCGGTTCCATTCATAATTTTTTTGCATTTTGTCTATCTATAAACCGCCGAAAAAGAAAAGGAAGTGTTTCTGCATATTGCATAATTATTATGGCATTTATAGATATTATTTTGTGCATTATGTTGGAGCCAAGAGTAATCTGTTTCAATTACTGACTAAATTATATCGACATTTTGCCTGTAATTCCAATCGTTTATAGTCATATTTCACATAGGAAAACATAATAAAAAACTATAGATTTCCTCACGATTTCCTATAGGTTTTTGAAACATAATAATAAAATACTCCGTTTTTTTCCTCTCTTTCCGCTAATTTCCTTTTATACAGGTATTCTGCATGGGCAAAGGCCTCTCCCGAAGCAAACCATTTTTGTGTCATAGGAAATTTTTCGTATTTTCCTCCCGCAAAATCCCAATGCATTTCCCCGGCGATCTCGCAAACATTACATCCATCGCAATTTGCGATGATTTCGGCCACTTCTTTTAACCTTTTTTTATGATGGCTTTTCAATTCATTAATTCTGCTTATCATTTCCGGCGGGCTTTGACGGTGTGCGCTAAAGAGCTTCTTTACTTCTAAACCTGCCGCCCGATCTAAACTGTCAAGATATTCTCCCAGGGCATCAAACTCCTGGGTCCAAAAAGCTATATTAGGAGTTATTTTTCCTAAAATATGATCCCCTGCAAATAATATTTTATGTTTTTTCTCATAAAGGCCGGCCAATCCCATCGTATGCCCCGGAAACAAGATGACCTGGAACGTATAATCTCCAAGGGAGATCTCGTCCCCTTCTTCCACTTCGGTAAAAGGAAGAGGCGCCATCCCGCCGCATAATTTTGCACCTGGATGAAGAAAGAATGCATTTTCTCCCTCTTCCATACTAAAGCCTTCCCATCTTGCCATCTCAACCGTGGAAGGACGAAGCCCTTCCTTCCTGAGATTGTTGTAAAACTTGACTTCCAGTCCGCTCATGTATATAGTAGAAAAGCATCCTTTTTTATAAAGGGTTTCCAGTGCGCCGATATGATCTTCATGGGCGTGGGTAATAAACACATCGGTCTCTTCCGGTCTGCATTCCAGTTCTTTTAAAGCGGTCTCTATCTTCTCTCTGCCTTCCGGGATATCAAATCCCACGTCTATGACCAGGTTTCTCTTGCTTCCTTTTATAATGTAACAATTCAGTTCTTTAAGGGGATTACCGGTAAGAGGGATTCCAGTCATAAATACATTGTTATACACTTCCTGCATTTATTTCACCTGCTTTCTTTTTTATAACGCAAGACAAATTATGACAAAAATTATATAATTTTTTGTCATTTTCTTGAAACTAATTGTGTAATATGTTAGAATTATTAATAATTTTTAGTTATGAATCATCCTTTTAATTATCATTTATCTTTTATTTGAAAGGGAGAATAATATGAACCTTACACACCTTAGATACTTCTGCAAGCTGGCAGAAACACAGCATTATACTTTAGCGGCTTCTGAGCTTTATATTTCACAGCCGGGTCTTTCCGGAGCGATTTCCTCTCTGGAAGATGAACTGGGGATTCCTTTATTTGAGAAAAAGGGACGTAACGTCCGCTTAAATAAATACGGAAAAGAGTTTTATAACTATGTCACCGAATCTTTAAGGATCCTGGACAACGGAATCGCCGTCGCCCAGGAACACGCCGGTGACTTAAGCGGCACCATTGATATCGGCTGCATCCCGACCATCAGCGGTAATTATGCCGCCTGCGTGACCACCCATTTTAAAACTTCTTATCCTAAAATTCGTTTCAATATTTATCAGGGACAGACTAACGCCTTACTGCCTGGTCTTTCGGAAGATAAGTACGATCTGTGCTTTTGCTCTTACAACGAGCATCAGCCCGGTATGTCCTCTGTTCCGATTCTGACCCAGACTGTCGTTGCCGCAGTACATGAAAACCATCCTCTCGCCGGAAGGGAATCCATTGTTTTATCTGAACTTACGGATTATCCTGTTCTGACATATTCTCTTTCTCAACAGATCGGTCGCCAGTTTACCGCACTGATGAAAAAGTATAAATTAGACATTGCTCCAATGGATAACTTCTGCGATGAAGAAATTCTTGCCGGCACGATCATTCAGGAGGCGGCCATCAGCGACCATCCGACTTCTGTGGCATTGGTTGCCAATGTTCCCGCCCTCAGTTACTATCCGAATCTGATTTGCATTCCAATTTCCGATGTTCCGGATGATTTTCGGACAATTTACATGGTCTTTAAAGGGCAGACCTTTAAAACTCATGCCGTAGAACAGTTCATCACCTATATCCGGGAGAATCATTCTCTGCGATAAGTCAATTTTTTATCAATTTTCTCTGTATACTACAAAAAGCTCCGATGGAGCTTTTTGTTTTTTATCTTTCTTTTCTATTTTATTCTTTCAAACGCCCTTCACGGCGAAGGATGTCATTGAGGGATACGCCCCTGTTTTTCGTCTGTTGTCTTGCACACATTCTTTCAAACGGCAAGTGAATCAATCCCCTGTTTCTAAAGTAAAAATACAGACCAAAGCCTCTTTTGCACCGGAAAGTACATTCCACGCAGGGATCTTTATCACAGTAAGCATAGGCGTCTTTACCGGCCAGCCCGAAAATAATCGGGGATCTTCCTCGACTTGAAATATATTTTAACTGTCCTCCCGTAAAGGTGTGCAGCCAAATCCAATCTGGTTTTTCTTTCCAATCTTCACACTCCCAGGAGGCTTTAATGGCATTTTCATTAAGACTGCCAAAAATCAGGTAATCCACTTTAACTTCCGGCTCAAACTCTTCCGGAGACTTCGGAGTCAACTCTGTCATCTCTTTTTTGCAGCACCAGGGAACAGATTGGGAATCGTTCATGGAACTTAGCATATTGCCGCAGGACTCGCAGTAATAAAAACGCACCTTAGGACATTCCACTACCGGTTTGTTTCTCTCTCTGTGCCTTAAATGCCCATATCTCACTTTCTCACTTTTTCGATCCATCCGCTACCTCCGCCTTCATCCTTTTTGCTAACTCTTCGCAAAGTTCATACCGTTTTATCTTACCGCTGTCCGTATAAGGAATCTCGTCGATGTATTCGACTCTCTCCGGCCACAGCCATTTACTGACCTTCTTTGTGATAAGATATTGGATGATTTCCTCCTTAGTTACGGCTTTTTCTTTATCTTCCGGTATTACAAAGGCGCAGACTCTTTCTCCCAGTCTCGGATCCGGCATTCCTACGATGGCGTGCCCGCAGATTCCCGGACAATCCATCAGATTTGCTTCCATCTCATTGATGTTAAGGTTTTCACCGCCGCGAACGATCAGGTCTTTTTTTCTTCCGCTGATCTTTATTCGTTTTTCTCCATCTCCATAGCAAAGATCTCCGCTGTAATACCAGCCGTCGTCATCTAACACGTCTTTGGTACTTTCTTCATCATCAAGATATCCGACAAACACATTGGGGCCGCGGGAAATCTCCTCTCCCACTTCTCCAGGCTTTACATCGTTTCCCTGTTCATCGACGATCCTCACTTCAATATCTCTCATGTATTCTCCGGACCATTTTCCTTTTAAGGCAACCGCCTTCTCCGGAGGAACAATGATATGAGGAACGCTCTCCGTCGATCCATAACATTCACAGACTACGATATGATGTTTCATCCATGCTTTTTTTATTAGTTCATAGGGAACCGGAGCCCCTCCGCATATGTAATATTTCAGTGCAGAAGGCTTTTTCATTCCCTTGTCAAACATTTTCACATAATCAAAAATAAACGGAGTTGCTCCCATGGAGTAGGTGACTTTCTCGTCATCCATAATTTGAAGGGCCTCTTTTACTTGAAATTTCTCCTGGAGCACCAGCTTGCCTCCCAAAAGCATCGGAGAGATAATTCCGTGATGGAATCCGGTTGCATGGCTTAATGGGGCCGGCATAAAGATGATATCATCGGCGGTTAGACCGAGGGTTTCGTTAAAGATTTTCTCACTGGATATGATATTGTTGTGAGTAAGAAGCACTCCCCGGCTTCCTTTCGTCGTTCCGGAAGTAAAAAGAATCGCAGCCACGTCATAACCTGTGGAGGATGGCCTCTCCAATTTTTCCGGAGTAGTTTCCATAATCTCTTCATAAGAATATCCCTGATCGTCGGAAGCTTTCTGTCCTAAAAATACGTTGATGATGGAATGTTTCATTTCTATTTCATTAGCAAGGACAAACTCTTTCAAGTTTTCCTGATGGTACTGTTTCATGCAAATATGCAGTTTGCTTTTTGCCATATTCATGAGTCTCGTCCACTCTGCCGCACCGGTACGCATTTTCATAGGAACAAAAACGGCGCCGATTTTCATGCAGGCCACAAAACAAATCACAAATTCACTTCTCGGATCAATCTGTACGGAGACGATGTCTCTGTCTTTGATCCCCTTTTGCTGCATCCAGGAAGCCAAAATGTCTGCTTTTTGGTCGATTTCCCTATAAGTGAACCTTCGTCCTATATTATCTACTACAAATTCCCGGTCACCAAATTGACAGACAGAATTTTCCCAATAATCCAGTAGGCTCTTTTCCGACCACAATCCTCTTTCCTGATATAATTGTTTTCTTTCTTCGTTCACTTTGATGTCCATCTTTTTCTCCTAATCAGCAAAGTGCGCCAACATAAACTGTTGACGCACATCGAAGCTTATAATATATATTATTCGTATTCTTTCTCCAGACATTTTGCGATGGTCTGTCTCTGAATCTGGTTTGTTCCTTCAAAAATCTGGAAGATTTTAGCGTCACGCATTAATTTTTCTACTGGGTATTCTCTGCTGTATCCATATCCTCCAAATACCTGAATTGCGTTGGATGTTACTTCCTGCATACAATCGGTAACAAATGTCTTTGTGATGGATCCTTCTTTACGTACCAGGCTTCCCTGATCCATAAGCTTCATCGTATTGTTAACCAGACAACGGCTTGCTTCTACTTTAATTGCCATATCGGCAAGCATCTGCTGAACCATCTCGAATTTAATGATCGGTTTTCCAAACTGTGTACGGATCTTTGCGTAAGCAACTGCTTCGTCAAGAGCGCGCTGCATTAAGCCAACACCCAATGTGGAAATAAATGCGCGGGAGAGGTTCAGGGAATTTAATGCAATCTTAAGGCCCTGTCCTTTTTCTCCGACGATTCTATCAGCAGGAACGCGAACATCTTCGAAGATAAGGTCTGTTGTGTTGGATAAACGGAATCCCATTTTATCTTCATGAGCGCCAACGCTGAATCCAGGAGTATCTCTGTCGATCATAAAAGCGGTAATACCTTTATCTTCGCCGTCTTCTTTTACCTTAAAGAATGCGATGTAAAGGGAAGCGCACTCACCGTTGGTTGCAAAGGTTTTTGTTCCGTTTAAGATATATTCGTCACCGTCTTTTACTGCGGTAGCTTTCAATGCGCCGGCATCAGATCCTGCACCGGATTCTGTGATTGCGAAGCAAGCGAACTTACCTTCTGCAACGACGTCTGCAAAATAACGTGCCTGTTCCGGAGTTCCAGCAAGGATGACATTACGAAGTGCTACGAATGTGGTAACTAAGGTATCTGCATATCCTACGTCAACTTTACCAAGTTCCTCGAAGATCATGGCTGTTGTTTCATAGTCCATTCCGGCTCCGCCGTACTCTTCCGGAATCTCGAGCATATGTAATCCCATGTCAATAGCAGGCTGGAATAATTCGATCGGGCACTCGCCTTTTCTGTCGCATTCTGCAACATGAGGCTTAATGTCTCTTTCTGCCATATCTCTTACCATTGCAATCAGTTCTTTTTGGTCTTCGGTGTAAATTAATCCCATAATACTTTTTCCTTTCTTCTGTTCCATTTTTTATAAACTTTTAATACGTTCTATATCTTTGATGATTAAACTATAGCACGCATTTTTTGAAAACTCCAATCAGAAAAAGTCGGCCTGATTTTGCTTTTCTATAATAAAATTCTATTAATTTTTTCGCGATGGTTTTAGATATTTTTTTGGAGAATAAGCGGGCCATCAAAACCCCCTCCGGCAAATTGCACAAAAACTGCGCAAAAAAAGAGGGGTTCCTCTATGGATGCATTATCCGTAGAGGAACCCCTCTTATTATGAAAGGATTAAATTATATTATGCGATATTATTTAACGCCCATCCATCCGGAGATAACCATACGCTGAACTTCGCTGGTTCCTTCGTAGATTTCTGTGATCTTAGCATCACGCATCATACGCTCGAATGGATATTCTCTTGTGTAACCATATCCACCTGCTAACTGAACACAACGACGTGTTACGTCACTTGCTGTTTCAGAAGCTACTAACTTAGCCATAGCTGCAAGGTGGCTGTGTGGTTCATGATCCTGTTTAGCCTGAGCTGCACGGTAGATTAAGAGACGAGCTGCGTCAACCTTAGCCTGCATATCAGCTAACTGGAACTGAGTATTCTGGAACTGGGAAATACGTCTGCCAAACTGGATTCTTTCTTTTGTATACTTCACTGCTTCATCAATAGCAGCCTGAGCGATACCACAAGCCTGAGCAGCAATACCAATACGTCCGCCATCCAATGTCATCATAGCAACTTTGAAGCCCTTGTTAAGCTGTCCTAACAGGTTTTCCTTTGGAACGATACAATCTTCAAATACTAATTCACAAGTTGATGATCCTCGGATACCCATTTTCTTTTCATGAGCGCCAACGCTGAATCCTGGGAAATCTCTTTCTACGATAAATGCGGAGATACCCTTTGTTCCAAGTTCTTTGTTTGTCATAGCAAATACTACGAATACATCAGCAAAACCAGCGTTTGTGATGAAGATCTTGGATCCGTTCAATACGTAATGATCGCCTTTGTCTTCTGCAACTGTTTTCTGCATAGCAGCATCTGTACCAGCGCCTGGTTCTGTAAGACCGAAAGCACCTAATTTTTCACCGGAGCAAAGTCCTGGAAGATATTTCATTTTCTGCTCTTCTGTACCAAACTCAGCGATTGGCCAGCAGCAAAGAGAAGTATGAGCAGATACCATAACGGATGTTGTAGCACAGTATTTTGCAAGTTCTTCACAGATTGCAATATAGTTTAAGTATGTACATCCAGCTCCGCCGTACTCTTCTGGGAATGGAACGCCCATCATACCCATCTCAGCTAATGCGTGCCATGTCTCTTCTGGAAAGCGCTCGTTTTCATCAACTTCAGCAGCTTTAGGACCAACTTCTTTTTCACAGAAGTCTTTTAACATTGCGATAATTTCCTGTTCTTCTTCATTAAACTTAAAATTCATAATAATTCTCCTTTTATGGTTGGAATTAATTTAAAAATCAGGCGGCTGCAGCCGCTATGTATTCCAAAAACACAGCCACAGCCATCTGATCAGGGTTCCTTTATCACACCTAAGGTATGCTTATCCAATTAATTAAGCGTTTGCTTTCTTGATCTCATCCACTAATACAGGGATTACGTCAAAGAGATTTCCAACTACGCCGTAATCAGCGATATCAAAGATTGGAGCCTCTTCGTCTTTGTTGATTGCAACAACAACGTCAGAACCGCTCATACCAGCAACGTGCTGAATTGCGCCTGAAATACCACAAGCAACATAGATTTTCGGGCCAACTGTCTTACCAGTCTGTCCAACCTGATGAGCGTGTCCGATCCAGCCAGCGTCAACTGCCGCACGGGAAGCGCCTACTACGCCGCCTAAAGCGTCTGCTAACAGTTTGATGGTGTCAAATCCTTCCGGTCCGCCTACTCCACGTCCGCCGGATACGATGATCTCTGCGCCTTCCAGGTCAACATCAGCGCCTTCCAGATCCCTGATGATCTCAATAACCTGTGTACGGATGTTTGCAGGATCAAAATGAACGTCTTCTTTTACGATCTCAGCCTTTGGCTCAACCTGTTCACCCTTTTTGAACACGCCAGGACGAACGGTACCGATCTGTGGGAAAGTATCCGGACAAAGGATCGTAGCCATAAGGTTTCCGCCGAAAGTAGGACGAGTCCATGCAACCTTGCCTGTTGCTTCGTCTACGTCTACGCCTGTACAGTCAGCGGTAAGACCGGTTTTTAACTTGCAGGATACACGAGGTCCAAGGTCACGGCCGTTGTTGGTAGCGCCGATCATCATGGAAGTCGGACCATATTTTTCAATTAATGTAACTAATGCTGCCTGATAAGCGTCTGTGGAATAAGCTGCATATTCTTCGCTGTCCACTACGATAATCTTATCTGCGCCGTAAGCATTCGCTGCTTCTACCGCTGCGTCAACCTTGCTTCCGACTACAACTGCAACCAACTGTCCTCCCTGTTTTTCAGCAACAGCTCTACCAGGAGTAAGTAACTCTAAACCAACATTTTTTGCAGTTCCGTCTTCGTTCGTCTCGACAAATACCCAAATATCTTTTGTCAATGCTTCCATTTCACTCACCTCCGATTTTGATTATAATACTTTTGCGTCTGTTAAAGCTGCAAACAGTTTTTTCGCAGAATCTTCTGCTGCTCCTTCATTGATCTTAATTCCGCCGGTCTTCTTCTGAGGAACATATGTCTTTTTAACCTTGGTAGGTGAACCCTTAAGACCGATCTTTGTCTCGTCAAGAACAAGCTCTTCATCGGAGATTACAGGAATCTGTGCACGATTTGCTGCCATTTTACGTTTGATGGTCGGGAATCTAGGATCCCAAGCAGGTTTTGTAAATGTTACAAGTGCAGGAATCTTAGCAGCAACGATTGCTTTTCCGTCTTCTATTTCCTTTGTAACTTTTACAGTATCACCATCGATCTCTGCTTCCAGACCGTATGTAATCTGAGGAAGTCCAAGATGTTCTGCAATTTCAGGACCAACCTGAGCGGTATCGCCGTCGATTGCCTGTTTTCCACAGAAAATCAGATCAAATTTTAAGCCTTCTTTTTCTTCCACCATCTTGATTGCTTCACTGATGATATAACTTGTCGCAAGTGTATCAGAACCACCAAACTTACGTCCTGAGATAAGATATGCTTTATCTGCTGCAATCGCAAGACACTCTTTTAATGCAGCCTTAGCCTGATCTGGTCCCATGGAAAGAACAATAATTTTGGTCTCAGGGTCTTTGTCTTTGATTCTGGCAGCAGCTTCTAATGCATAACCGTCAAACGGATTCACGATAGATGGCACGCCCTGACGAATCAATGTGTTTTTCACCGGATCGATCTTAATTTCCGTAGTATCCGGTACCTGTTTTACACAAACAAGAATATTCATTATTTTTCCTCCTCTTTAAATAAGCATTAAAATGCCACCCTTGATGGGTGTTTATTTATGACAATCTGTACAAAGGCACAAACTGAATCAAGCTAATTATACTGGATGAACGTAAAAAAATCAACACTTTTACTTAAGGTTTTCCATAAAACGAGCCTGTAAAAAGGCAAAACTTGATTTCAAATATCCTTGTCCCTTTCATTTTCCGTCAATTTGTACAATAATATATAACACAATTAATCTTTATTATAAATATTTATGTTTCTCAAGAATTATAATGATACCGCGTCCTTCATCGGTTCCTTCGATGATCCTTCTGGCTCTCACGCTGTCTCCAATGCTCACAACCTCCACCAGCTGATCGCTAAATTCTTCTTCCAACTGTGCCTTGATGGAATTTACCGCCTTCATACCGAGACATACAAATCCATAATCAAAAGGCATCGTCTCGATTTCTCCCTCCGGAGTTTTTACGAGGAAAGCATCTTCTTTTACTTCCATGAGAGCAGTGTTCGGGCGCTGTTTTACTCCGTATTTTTCCATCAGCGCAAAGGTTCCCACCTTCGAAACCGGATCAATGCCGTTTCCAATCTCCGGCAACATTTCCACAATGGACACTTCCGCTCCCCGCGGTGCGAAAAACTCTACCACGTCAAGACCCACTGCGCCGCCGCCAATGACAGCCACCTTCTTCCCGGAGAGATCCTCCGGATACTGGTTCACACTGTCGATCATTTTGAGGATGGACGCTACTTTTCCGCCCTCTTTATCTATGTTTTCATGAAGCCCCTTGATCGGCGGAAGGAGAGGCTCGGAACCGGTGGCGATCATGATGATATTCGGATTCATGCTCTTTACCAGTTCTACGGAGGCTTCCGTATTCTTGAAAATATATAAGTTGCTGAGTTTAGAGGCGCGATGGATCAGATAATTCGGAAAATCTGCAAGACGCTTTTTGTCCGGTATTTTGGAGATTTCCATGGCAAGGCCGCCAAGATGATCCTGTTTTTCGATCAGGAAAGTGGTACATCCCACTTCCGCCGCGGTACAGGCAGCTTCAAGACCTGCGGTACCGCCTCCCACAACGACCACGTTGCACGGTTTTTTGATCTTGTGATCCATGTAATCTTCCCGCTCATTGACTGCCGGATTTACGGTACAGCGGATCGGACGGTTGATTCCGATACGGTGTCCGGCGCAGCCGATGTTACAGGAAATACATTTTCGGATATCCCGGATATCGCCAAACTGGACTTTGTTGACCCATTCCGGATCGGCGATCAGTCCCCGGCCCATTCCGATCAAATCTGCGTCTCCTCTTGCCAAAATGTCATCCGCGATCCTAGGATCACGAATATTTCCCATGGAGATACACGGTTTTCCATAGCGTTCTTTTACTGCTTTGGCCAGATAGGAGCGCCATCCGTCCGGAAGGTAGTTGGCGTCAATCTGGTACTGGATGGAGCCGTTTAATCCTGCAGAAACATCAAATACATCCACTTCCTCCTGGATGTAGGCAAGATACTCAAGACAATCCTCTAAAGTATTGCCTCCCTCCATAAATTCATCCGCACTAATTCGGAGAAAAATTGGAAAGAACGGACCACATTGTCTCCGGACTTCTTCCACAACCAGTCTTGCAAATCTGGCGCGGTTTTCCACACTTCCGCCAAATTCGTCGGTTCTTCGGTTGGTAAGAGGCGATAAGAACTGGCTGATCAGGTAGGAGTGACCGGCGTGAATTTCCACTGCGTCAAACCCGGCGATCTGCGCCCTTTTTGCCGCTTCTCCGTATTTTTTTACAATGGCATAAATCTCTTCTTTTTCCAGAGGACGAGGAATTTCTCCTCCTTTTTTGGATGGAATATCGGATGCAGAAACCGGCTGCATACCGATACGGGAAGAGATGGCAGAAGCCCCTGCATGATTGATCTGGATGGCTATGGACGCTCCCTGCTGATGGACGGACTCGCACAGTTTGTACAATCTAGGAATGTAATTGTCCTGGTCGATACGAAGCTGCGTCGTTCCGTTGGAACCCTGCGGCGAATCCACACTGGCATTTTCTACGATGATCAGTCCGGTTCCGCCCTTTGCACGGGATTCATAATAATGAATATGCGTATAGCTCATCTCTCCGTTTTGTTCTCCAAAATTGGTTCCCATCGGCATCATGACGATCCTGTTGCGGATCGTCATATGTTTTACGGTCAGTGGTTCGAATATGTGTTTATACTCACTTTTCATATCTTCCTCCTCAAACCACTTCACATCATAATTATTCACTCAGCTTAATGAAACCATCAGAAATTCATATTCAATTGTATCATTCTATTTGTATTACAATAACCGTATAATTATTTTATATGATAAAAACCTTCTCCCTCTTTCCAGTACAATTTCTTTCATGTATCACCGTATACTTATGTACCGCTTTTTTCAGGAATTATAACCCCTCTTCTTCCTGGAACTTCTGATATTCTGCCACAGGCATTTCCTTACCGGTCCACAATTCGTAGGAAGCGGCGCCCTGCCATAAGAGCATTCCTTTTCCTCCGATCACTTTTTCACATCCGGCAGCCTTTGCGTCTTTTAATAACTTGGTTTCTTCCGGGTTGTATACACAATCTGCAACTACAAGATCCGGACGGAATACGCTAAGGTCGGTAATCGGGGATTTGTCTTCATGTGGTTTCATTCCTACTAAAGTACCGTTTACCAAAATATCAGCGGAAGCGATCTCTTCTTTGAACAATTCCTGGTCGTCAAGGCAGTTTACTTTTACAACGCAGTCCGGCACTTCTTTTGCCAATTTTTCTGCGGTTCCTTTTGCTCTGTCTAAGAATGGATCGTTTGCGTTAAAGATACTGATCTCTCTGGCTCCTTCCAATGCGGACTGCACCTGGATTGCCGTTGCAGCGCCGCCGGCGCCGATCACTACGATCTTCTTTCCTTTGATCTCCACGCCATGTTCTCTCAGGTTGCGTAAAAATCCGATACCATCTGTGATGTGTCCCACCAGTTTTCCGTCTTCGTTCACGATGGTATTGATCGCTCCGATGATCTTTGCTGCTGGAGACAGTTCATCAACGTATTTTGCAGCTTCGTTCTTACAAGGCATCGTCACATTAGCGCCTTTCATGTTAAGAAGCTTCATTGCCTCGAGGAATTTTGGAACCTGTTCCACTTTAATGTCAAATGCAGTGTATACGCAGTCCAGTCCATGATAAGCGAAACTAAAATTATGCATAGCCGGTGATCCGGAATGTCCTACCGGGCTTCCGATCAGGCAAAGCAGTCTTGTTGTTCCTTTAATTCTTTTTTCCATTACGTCATACCTCCTGTTCATTTTGTACGCTTCTTCGAGCAAAGTTTTTGGCAAAACGCCAGAGGGGTTTATTTTTCTTCGCCCAAAAGTCTCTGTACCAATTCTTCACAAATTTCCACTTCCGTTTTATTATCCGTGTAGATGATAATATCTGCGGCAGCTTCATATTTTTCTTTTCGCTTTTCCATCAGTTCAGCGATAAATTCTACGGTTTTATTATTTTCAATCAGCGGACGATCGTGACTGTCTTTTACCCGATCTAAAATAGTCTGCGGTGATGCGGTAAGCAGCACAACCTTTCCATTCTTTTTCATCTCCACAACATTGCATTCTCTCATCGGAGTACCCCCTCCACAAGAAATGACAACATTGCTCTTTTTCTGCAAATCGATCAAAAGGTTGGTCTCTGCGTCTCTGAAATACTGTTCGCCGTATACTTCAAAAATGTCCGGAATGCTCATTCCTTCGTTTTTGGCAATGATCTCGTCCATCTCAACGATATCCATGGCAAATAAAAGATTCAGGTACTTGGAAATTGTGGTTTTTCCCGCTCCCATAAATCCGATCAGCACAATATTATAATTAAAGAGCTTTCTTGCCTGAATACGCTTGCTGACTTTCACGATCTGATTAAATACACTAAAGATTTCTTTCTGATGTTTTTCCTCTGCTGTCTTCTCACGAAGCCACTCTATCTGCTTCTTTTCCTGATCCTGCTGAATGATCGGAAGGTTATGTTTTTCTTTGTAATTCATAACTTCTTCCACATATCTATTTCGCATAATCAGCGCATTTAAAATAATCTCATCACAATGTGAAATGCTTTGTCTTGATAACTCGAGTTGATTCATAGTACCATTCTCCTGTTCTTTTTCTTTTTAATAATTATACGGATTCGTACAAAAACACTAAGTTATTATATCATAAGATCGATGTTTTTCTAATAGTTTATTCTTTAACATACACCCTTTTTACGGGGGATCTATCAGTTTTTTCTATAGGTTGTTTTTTGCCCCTGTGGCCTCTAAAATAAATTTATAAAACGTGTTGGCCGCCGGGGTAAAAATGTGCTTTTTTGCCGTCACCATATAGAACTGGCGATACAATGGTTTTGGGCTAAACGGAATTAACTCCACGCCATAATAACTTAATATATCGTTTTTTGGAATGATTGATATTCCCAGATTGATCGATACCAGAGCGGCGGCCGCATGATCTTCTTCCACTCTGCTGGAAGATCTGGGAACTAACCCTTTTTCACGAAAAAGATTTTCTACATAATTGGTTTTATCCAAAGGAAGAATGAAGTCATAGGCAGCAGTTTCTTCCAACGTAATATTTTCTTTTCTGGCAAGGGGATGATTTTTCGCCACCATCAGCACATATTCCTGTTTTACGATGGGGATAAATTCCACCAATGGTTCATCCGCAAAATAGGAAGAAAATCCGATATCATATTTTCCATCCTTTACCCCTTGTATAATATCTTTGGAATTGCCCTGATAAAACCGAAAATTAATGTCCTTGTGATTTTTCTCATTTAGAAAATTTCGAATCAATCCGGGTACAAAATTAGGGCTTAACGCATAAATAAAAGCAAAATCCACAGTACCGCAAAACGGGTCCATCATTTCCTTTGCCGTGGCGATCCCCTGATCGATGTTTCTCAGTCCCCGTTCTACGTAAGTATAAAAGACTTTTCCCGGTCTTGTTAAAATCACATTTCTTCCTTTTTTTTCAAAAAGTCTGCATCCAAGCTCTTCTTCCAACTGGGAAATACTCCGGCTAAGGGAAGGCTGGGCGATTGATAATTCCTCGGCCGTCCTGGAATAATGCTGATTTCTGGCGAGGGCGCAAAACCACCTGAGCTGATTTAGATTCATAATCATCATCCTTTCCTATAAAAAAGACTTTTTATTGATATTTTTTATAAAAATTATAATTATTTGCCGATTTTTTTGTTAATATTATAACACTTTTTTCTGATTCCATAACATAAATGTTATATTTTCGCTCGGAAAATGAGATTGGTTTCTCTTCGCCAAAATATTATAATATAAATCAAAATAAATCAAAAAAATATAAAAAATAATATGCTTGGAGGTATTTTTATGAGCAAAAAATTAGGTGTAGCAATTATCGGCTGTGGATTTGCCGGTAATTTTCATTGCAACGCGTGGAAAAAAGTGATCGACGTCGACGTAACATTGGTTGCCGCCGTTGACAACCAGCTTGATAAGGCCATCAGTTTAAAAGATAAATGGAACATTCAATATGCAACGGCAGATTATGATGAAGTATTGGCCGACCCTGCCGTTGATCTTATTGATATCACCCTTCCTCCGTTTTTACATCTTCCGTTTACTTATAAGGCAATGGAAGCAGGAAAACACGTAATCTGCGATAAACCTCTCACAGGTTATTTCGGAGAAAAGGACGATGAACTCCCAGTGGGAATCAAGGTTCCAAAATCCAAAATGTACAAACGCATTCTGGAAGACCTCACAGAGGCAAAAGAACGGATTTCAAACAGCGACAAATTATTTATGTATGCGGAAAATTATATCTACTCTCCTGCTATTTTAAAGGCAGCCGAGATCCTTCGCAAGAAGAAAAGCAGAATCATTTACCTCAATGCGGAATGCAGCGTTCACGGCTCCACTTCCCCATTGTCCAAAGACTGGAACCTGGTGGGCGGCGGAAGTATCATGAGACTTGGCTCCCATCCGATCGGCGGCGTATTATACTTAAAGCAGGTGGAAGCTGAGGTCCGCGGCTATGACATCCGTCCGGTGAGCGTTGTCGCCGACTGCGGCCATATCGTAAAGGGCTTCCCGGAAGATTCCAAGAAACATATTTTAAGTAAATTTAACGACGTGGAAGACTTTGGCTCCATCGTTATCACTTTCTCTGACGGTACGAAAGCAGTGATCTTAAGCTCCGAACATTATATGGGCGGTATCCAGAACTATATCAACCTGATCACCAACGACGGCGTTTTGGAATGTAAAATGACGCCGCCGGATAACATGAGAAGTTTCTTTATGGACGAGGAAAATCTTGACGATGTTTATATCTCCGAAAACCTTCGCTGTAAGACAGGCTGGAACAGCGTATTTGTTGCAGAGGAAACTCTGCGGGGCTACACCGGAGAACTTCAGGCATTTGCACAAAATGCCGTCAATAACGAAAAACCGGAATCAGGCATAGACATTGCCATCGAGACAACAAAAATCATGTATGCCGCATATCTTTCCGCGGAAGAGGGACACAGAGTTGACTTGTAATGGTTGATTTACAAACTCTGATCCAACTGCAAATCACAATAATCCTATTGATTGCGGCAGGATATTTCTTAACGAAACTCGGCGTTCTGGATTCATCCTCCAGAACGCCCTTCACTAACCTCTTAATAGATTTTGTTCTTCCTTGCAACATTATTGTTTCGTTTATGATCGATTTCAATAGGGAGATTCTCATGTCCTGTCTCACAGTGCTGCTTGTCTCCTGCGGAATCCAGATCCTTGCCGCATTCTTTGGAAAATATTTCTTCCCGCACACCAGACAAAGAGAACTTGCCATCTTACATTACGGAATGATCGTATCCAACGCAGGATTTGTGGGCTTTCCGATCGTTTTAGGAATGTACGGCGAAAAGGGTCTCCTCTTTGCCTCTATTTATTTGATTCCTCAGCGAATCGTTATGTGGTCGGCCGGTGTTACCTGTTTTACGGGGACCAGGGGAAAGGGCGTGATCCGAAAGATCATCACCCATCCCTGTATTGTCTCTGTGGGAATCGGCTTGATTTTAATGATTTTTCAAATTAGTCTCCCTTCCGGATTAAACAATGCGATACAGCACTCCAGCAACTGTACCACTGCCCTTAGTATGTTCGTGATCGGCATCATTCTTTCTCAAGTACCTTTAAAAGAAGTTTTCAGCAAAAAAATATTTTGGTTTTGTTTCGTGCGGCTGATCCTATTTCCTCTGATCGTCCTTGGTATATGTAAAGTCCTGTCCATGGACTCTCTTGTCACTGGCGTATGCACCGTACTTTCCGGTATGCCCGCCGCGGCTTCCGTGGCCATCGTTCCGGAAAAATATGGAGGAGACTCTGAATACGGAGTAAAAGTAGTTTGCTCCTCTATCCTGTTATCTTTGATCACCATTCCCGCCATCGGAATGCTGGCCGACAAAATCATTTGATGAACAAACCGAAAGAAATATTTCTCCTTTCATACAAGCCTGACGCTTTGCATAGACTGTAAAAACAGCATCTTCGGAGGCTTATCATTGAAGGATTATATTGAACTTCGGGTTTTGGAAATCAGTAACTATATTATCGATACGAAGGCTACCGTAAGAAAAACCGCCGTAAAATTCGGCATCAGCAAATCAACCGTGCACAAAGACGTCACCGAACGCCTTCCCCAGCTTGACCATGGGCTGGCAAAACAAGTTCGGGACGTCTTAGAAATCAATAAATCAGAACGACATATTCGCGGCGGTATGGCAACCAGACAAAAATATATGCTCCTCCACAACCGATAGTTTCGTCTAAATCGGGACGAAGGCGGCTTGTGCAAACGCATTGATATTTTCGATTACTTTTTGCGTCAATCTCACTTTAGAGAGGGAAGAGGCCCCGGCGGCTTTTCCCCCGCAAAAAACATTGGAAAGATTCAGCAATTTCACATCGCCAATGCCGCCTTCCGAGTCGCTCAGCAGATAATTATTTTTACATTCCAGCCATTTTAAGACAGCTTTTAATTCGTGGGACGGCCCAATGGAAGTATTCACAAGAATTTTGCCGTTTCCAAAAACATCAAAAGCCTTTTCATCCAGTAAAATGACATTTTTATTAAGACAGGTGCATAAAATATCTGCTTTGGATAATAATTCTTCCATTGGCAAATAACGAAAACCTTCCTGCCGTTCCAATTTTTCTTTCCTTGTACGACTATAATAATAGACGTCGGCTCCAAAAAACTTTAATGCTTTTGCCACCAAGGTTCCGCTGACTCCCATCCCCATAATGCCTACTGGTACATCTGTCAATTCTACGGGTTCTTCCTTCCACATAGCCGGCCCAAAGCCATGCATCAGCCGCACCAGCTCGCTTATGACATATTCGGGAACTCCCTGATCTCCATAATCCCGAACTCCCTTTACTGTAATCCCCAGGTTGTTCGCCGCAGCAATATCTACGTTTGCGCTTTCCGGTGCATACAGGCTGCAGCACATTCCAATATAACGCAGATTAGGACAGGCTTTTATCACTTCGCCGCTGATCTTGCTGGTATAACTTACCAGTATGCCATCCGCATCCCCAATCCGTCTTTTTATTTCTTCATCATCTTTTGGAATATCCTCATAAAATATGACGGTTTCTCCATATTCTTTCAGTTTTAAGATTCCTTCTTTTGTCAAGTTGACGGGTTCGATCGCTGTCAACTTTTTAAAAACAGGACCCATATTGCTCCACCTTCTTTTCTTATTCAGCGCCATCTCAAAAACTTTCAAAAAAATTCAGCATGGCGCCAGCCTTTATTCTTTTCCCATAATAATCGTCCGTATGTTATGGGATTCAAATAATTCTCTTGCATCTTCCAAGGTTTCATCGGAAGGAGTCTCAAATTCTACCTGATAGATCCCGACCCTTTTCCCCTTGGAAATTCCCATATTATGATAAGGAAGAAAATTAATTTCTTTCAAATGATTTTTCATCATAAAAGCACATAAGGCCCGGAGATTCTCCTTGTCATCGTTCACTCCATGAATCAGCGGCACACGGATCACAATTTTCTTTCGAATCTCCTCATCCTCTGACAGTCGAATCAGATTATCCCATATAATATGCGGTTCCTGTCCCGTATATCTTTTGTGTTTTTCGGCGTCCATATGTTTTAGATCGTACAAAATCACCTGCGCCATCCTTGCCAGTCTGAGAAGATTTTCATAGACTCCGAAGCCGCTGGTATCCAATGCAACAGAAATATTTTTTTCCTGGCATCTTTTGGCTAAAGCCGCGGCAAAATCTGCATGGCTTAGGATTTCGCCGCCGCTTAAGGTAACGCCGCCTCCGGAATGTTTATAAAAATCTACGTCTTTCTCTATCTCCGTCATGACTTCATCCACGCTGCAAAGATTCGATTTCGTGTATAAGGAATCGGAACAGCAGCCCTCTACGCAGATCAGGCAATGACTGCATTGTTCCATATTGATCCGGATCTCTTCCCCATCAAACCTCACGGCTTTCTTAGGACATTTCGCAATGCATTCTCCGCAGCGAATACAGGTGTTTTTCCGGTACAGAATACTAAAATCATAGGAAATCAGCTCAGGATTGTGGCACCAGGCGCAATTTAAAGGACATCCCTTTAAAAACACCGTCGTTCTTATCCCCGGTCCATCTTCTGTTGAAAAACGCTGCATTCCTCCAACGTAACATTTGAGTTCTTTACACATTGTGCTTATACTGTATGTGCCGTTCTGGCGATGACGCTTTCCTGAACGTCTTTATCCAGCTCGGTAAAATATGCCATATATCCGGCGACACGAACCAGAAGATTTCTGTATTTTTCCGGCTCTCTCTGTGCAGCTCTGAGAGTTTCGTTATCTACCACGTTAATCTGGATATGTTCTCCCATGTTTTCAAAGTATGTCTCAATCACTCCCCGCAAAATGCCGCGTCCTTTTTCTCCCTGTACGCTTCTTGGATCAAAACGAAGATTATAAAGGCATCCGTCTTTGGCATTTTTCTGATCCAGTTTTGCGACAGATTTCACAGCGGCAGTCGGTCCGTTAACGTCCCGTCCCATCACTGGGGAACAGTTATCATTGACTCCCTCATATGCGAATCTTCCGTCGGCGGAAGCAATAACACATTTTCCCTGGGACACATTCATAGACTGGGATTCCACCACAACCTGGAAGTTTCCTCCCCGGGAATCGTGATAACGATTAAGACTTTCCGCATAGTGTTTTACAATGGAAGAAGCGATGCCATCCACATAGTCGTTATCATTTCCATATTTTGGCGCCTTATTTAGTAAGACGAGACGCATTTTTTCATAGCCTTCAAAGTTTTTATGAAGAGCTTCCATCAACTCATCCATTGTATATAACTTATTCTGTAATATAATGGTATCAATGGCGGCGATGGCGTCGGAAACATTTCCGATTCCGTTAATGAAGGCGCCGGATTCAGAATATCTGGCTCCGCCCTCTTGTAAAGACATTCCTTTTTCGATACAATCGTTGAGCATCATGGATGCAAAGGCCACCGGCTCCCTTGTTGCGTGCATAGAACCGACGATATTAAATCCGGTCAGCATTAAATCGACAAAATGATCGATTTGTGCAAAAAGGGCTTCCATAATCCTATCGAGGGATGTCAGAGTATCCAGATCTCCGGTTTTCACGCCAAGCTGTTTCCCTGTAATCGGGTCTACTCCGTTGTGCAGCACCAGTTCAAGGCATTTTAATAAATTAACATATCCCACTGTCGGACGTCCGTCGGAATAACCTGCGAGGATCGGCTGTACGCAGCCCTGGATTCCCCAGTTTCTTGCTTCTTCCAAAGAAACGCCTAATTTTTCCTGCACCATTGGCACCACCAGATTATCATTGAAAAATGCCGGAGTTGCCAATCCGTCCTGAATCATTTTTAATCCTTCTTCTACCAACTCTTGGGAGATCCCGTCAAAATATCTCACGCTCGCCGTAGGCTGAGAGGTCTGCACCGCACGGTTTGCTTTCAGCACTAAGAAAGAGGTTTCATTGGTCGCGTCCTTTCCGTCCGCCGTCTGTCCTCCCACGATAATATTCTGCCAGATTGGATATCCGGCAAAAGAAGAGCTGTAGAATTTGTCTCTTAATTTTAAAATATCCGTAAATTTGATAAATAAGCATTCAATATATTCCAGGGCTCTTTCTTCCGTGATACGTCCTTCTTTCAGATCATTTACGTAGAACGGATTCATATACTGATCAAAACGATGCAAGGAAGTACCGTGTCCATTTGATTCAATGGAAATGATCAAATGGATAAACCATACCATCTGGATTGCCTCTGCAAAAGTTTTTGGAGCTTCAATCGGAATCCGACTGCAAATATCACTGATTTCCAGAAGTTCTGCTTTTCTCGTCTCGTCTTTTTCATCCCCGGCCATTTGCTTTGCCAGATCGCTGTAGCGTTTCGCATATATTTCCGCAGCGTCAATGGTAAGGATAACTGCATTCCAGAAATCCACCTGCTGCATCTTTTCCTTGCTGTCAATCACAGTCTCCGCTATTTTTTCATGACAACGATTCCTGAAATACCCAAGCCCTTTCTCCAAAGCGGTCCAATAATCCGGAAGAAGATGCCCGGTTCCGCAGTCTCGGTTTCCGATGGTCATAACGCCTGCCTTTTCCGCTTCCTTCGCTTCCTCCGGCAATGCTTTTTCCACAATTTTATCAAAGCTGTGACCCTTCCACTTTTTCAGAATTTCCACCAATTCCTTTTTCTCTTCTTCACTTATCTGGAGAGGATCGCTTGGTCTCGTTGCAAAATCATCAATTTCATCAATGATCCATTCCGAAAAGTATTCCGGAAAAACCGGAGCACATCTTGGCTTGTCATTGTGATTTCCCACAATCAGCTCTCCCTCTTGTATGTATAAGGTCATATTGCTGAGAATGTGACGAAGAGAATACGCTCTTTGGAGTACAGGCGGTTCCGAAGCATATTCTAAATAAGCCTCTGTGGCAAGACGCGCTCTTTCCACGCTTAAACTTGGTTTTGCTTCCTGCTGAATCTGTTTTAATTTTTTTATACGATCTGTCATATTTTTTCCTCCTACATTATTTAGGTTATTTATATTATTTACGTTATCCACATTATCGTTTTTCCGGATTTTTTTATCAGATCATCCGAGACTTAAAGATTTACTTCTTCTGCTTCATTAATTTCATTCGCTTCATTTCCTTCGACGGCTTTAAACATACCAAATCCTGTAATGGCACATAAAATCGAGAAGATCGGGGTAATGAATCCCATAAAATAAAATGGAAGGTAACTTGTGGTCGCCACGCCGAGAGTTGTCGCAGCATAGACTCCATTGGAACCCCACGGAACCATCGGGGCAACCAAAGTTCCAGAATCCTCCAGGGTTCTTGATAACACGCTTCGATCCAGTCCATGTTCATCATAAGAATCGCCAAAGGCGTTCGCCGGAAGAAGCATGGTAAGATAAGGATCGGCTGCAATATAACTTAAGCAGTATCCGGAAACAAGCTGGGAAGCCACAAGTCCCACTCTGCTCTTTGTTAATTTTTCAATCCGGGCCATAAGATTTTCAATAATACCGCAGCGCTCCATCAGACCTGCCATAGCGAGGGATACGATCATCAGAGCAACGGTATAATACATGGAAGATAGACCGCCTCTGGTTAAAAGACTGTCGATTGTCGCATTTCCTGTATCTCCCACAAAACCGGAATACCAGTAACTTCCTGCCTGAGCCACGGTCGCTCCCTGAAAAATCATGGTAAACGCAGCGCCAACTACAGAACATAAAAGCAGGGTCGGGATTGCCGGAAACTTAATGGCAATCAAAACAATCATCATGATCAAAGGCAAGATCAAAATAGGATGGAAATTAAAAGCGGCATTTAATCCGTCTATCAGCTCTGCGATCGCCGTATTATCCACCGTTCCGCTGGATTGAAAACCGAGCACAAGGAAAATGATCGCGGAAATTGCAAAGGCGGGACCGGTCGTATACCACATAGAGTGCACGTGCTTATACAGATTTGTTTTCGCTACAGCCGCCGCAAAGTTTGTAGTGTCGGAAAGCGGCGACTGCTTATCTCCAAAGTAAGCGCCGCATACGATAGCGCCTGCGGTAATGGCGGGATTGATGCCAAGTCCATAACCAACTCCCATGAACGCAATTCCGACCGTACCCATCGTTGTCCAGGAAGAACCGGTAATCATGGACATCACTGCGCAAATCACAAGGATAGATACGAGAAAAAATTTTGGTGAAAAGACTTTTAATCCGATACAAATGATCATAGGGACTGTTCCGGACGATACCCAGGTACCGACTGTACAGCCAATTAAAAGAATGATAATCATACATTCCATAGATGCAGAAGCACTATTGCAAATAGCGTCTCTTAATTCCGTCCATTCGATCCTAAGATAGCAGACGCCATAAATCATCAGCACCCCGCAGGACATAGTAATCGGCACGTGCGCATCAAAACCACAGCCGATAATGCCGGCTGCTAATATTATTACAACCAGCAGAAGCATAAGCATAGTCATGCCAAGTGTACTTTTCCGTTCCTCTTTTTTTACTTTTGTTTTCTTCATAAGATTCTCCTGACGTTTTTTTGCTTTGATTTCAGTGTTTCATTTCATCTGACTCATTGCTTAATAAAATATGATAACGGCCGTCTGTCTCTTCATTATGTTAATTTTTTTCAGACAATTCTTTAAAAAGAAAACAAAATTAACAAAAACGACAAAGACATTTTTTAATCTTATTAAAACAACTAAACAAATTGTCCATAAACATTGAACAATTATGGATTTTATTGTAGAATATGTTCATCCAAAAGCAAAGCGCGAAAAAGCGATGTGAATCATAAGAAAAATTTATGAGGTAAACTATGTATACATCAAAATATGAAATTATTTTAAAGGTGGCCGAAACAGGGAATTTCACCCGGACAGCCGAATATTTTCAATATTCCCAATCGGCCATCAGCCAAACAGTAAAATCTGTTGAAAAAGAACTTGGCATAATATTATTCCATCGAACCGGCGGAACCGTCACTTTATCCAACGAAGGGAAAAAATTACTGCCTTATATCCGTGAAATCGTTATCGGACAGCGGCATCTGTCTTATAAAGCAGGAGAACTTAAAAATCTCCAAAGCGGTATTGTTCGCATCGGAGCTTATTTAAGTCTATCCACTCACTGGCTGCCCGGCTGCATCCGCCAGTTTCAAAAGATCTATCCCAACATCGAATTTAAGCTGTATCAGGCA
>CAZKQV010000023.1:0-46939 GCA_964555015.1 uncultured Eubacterium sp. | reverse complement strand
AGTACCAGCTACCGGATGCTGAAACGTGTCGGGTTTGTGGAGTTACCTGTGATGGAAACGTCAACGTTTTCTTTCCACATGATAGCAACACCTTCTGGAACACTGTTTGCACCGTAGCAGTTAACTTTTGCACGAAGTCCTTCGGAATAGGATTTTCTGTAAACTTCTTTTACTTCGTTTGTATATGGATCATACTCTGTCTCAACATAGGTAAATCCGTTGATACGGGAAATGATCTGTGCAGCGTCTTTTCCAAGGCCGTTTAAGATAACACGGAGCGGTTTTTGACGTACTTTGTTCGCTTTTTCTGCGATACCGATCGCGCCTTCTGCTGCTGCAAAGGATTCATGTCCTGCAAGGAATGCGAAACATTCGGTTTCTTCTTCCAGAAGCATCTTTCCAAGGTTACCATGTCCAAGACCTACTTTACGGGTATCTGCTACGGAACCTGGAATACAGAATGCCTGAAGTCCTTCACCGATTGCTGCTGCTGCTTCGGATGCTTTTCTTGCGCCTTTTTTGATTGCGATGGCTGCGCCTACAGTGTATGCCCAGCAAGCATTTTCAAAACAGATTGGCTGGATGCCTTTGATCATGCCATATACATCAAGACCTGCGTCCTTTGTAATTTTTTCAGCTTCTTCCAGGGAAGCGATTCCATAGCTGTTTAATACGGAATTAATATTATCAATTCTTCTTTCATAAGATTCAAATAAAGCCATTATTCTCTACCTCCTGCAATTAACCAATTACTTCGTCTGTTCTAGGGTCAATGATCTTAGCAGCATCAGCTACGCGGCCATACTGTCCGGATGCTTTTTCCCATGCTGTGTTAGGATCGTCGCCTTTTTTGATAAAGTCTGTCATCTTTCCAAGGCTTACAAACTTGTAACCGATGATGAGGTCGTCTTCATCCAATGCGATTCCTGTTACATAACCTTCAGCCATCTCAAGGTAACGAGGTCCTTTCTGGAGTGTTCCGTACATAGTACCAACCTGAGATCTTAAGCCTTTTCCAAGGTCCTCAAGTCCTGCACCGATCTGAAGTCCGTCTTCGGAGAATGCAGACTGGGAACGTCCGTATACGATCTGTAAGAAGAGTTCTCTCATCGCTGTGTTAATTGCGTCGCAAACAAGGTCTGTGTTCAATGCTTCCATAACGGTTAAACCAGGAAGAATCTCAGAAGCCATAGCAGCGGAATGAGTCATACCGGAACATCCGATCGTCTCAACCAATGCTTCCTGAATAATACCTTCTTTTACATTCAGAGTTAACTTACAAGCACCCTGCTGAGGAGCACACCAGCCGATACCATGGGTAAAACCGGAAATGTCTTTCACTTCTTTGGCCTGAACCCATTTTGCCTCTTCCGGGATCGGGGCTGCTCCGTGATGAACGCCCTGCACTACTGGACACATTTTTTCTACTTCTTGTGAAATAATCATGTTATTACTCCTTTCGGTATAAATTAATTTTTTCGACTTGCCTACGTTGTAATCCCTAAGCTAAGACGAATTACCTCCACATTGAATTATTTTCTCATAAAATGTGTGTTTCGTCCATAGATTTTTTTGTATTTTCGATATTATTTTCACAAATCTTTGCCACTTTTTAAAAAAGGGACCGCCCGCTGATTTTACATCAGCCTGGCAGTCCCAATCTAGTAAAATATCTCTATCTACTGAAATATCTCTTTTAATTCTTTTATGGATTTTTCATCCGCCTGATACCACTCTACGCTGTCGTCCATATTTCTCACGCTGATATATTTATCGTAAATCGTCATTGACAGTTTATTTCCATGGTGATAAAAGACGTATTTTGTTCCGCTTGGACGTTTATACTCCTTGTTCTTTTCTTTTGCGGACGCCTTCCATGCCGCAACCGCCTTTTTCTCGCTGGAATCGCTTTTTTCCATCTGATCCACATAGTTTGCAGCTTTTACCGCCACCCGGTTATCATACCAGATTGCGTTATTGTTGGTTGTGATCAGGGCACTGTCTGCCAGACGGTGGAACAGGCTGGAATTAGGATAGCCGTTTTTATAGTGGAGAAAGGCGTCTCCCAAAGCGGAAGCCTGGTAGGAGTAATATACGTTATTTGGCAGATCGCCGAAAACCACGTAGTCTCCTTCGTAAACCATAATTTCGTAGACGGCGTTGTTTTCATCATAAAGTACGTATTCATAGATACACTCAAAGCTTTTTGCCAGAGATTCCGGGGTGTACTTTGTTGTGATATCAGCCCGGGAAGCAATCTGGGTGGCAATTTGGAAGGCTGCTTTATAATTTACAAATTCGCTGCCTTTCATGTTATCGCTGTGCCCCACTTCTAATTTTACCAGACTGTCCCTGGTGATCTTGTCAAGATAGTCCGTCGCCCGCTTTTCATCTTCGGTCGGTTCGTCCTTTGCGTCCACTTGCTTTTGCAGCTTAGTATTTTCTTTTTGAAGTTCTTCGTATTTTTTATATAATTCCTTGTAATATTCTGAGGAAAGAACTTTTTTCTTCGATGCTTTACAGCCGGTTAAAACGGCCAGAGCGAGTATTCCCACTGCGGCAAGGAGCAGTATTTTCATTAATCGTTTCATTTTTTATTCGTCTTCCTTTTTCACAATATCCTGTTTATTTTTGAAGATGGAATGAGACGGAACATAGCCTCGGACTGAGGAGAGGGGATATATGTTGCTATGTCTTCCCACTATGGTTCCCGGATTTAATACGGAGTTACATCCCACTTCCACATAATCTCCAAGAATCGCTCCAATTTTTTTCATTCTGGTCTCAATCTTGTAAGAGTCCAGTTTGATGTCAATGAGAGTCTTATCGGACTTTACGTTGGAGGTGATGCTTCCGGCTCCCATGTGCGACTTATAACCTAAAATAGCGTCGCCCACGTAATTATAATGCGGCACTTGTACCTGATCAAATAAAATCACATTTTTAAGCTCCGTGGAATTGCCCACTACGGCTCCGGCTCCCACGATGGCATTGCCGCGGATGAAAGCGCAGTGTCTTATTTCCGCCCCCGGACCAATGATGGCCGGACCATTGATGTATGCGGTAGGATATACCTTGGCTGTCTTGGAAATCCAGACATTTTCTTTTACTTCATCATAATCGTCCTTGGAAAGCAGCATTCCGATCTCCAGAATATAGTCGTGAATTTTTGGAAGCACCTGCCATGGATAAGTGGTCTCATCAAAGAGCACGCTGGCAATTGTTTTATCAAGGTGCTGAAATAATGTTTTGTTTTCTAATCTTTTCATCGCAATCTCCTTTTTCAAATCACTGCATTAGCAGCGGATCAATATGCATCACATTAATATTTATGATATAAACTCAAGGCGCCATTCATAGCGTCCTGTATCTTTGTTTTTTTCATAATAAAAATATGCGTCGAATTTATTTCCTTTTTTACTGACACAGTTTCTAAATCCTACTTTTCCATGTTCTAAAAGAATTTTTACCATTTCGTAGGATACTTTTTTCCCCAGTGAAGTGATCAATCTGTCGTTTTTCCAGATTGTAAACTTACACCCTTCCTTCCATCCGGAACATCCAAACGCCTTGGGGGACTCTATCACTGGTTTCCCGCATTCCGGACACCGGCCCGCCGGTTCTTTATGTAGGTCGGCCGCCGCCCATCCTCCAAAGGTCGTATCTTCCTTGATCTGATCCACCCATCTTATTACGCAGCTTTTTATCATAGAAAGAAATTCCTGTCTGGTATGTTTCTTCCGTTCGATATCAGAAAGCGTTTTCTCCAGCCTTCCGGTATACTCTAAGTCAAATAAATCCTTCACTGGAAAGGTTTCCACTAAACCTTTGCCAAGCTCCGTACACCGAAGACTCTTTCCCTTTGCCACGATATATCCGGCGTCTTTTAGCTTTTTGATGGTTTCTGCCCTGGTTGCAGGAGTTCCGATGCTAAAGCCGCTTAAAATCGCCATCATCATTTCCTCGGAGTCCTCGCTCCCAAACTTTTTCCCGCAGGTTTCCATCACTTTAAGCAGCGTTTTTTCCGTGTGGGGTTTCGGCGGCTTTCTCTCAACTTCTTCCACCTTTGTCCTGGCGATGGAGACAATCTCTCCTTTTTTTACTTCCGGCAAAGTAAGTTCCTTTACCTCCACCCCTTCGATCAATTTCCAGCCGGGTGAAATCTGCACCTTGCCTTTTGATACGAATAAACCGTCAAGATCTGTCTCAAGCACTTTTAGTTTCAGTACGGTATCTTCCACCAGAGATTCTGGCATGAACTGTGCCAGAAAACGATTGCGGATCGCTTCATAGACGATCTTTTCCTTTTCCGACAGTGATTTGGGAATCACATAAGTAGGAATGATCGCCGAATGGCTCTCCACTTTTTTACTGTCAAAAATCCGTTTGGTCTTTTTAAATCGAATCTGTTCTTTATAGGGGGAAAGCGCTTTGTGTACTTCCAATACCTTTTTGGTTTTATCCACAAGACTTTCTTCCAGAACCACGCTGGCCGTTCTCGGGTAAGTGATCAGCTTTTTTTCGTACAGATCTTGCGCCGTTTTTAAAACCCGATCCGAAGTCCAGCCTTTGTATTTGCCTGTAATGTATCCCTGGAGGCCGGACAAATTGAATAAATAAGGGGGATATTCCTTCTTTTTGGTCACTTCCTTCGAGATCACTTCTGCCTCATGCCCGGCAATTTTCCCGGCGATCTCTTCCGCTTCCTTTTTGTCGTCAAACTTCTCGTTCTTTTTTATATAATAAATTCCCTCGAAATTCTCTCCCTGTCTGGTTTGAAATATGGCCTTTAATCTATAATACTTCGTTACTTTAAAATTCTCAATCTCTTTATCCCGGTCATAAATGATCTTCAAGGTGGGCATGATCACACGACCCACGTTAAGAAGGCGGATATTTTTTTGCGGACGGTACTTTAATGTAGCTACAGAAGTCAGATTGATCCCGATCATCCAGTCTGCGATCTGGCGTCCAAAGCCGGCGTCGGTCAAAGGCTGCATCTGTTCATTGGGCACCAGAGAGCTTAAGCCTCTTTTTACTTCCTCGGAAGTCCATTCATTAAGGAGGATCCTCTCGATTGGTTTTTGAGGTTTTAAGTACAAAAATATCTCATCCGCAATGATCTGCCCTTCCCGGTCGTCGTCGGTGGCGGAAATGATTCCTTCCACATCTTCTCTGTTCATCAACTCCCTGATAATATCCACCTGCCGCACTGCGCCGGAGTCCGGCTGTTCTTTATTTTTTCCATCGGACTTTATCTTATACAAAAATGTCTCCGGTAAGTAAGGGAACTTCTCCATCGCCCAGGTTTTCATGGAAGGATCATAGTCTTTGGCGTCATACAATTGAAAGAGGTGTCCAAAGGCCCAGGTTATGATATAATCATTCCCTTCAAAATATCCGTTTTTTCTTACGCAGGAAGTTGCATCTGCTATATTTTTCGCCACAGAGGGTTTCTCTGCAATCACCAGTTTTTTCATGTTAACTCCTGTGAAAATAAAATGCTTACTTTCATACCGTTTTTATATTATATGTCAAAAGCTAAAAAACCTCAACCGGTTTTGAGGAAAGGAAAAAATCTCCCACCGGTTATCCGGTGAGAGACTCTTAAATTTTTATAACTTATTCGTAAATCGGATACTTTTGTGTTAATTTCTTTACGATCGCTTCCGCTTCCGCAAGCTTTCCGTCGATGATCGTAAGCTTGATCGCCTCTGCGATCTCAACCATATCCTCTTCCACTAATCCCCGGGAGGTGACTGCCGGAGTTCCGATACGCAGTCCGCTTGTCACAAACGGAGACTTCGGATCGTTTGGAACCGTATTTTTGTTACAGGTGATATGAACGGAATCTAAAAGCTTTTCCATATCCTTTCCGGTAAGTTCTAACTTTCTTAAATCTACGAGCATCAAGTGGTTGTCCGTACCACCGGATACAATATCAAATCCTCTCTCCATCAAAGCGTTGGCAAGGACTTTGGCATTCTTTGCCACCTGCTGCTGGTATGCTTTAAATTCCGGTGTTAATGCTTCTTTGAAACATACGGCCTTTGCTGCGATCACGTGCATCAGCGGTCCTCCCTGGATTCCCGGGAAGATTGCTTTATTAAAATTATATTTTTTATTTACTTCTTCACTGGAGAGGATGAGTCCGCCTCTTGGTCCCCGCAGCGTCTTATGGGTTGTCGTTGTGGTCACATGGGCATACGGAATCGGGCTTTCATGAACGCCCGCCGCAACCAGACCTGCGATATGGGCCATATCTACCATTAGCACAGCGCCCACTTCATCTGCGATCTCGCGCATTCTCTTAAAATCAATTTTACGGGCATAAGCGCTGGCTCCGGCGATGATCATTTTTGGTTTGCAGGAAAGAGCAATCTCTCTTACATTATCATAATCGATCACACCGTCGTCATTCACGCCATACGGTACACAGTGATAGTTCTTTCCAGACATATTCACCGGGCTTCCATGGGTCAGATGTCCGCCGTGATCCAAGTTCATTCCCATGTAAGTATCTCCCAGATTCATTACGGCAAAAAATACTGCCATGTTTGCCTGAGCGCCGGAATGAGGCTGCACGTTTGCGTATTCACATCCGAATAATTCTTTGGCGCGCTCAATGGCGAGGTTTTCCACTACGTCCACATACTCACATCCGCCGTAGTATCTTTTACCCGGATATCCTTCTGCGTATTTGTTCGTCAAATGGCTTCCCATCGCTGCCATTACCGCCTTGGAAACTAAGTTTTCCGATGCGATCAATTCCAGATTATTTCTCTGGCGGGAAAGCTCGTCGCTCATCGCAGCCGCCACTTCCGGGTCTGCGTTTTTTACGTATTCAAAATCAAACATGATCTCCTCCATTGTGTTATTGTTTCAATTGACTAAAGTATATATGCGTGTGCTATTATATCACAGCACGACAGCCCACAGCAAGAATAATTTATATTATAGAATATTCATAAATTTATATTACAGAATATTCACGCCACATTCTTTTGCCTTTTTTAAATCCTCTTCCGGCCATGCGGATACCTGGATTTCTCCGATATGGGCCTTTCTCAAAAAGAACATACAGATTCTTGACTGACCAATTCCTCCGCCGATGGTATAAGGAAGCTGCTTTTCAAGAATCGCTTTTTGGAAAGGAAGCTCTGCTCTTTCAGGGCACCCTGCCTTATCAAGCTGCTCTTTTAAAGAATTTTCATCCACACGGATTCCCATGGAGGAAAGCTCTAAGGCAATGTCAAGAACCGGATAATATACGATAATATCTCCATTTAAAGCCCAATCGTCATAATCCGGAGCGCGTCCGTCATGCTTTTCTCCGTTGGATAACAGATCTCCGATCTGGCTTACAAAGATTGCTCCATATTTTTTTGCAGCCTCATGCTCTCTCTCCTTCACAGAAAGTTCAGGATAAGCGTCCAATAATTCCTGGGAGCTTAAAAACGTGATTTCTTCCGGGAGGATGCAATCGATCTCATGATAGGTGTTTTTTACATATTTTTCTGTCACACGGAGCGCTTCATAAACTGCTTTGACCGTCTCTTTTAAGGTTTTAAAGTTCCGCTCTTCTTTATGAATAATCTTCTCCCAGTCCCACTGATCCACAAAAATGGAATGAATATTATCCGTATCTTCATCCCGTCTTATGGCGTTCATGTCGGTATAAAGTCCCTCTCCGTGTTCAAAATGATACTCATGGAGAGCATATCTTTTCCATTTTGCCAGAGAATGAACGATCTCAAAGTTTTTTTCTCCCTGTTCCTTTACTCCAAAGGATACCGGACGCTCCACTCCGTTTAGATTATCGTTCATTCCGGAGGCCGGATCAACGAAGAGAGGTGCTGTTACACGTTTTAAATTAAGCTGTGTGGAAAGCTCTCTTTGAAAAAAGTCTTTTACCTGCTTGATGGCGATCTGGGTCTGCTTCACTCCAAGGATGGAATGATAGCCTTCCGGGATTGTAATTGTACTCATAAAATACTCCTTGAAAATGATTATAATTCACAGTTATTTACGGTTCTTGGGAATGGCAGCACATCTCTTATGTTACTCATTCCTGTAAGATACATGACACACCGCTCAAAACCAAGTCCAAATCCGGCGTGTCTTGCCGTACCATATTTTCGAAGATCCAGATAAAAATCGTAATCGTCTTTGTTAAGACCTAGTTCATCCATTCTGGCTGCCAGCTTATCGTAATCGTCTTCTCTCTGGCTTCCGCCGATGATCTCGCCGATTCCTGGAACAAGGCAGTCCATGGCAGCGACCGTTTTATTATCTTCGTTCATCTTCATATAGAACGCTTTGATCTCCTTTGGATAATCGGTGACGAATACCGGGCGCTTAAAGACTTCTTCGGTTAAATATCTCTCGTGTTCTGTCTGAAGATCTGCTCCCCAGCTTACTTTATATTCGAAATTGTCATTATTTTTCTCTAAGATTTCAATGGCTTCCGTATATGTCACATGGGCAAAATCTGATTCCGCAACCAGGGTAAGGCGGTCGATCAGTCCCTTGTCAATGAACTTATTAAAAAATGCCATCTCTTCCGGCGCCTGTTCCAAAACATAACGGATCACATTTTTAAGCATACTCTCCGCTAAAATCATATCGTCCTTAAGATCTGCAAAGGCAATTTCCGGTTCGATCATCCAAAACTCTGCCGCGTGTCTTGTGGTGTTGGAATTTTCCGCGCGGAAGGTCGGTCCGAAGGTGTAAATGTTTTTAAATGCCATGGCATAGGTTTCTCCGTTTAACTGCCCGCTCACTGTAAGGTTGGTCGGCTTGCCAAAGAAATCTTTGGAGAAGTCAACGGCTCCCTCCGGTGTTTTTGGAATGTTATTCAAATCCATCGTAGTTACCTGGAACATTTCCCCGGCGCCCTCACAGTCGCTTCCTGTGATCAGCGGGGTATGGACATAAACAAAATCTCTCTCCTGGAAAAACTTATGAATGGCGTAGGCTATGAGAGAACGCACCCGAAATACTGCCTGGAATGTGTTGGTCCTTGGCCTTAAATGCGAGATTGTCCTTAAATATTCAAAGGTATGACGCTTCTTTTGCAGCGGATAATCCGGTGCAGAAGCCCCCTCGATCACTACTTCCGATGCCTGAATTTCAAAAGGCTGTTTTGCCTTTGGCGTCAAAGTCAAGATTCCGGTTACGATCAGCGCAGCCCCCACATTGAGCTTACCGATCTGGTCAAAGTTGTCCAGTCCGTCGGCGTAGACAACTTGAAGAGGCTCAAAAAAAGTTCCGTCATTGATCACCAAAAAACCAAAAGACTTCGAAGAGCGTTTGCTTCTTAACCATCCTCCGATCGTTACTTCCTTCCCGGCATACTCCTCGGTATTCCTGTATAATTCTTTAATCGAAATCATGTCCATTTTATACTTCTCCTTTACGGATGCCAAAAGGCATCTAAATTTTACTTTTGACTTAATTTTATAAATTGTTGAAATCTCCAACTCAATAAAGATACCATGATGCTCCAAAAAAAACAATGCATTTCTCGCATTCTCCGAACAATGAAATTTTTTCTTATATTTCGCAGGATTGTATCACTTCCCGTATATTGGAAACTCCGATAATTTCAATGGCTTCTCTGATCTTTTGGTCCACTGCCTCCACATTGGTTTTTGGCATAATACAGCGGTCAAATCCCATTTTCACCGCTTCACCAAGCCGCTGCTCCACATAGCTGACTCCCCGGATCTCTCCGGTAAGACCAACTTCTCCAAAGATAATGGTTCCCGGAGAAACCGGAAGATTGCGGTAACTGGAAATAATAGCGCACACCACGCCTAAGTCAATCGCCGGTTCTCCAAGTTTCATACCGCCGGCGAGATTTACATAGGCGTCACAGCCTCCAAGCTGCATTCCCGCCTTTTTTTCAAGAACCGCCATAAGCAGGTTCACGCGGTTAAAATCCATCCCCACAGTTGTTCTTCTGGGGATTTGAAAGCTGGTCGGACTTACTAACGCCTGAATTTCTATTAAAAGCGGTCTGGTTCCCTCCATGGAGCAGACCACCACAGAACCGGAGGCATTAAGGGGTCTTCCATCCAGCATTACCTGGGAAGGATTGGACACTTCCATAAGTCCCTGCTGTCTCATTTCAAATACCCCGATCTCATTGGTGGAACCAAAACGGTTCTTTACTCCTCGTAAAATACGATAAACGGCATTTTTTTCTCCCTCAAAATACAGCACTGTATCTACCATATGTTCCAGGGTTTTCGGCCCGGCGACCACGCCTTCCTTTGTGACGTGCCCCACCAGAAAAACCGCAATTCCTTCCGTTTTCGCAAGCTGCATTAACACCGCAGTCACTTCCCTGACCTGGCTGACACTGCCCGCCGCAGAGGTGATCTCTTCACTGTACATCGTCTGCACCGAATCCACCACAACCACATCCGGCTTTTTTCCTCTCACCGCATCGGCCGCCGCATTGATGTCCGTCTCACAGTAGACCATCATATCCTTTTGAAACTCTCCCAGACGATTCGCCCGCATTTTTATCTGTTTTAATGATTCTTCTCCGGAAACATAAACTACGCTTTTTCCTTCATTGGCCAAATTCCGGCAAATCTGCAAAAGAAGTGTGGATTTTCCAATCCCGGGATCCCCACCGACCAAAGTTAAGGACCCCCGCACGATTCCTCCGCCAAGAACACGGTCCATCTCTTTCATCCCGGAAGAGATCCGATCTTCCTCTTCCATGGAGATCTGAAAAATACTTGTCATTTTTTGTCCCGGAAACTTACTCTCCTTCTTTTGTGTTTTGGAAACAGACACTTTTTCTTCCACCAGAGTGTTCCACTGATGGCAGCCCGGACACTGCCCGAGCCACTTTGTCGCTTCATAACCACATTCTTTACAAAAAAATACTGTTTTTGACTTCGCCATAATTTCCTCTTTTTCTTTAAATTATTATTATTTTTGTTTTATGTGAAAGCCGCTTGCTCCGTGCTTCGCACTCCCGCAACCGCCGTCGATAAGAGTACTCCGGACTTTCGTCCTTCTTACTCTTATCATCTTGCCCTTCCAATGTCGATGTGTCCTCGCTTTTTTGCCTCGGCTTTCTTTTTTATGTGAATTTATGTGAAAGCCGCTTGCTCCGTGCTTCGCACTCCCGCAACCGCCGTCGATAAGAGTACTCCGGACTTTCGTCCTTCTTACTCTTATCGTCTTGCCTGGCAAATGTCCGGGCGGTCGGCTGCATGAAATGCGCCACCGCCCGGCCGCTTGCCAGGGCTTTCACATAAATAAAAGGCCCGGGGGCCTTTTATAGTGTGATTACTTTTATGTTTGCTTTTGTATTTGGGGTTACGGATAGGCTAAAGTTTATCTTTCCTCCAAGGTTTGATTTCATTCGTCCTATATTAATATCGTCAACAAGCACCTTATACTCTTTTTCCGGGAGCAGTTCCAGGGTAATCTGAATGTCGTCCGGGGCTTCCACGCTGAAGGAGAGGACGTTTTCTCCTTGTTTGAAGTCGTGCACGGCTGAGCCTGGAACGGACTCGTAGATTACTCCGCCATTTTTTTCAAGTCTTGTAATTTCTTTGAAGGTTTTTACTTTATAAGTATCTCCGTCAAAAGGAAAATCAGAAAGCTTTGTCTTGGCATCAAGACTGTAATCGCCAAAACTTAAGGTGCCATTCTCTTGTGCTTTTAATAGTTCTTTTACGTTTGACATAGTATTCTCCTCCTACCTAAGTATTTCTATTATACTAGATATTCGCGCAATTCGCCATAGAATTATAAAATATTTATCTGATCGTTGGTCACGGTGAGGTTTACGACGCCTCCCGTTTTGATGCTGCCTTTTAAAAATTCATCGGCCAGGTAATCTTCGATATGATCCTGGATTGCTCTTCGGATTGGTCTTGCACCATAAAGAGGATCGTATCCTTTTTCTAATATATAATCTATGACTTTTTCGTCCGTGTTTAGGGTAAAGCCCGGCTGTAAGGCAACTCGTTTCTTTAGCCTGTCGATCTGTAATCCGACGATTTCTTTTAGCTGTTCTTTTTCTAAGGTATGGAACACTAAGATTCCGTCAACACGATTTAGAAATTCCGGCTTAAATAATCGTTTTACTTCTTCCATTACCTGGCTTTTCATTCTCTCGTGATTTTTATCTTTGTCTGAGGCAGCTCCAAAGCCAAGGTTTTTCGGCGCCATGATTCTCTGCGCCCCCGCATTTGAGGTCATGATGATCACTGTATTTTTAAAGTCCACTTTTCTTCCGCTGGAATCAGTGATCTGTCCGTCGTCTAAAACCTGGAGCAAAATATTAAATACATCCGGATGGGCTTTTTCCACTTCGTCGAACAGTAATACGGAATATGGATGCCGTCTTACCTGCTCGCTTAGCTGTCCGCCGTCTTCAAATCCCACATATCCCGGAGGAGAACCGATGAGTTTGGAAACGCTGTGTTTTTCCATGTACTCGGACATATCAACACGGATCATGGCGCTCTCGTCTCCAAAGAGTGTTTCGGCCAATGCCTTTGACAGCTCGGTCTTTCCCACGCCGGTCGGGCCTAAGAACATGAAGGAACCGATCGGACGTTTCGGGTCTTTCATCCCTACTCTGCCTCGTTTGATCGCCTTGGTCAATATTTTTACCGCCTCATCCTGTCCGATCACTCTCTTCCTGAGTTCATCTTCCAGGTGAAGCAGTCTGTCCGATTCTTTTTGGCTGATTTTTGTAACCGGAATCTTTGTCCAGGAGGAAACTACCTGTGCCACATCGTTTTCTCCCACGTTCATTCTTCCCTGTGTTCTGGACGCCTCCCATTTGGCTTTGGCCTCGTCAAGCTGCTTTTGGGCCTTTGCCTGCTTTGTGTTATTTAATTTGGCTTTTCGGATATTTCCTTCCACGAAGGCTTCCTCTTTTCGCTGCTGGTACTTTTTGATTTCCTCTTCCAGGCTCTTGATCGCCTTTGGCATGGTATTTTTTCCGACCCGTTTTCTTGCCGCCGCTTCATCCATCACGTCAATGGCTTTGTCCGGCAGAAATCTTCCGCTAATATAACGCTTGGAGAGCTGTACTGCCGCTTCAATGGCTTCTCCGGTATAACGAACATTGTGATGTTCTTCGAATTTTGTCTTTAATCCGTTCAGTATCTTGATCGCTTCTTCTTCGCCCGGTTCTTCCACATCCACCGGCTGGAATCTCCGCTCAAAGGCAGCGTCCTTTTCAATGTACTTGCGGTACTCTTCTCGTGTGGTTGCGCCGATGATCTGTATCTCTCCCCGGGCAAGAAACGGTTTGACAATATTAGAGGCGTCTAAGGCGCCTTCCGCTCCTCCCGCTCCGATCATCGTGTGGATCTCGTCGATGAATAAGAGAATGTCTCCCCGGTCCATCACTTCCTGTAAAAGACGTTTGATCCTCTCTTCAAACTCTCCCCGGTACTTTGATCCGGCAATCAATGCCGGAAGATCCAGGGTCATGATCTTTTTCCCGATAAGCATCTGGGGAACTTCTTCTCTCACTACCCACTGGGCGAGACCTTCCACAATCGCTGTCTTTCCCACTCCCGGCTCTCCGGTCAAACACGGACTGTTTTTTGTCCTTCTGCTTAATATCTGAATTACCCGGTTTAGTTCTTCCTTTCTTCCAACGATGGGATCCAGTCTGCCTTCCTGCGCTTTCTTAGTCAAATCGTCACAATAGTTTTCTACCATGGAAATCTGTTTCTTTGATTTTTTTTGCCCGGTAACATACTGGTATTCTTTTTGTGCCTTTGACGCATCCATACCGGAAGCAACCAGGATCTCTACGTATATCTTTTTTAAGTTCATTCCCATTCCTTTGAGCAGACGAATGGCAATGCAGTCTTTTTCTTTTAATAAAGCGAGCAGAATGTGTTCTGTTCCAATCTCTTCGCACTCCAGACGAAGCGCCTCGGACTCACTGACAGAGAGGATATGCTCTGCCTTAGGACTATATCCGGAAAACTCAACCTGCCCCGTATCTCCAAGGGCGGCTGCCTGCGCCAGCACTCCCTCTAAAAATTCCTCATACTTTAATCCATTTTCCTGCAAAATGCGGCACGCCAGAGTATCTTCTCCGGCTAAAAGACCCAGAACGATATGCTCTGTTCCAATATACTTTTGATGACAGGATATCGCATCTTCTTTTGCCTTTCTTAATGCCTCGGATGCATATTGATTATATGTCGCACTCATTCCTGTTTCTCCTTCTTGTTCTATGATAGCAGGCCATACGTTAAATACGCCGCCTGGTTCCCCTTTTTTGATCCGCCCAGCCTGCGGCCGCCCTGGGCTAATCCTCCTGAAATGTCTGATACATCTCATCCACAATGCGAAGCATCTCTTCCCGGGAAATGTCCTTGCAGATTGCCTGGGCTACGATCATCTCCATGTGTTGGTTAATCTGGCTAACCTCTCTGTGTTTTTCTTCCACCCGGACACAGACCACGGCTCCCCGCCGGCGTTCCAGCGTGAGATAGCCCTCCTGCCGTAACATAGCATAGGCTTTATTGACCGTATGCAGATTCACACCGAGATCCTGAGCCATGGTGCGGACCGAAGGCAAAGAATCTCCATTTTGCAGTTGATTTTGTGCAATCGCCATCACAATTTGATTGCGAAGCTGTATATAAATCGCCTCCGGGCTGTTAAAATCAATCACAATCCGCATAGTATTCCTCCTTAGTATATTATTATGCTCCATTGCCCGCCGGACAAGCTGGGCGCGCATTGTTATATATAGTTTATATCAGATGTCACATAAATGCAAGAAAAACGTATAAAATCACGTCTATGATTCTATACGTCTTCTTTTGTAAATATCTTCTGTAACTATAGCTCCTTGCTGCGGCATACTCCCGCGCTCTGTGCTTTAGCAAAGACAGGGGCTTCCTGCCGGACGAGGTTAAGATTATTGTTCTTCATTTAAAAGCTGGCAATACAAAATTTCCAGCGCTTCTTTTACCGCAGAATTTCGGATGCTTTCCCGGTTTCCGCCGTAAAAGCATTTTTTGGCAATGATTTTTCCCTTCACGTAGCAGCCGATGTATACAAGACCCACCGGCTTTTCCGGGGTTCCGCCGCCCGGTCCGGCAATGCCGGTCACTGCAATCGCCGCATCTGCATCCGCCGCTTTTGCGGCTCCCTTGGCCATCTCCATGGCAGTTTGTCTGGAGACGGCGCCGTATTGTTCCAATGTTTCCTCTTTTACATTAAGAAGCTTTTGTTTGGACTGATTGGAATAGGTCACAAATCCTTCTTTGAACACATCGGAGATTCCTTCCACATTGACCAAAGTGCCGGAAACCAGACCTCCGGTGCAGGATTCTGCCGTTGTCACAGTCATCTGCCGGTGCTTTAATATACGCCCGATCTTCTGTTCGATCGGACTTTCTTCGATTCTTTTGCCGGAGCTCATTTATTTTCCTCCCTCTTTCAGCACATCAATGTTTTTCACGATGTAATCTATCAGTGAAACGATCGTCAAAATCAATGCAATATACACTAAGATATTTTCAATGATATGAACCACGCTGCCTCCTAAATCAAGGCAGAGCAAGATAATAGCAAACATCTGGAAATTGGTTTTAAACTTTCCCCAGTAGCTTGCCGCGATCACAACGCCGTTATCGCTGGCAATGAGACGGAAACCGCTGATAATAAACTCTCTGGCAATGATCACGATTACAATCCATGCGGCGATCTTATCGTTGGCCACCAGACAAATAAAGGCAGAGCAGACCAGGATCTTATCGGCGAGAGGATCCATGAACTTACCAAAGTTTGTCACAAGATTATACTTTCTTGCGATATGACCGTCAAGGAAATCCGTAATACTCGCAAGGCAAAACAGCACCGTAGCGATAATGTTTGTATACGGTACAAAATCAGTCAGCAGAAAAAATACAAAAAACGGAATCATCACGATTCTCAAGATTGTCAGTTTATTCGGTAAATTCATTTCCATAGATCACATCTCCCATCAAATCATAATTATTGGCTCCTGTGATATGTACCGGTACGATATCACCGGAAATCAGTTCCTCCTCGGCCCGAACAAATACATTGCCGTCCACCTTCGGTGCGTCCATATAAGTTCTTCCGATGTAGATATCTTCTTCATAAAGGTATCCTTCAATTAACACTTCCATCACTGTGTTCACATGGGACTGTGCGTTTTCGGCGCAAATTTCCTGAGATAAAAGCATCACTTCTTCCCGTCGTTCTTCCTTTATCTCCTCTTCAATCTGGTCCGGCATAGCCGCCGCCACGGTCCCTTCCTCCGGAGAGTAAGTAAATACCCCCAAACGGTCAAATCTCATCTCCTCCACAAAATCTCGCAATGAGGAAAATAATTCTTCGGTTTCTCCCGGAAATCCGGTAATCAATGTGGTTCGAAGAATAATATCCGGTATCTCTTTCCGCAAGCGGTCAATCAACAGGATCAATTCTTCTTTGCTGGTTCTTCTTCCCATTCGTTTTAAAATAGGATCCTCGCTGTGCTGAATCGGAATATCAAGATAGTGACAGATCTTTTTTTCTTCTTTCATCACGGCGATCAATTCATCGGTGATTTCCTCCGGATAGCAATAGAGAAGGCGGATCCAGCAAATTCCTTCGATCTCACAAAGCTTCCTTAAAAGCTCCGGAAGCATCTTGCGCCCGTAAAGATCTACGCCGTAAACCGTCGTTTCCTGAGCGATGAGGATCAGTTCTTTTACTCCCGATCTTGCAAGTATCTTTGCTTCCTCAAGAAGATCTTCCATGGCAAAACTACGGTAATGTCCCCGAATATACGGAATGATGCAGTAAGAGCATCTCTTATCGCAGCCCTCCGCAATTTTTAAATAGGCAGTGTAAGTACCGGTGGTCACGATCCTCTTATCTGCCAAAGCTTTGGGAAGCTGATCGATGTCGGGGCATACTCTCAAAAGCTCCTCTGTTTTTTCATTTTCTTTCAAAAGGCCGTCAATCACTTTCACGATCTCCGTGTATCCGGTAGTTCCCACCACTGCGTCCACTTCAGGGATCGCCTCTTCGATCTCATTTTGATATCTTTGGGCAAGACAGCCGGTGACCACCAGTGCTTTCAGCTTCCCGCGCTCCTTCCACGCCGCCATTTCGAGGATCGTTTCTATGCTCTCTTCCTTGGCATCGTGGATAAAACAGCAGGTGTTTACCACAATTACATCGGCGTCTTTTTCCTCTTCCACAATCTGATAACCGGCGTCAAAAAGAAGGCCGATCATCTTTTCACTGTCCACCAGATTCTTATCGCAGCCCAGCGAAATAAATAAAATATTTTTCATAAACTATTGTAACCTCAGCGCTGCTTTAACACAGTTATTCATCAGCATAGCGATCGTCATCGGTCCCACGCCGCCAGGCACCGGGGTGATCGCTCCGGCAATCGGTTCCACCTTTTCATAGTCCACGTCGCCGCAGAGTTTTCCGTTGTCCTGTCTGTGAATCCCCACATCGATGACGGCCGCACCTTCTTTTACATAGGTCTCGTCAAAAAATTTCGGTTTGCCGATGGCTGCCACCAAAATATCCGCTCTCTTACACACTTCTTTTAAATCCCTGGTTCTGGAATGGCAAACGGTAACCGTGCCGTTTTCACGCAAGAGAAGCATAGCCATCGGTTTTCCTACAATGTTGCTTCTGCCGACCACCACGCATTCCTTCCCTTCAATCTCAATCCCGGAGCGTTTCAAAAGCTCGATGATCCCTGCCGGAGTACAAGACACAAATCCCTCTTCTCCAATAGAAAGCGCTCCCACGCTCTGAGGATGGAAACCATCCACATCCTTGTCCGGCCGGATTGCATGGATCACTTCTCTCTCGTCCATATGAGCCGGGATTGGAAGCTGCACCAGGATGCCATGAACCGATTCGTCCTCATTCAGATCACGAATCAGAGAAAGAAGTTCCTCCTGGGAAGTCTCCTCCGGAAGCTCATACGCTCTGGATTCTATTCCAATATAGGCGCAGGCTTTCTTTTTATTGCCCACGTACACGGTGGACGCCGGATCATTGCCCACCTGGATCACTGCCATACACGGATGGATCCCCTGTTCCTTAAGAGCCGCCACCTGCTCCTTTAACTCTTCTTTAATTTCACTGGAAATTCTCTTTCCATCAATTCTTAACGCCATAATTCCTCCTGTGCCGCTGCCTGCGCGGCTTATCTCGATTGCTATTAATCATACAACAAATTATACAATTCGTAAAGATAATTCATAATGCAATTGTGTTTCAAAACGATCTGTCTTCCTCTGCAAAAACTTCATATTTGAACGGCCACTCGTCTATCATGCATCTATTATTTACTATTATAAATATTCTTCAAAGTATTGTTCTAACTGCTCTTTGGACATCAGAACCTTTCTCGGTTTGGTTCCTTCTTCCGGTCCCACGATTCCTTCCGCCGAAAGCTGATCCACGATCCTTGCCGCCCGGTTAAATCCTATTTTGAACATTCTTTGCAGCATTCCGATGGTCGCCTTATCTTTTTCCACAACAAATCTTGCCGCTGCCTCAAAATACTCGTCTCTTTCCTCTGCGATCGCCTTTGTCCGGATGCTTTGTTCAATGCTCTGTTCAATTTTTTCTTCCTCTTTTTTATCATCGTGGACGGCGATCTCTTCGTTATGTTTCAGGAAGTCTACCACATCATTGATTTCCTGATCTAAAACGAGAGCCCCCTGCACTCTGACCGGTTTCTGGTATCCGGAAGGATAAAAGAGCATATCTCCTTTTCCCAGAAGTTTTTCCGCACCGTTCATATCGATGATCGTGCGGCTGTCCACGCCGGAAGAAACTGCAAAGGCGATTCTCGACGGCACGTTGGCCTTGATCAGACCGGTAATGACATTGACCGAAGGCCTCTGGGTAGCGATCACCAAATGGATCCCCGCCGCTCTGGCAAGCTGGGATAAACGAACGATCGCATCCTCCACTTCTCCCGGAGCTACCATCATAAGATCGGCAAGCTCGTCGATGATAATTACGATCTGAGGCATTCTTTCGACGGAGCCCTTCTCGACCTCTCCGGACGCCTCCAATTCTTCCGCCTTTTTATTATACCCTTCGATATTTCGGACGCCGCATTCCGTAAACTTGCTGTAGCGGTTTGTCATCTCCGCAACCGCCCAATTTAAAGCGCCCGACGCTTTTTTCGGATCTGTCACCACAGGGATCAGCAAATGAGGTATCCCATTGTATACATTAAGCTCTACCATCTTCGGATCGATCATGATGAGTTTTACTTCGTCTGGTCTTGCTTTATACAAAATACTCATGATCAATGTATTAAGGCACACAGACTTTCCTGAGCCGGTCGCCCCCGCAATCAATAAATGAGGCATCTTTGCCAAATCTGTCACCACCGTCTTTCCGGCAATGTCTTTTCCCACGGCAAAGGCGAGCTTGGACTTAAAATTGCGGAATACCCTGTTATCCACGATATCCCGGAAATGAACGGTGATATTCTCCCGATTCGGGACCTCAATACCAATGGCGGCCTTTCCTGGAATCGGCGCTTCCATTCGGATGTCCGACGCCGCAAGATTCAGTTTGATGTCGTCGGTAAGACTTACGATCTTACTTACCTTTGTCCCCTGTTCCGGGAACATCTCATATCTGGTAACCGACGGACCACAGCTAATATCGGTAATCGTCACATTGACTCCAAAACTTTTCAAAGTCTCCTGTAATTTTTTGGCCGTATTTTTTAGTTCCAGCTCAAAGTTTCCCGATAATTTTTGGTCACTTTTTGTCAGCAGGCTCATTGGAGGGAAAATATAATCTTTATTTTTCGCCTTTTTCACCTCGGCGCCCTTTTTCCCCTCTGTCTCCGGCAGATTTTGTTCCGACGGCTTAACAGTTTTCCCTTCGATCATCTCCGAATTTACCGTAAGGGAATCAATTTTTTCTTTGCCGTCTTTTGGCTCTGGAGTTTCCCTCTTTCTTTTATTTCCTTCCGGATCTTTTTCATGTTCCTCTTCGGAGCCTTTTTCGTTAATTTCTTCGGATGCTTTCTCGCTTTCTGTTTGGATTTTCTTTTCAGATGTTTTCTCGCTTTTCGCTTCGTTTATCTTCTCAGATGCTTCCTCATCCGTTTCCGGTTCTTCCTCCCGGCTTTCCACCGAAAATGCTCCGGCGCCGGTCCTTGGAAGCTCGTCAAATGAAGGCACCTTAATCTCTTCTTCGTCTATTTCCGGCTTACTATGTAAATCTTCTTCCTCAAAATCAATTCCATGGAATACCAGCGTTCTCTGACCGCCGCCGTTATCCTCGTCTTCCACGATCAGCGGATAATCCTTAGGGTGAAGCTCCCTTACCGAATCGGTCTTGGTAAGTTCTTCCGAGGCGGTAAATACCAATTCGCCAGTCATGGCGGATAATGCATCTTGGTCATTTTGCTTAAGCTTACCATCCTCTGGTTCCGGTTCCTGTTTTTCCGGTCCTTCTTCAATCTCTTTTACTTTTTCCTCACATTGTTTCAAACGAAGCTGTTCTTCTTTTTCCTTTTCCCTCTCCGCCTTGCTCATTCTCTTACGCAATCCTCTTCGGGTTTGCTTTTTCGGTTTTTTTCCGCTCTCATCGTCGGCTGCCTTTATTGAGGCGGCAGTATCTTCGGCAGAAGCTTTCTGGGAATCCCCGGCAAAAGACTCCTCCGGATTAAGATTTTCTTCCTTCATAGAAGAACGTATCTTTCTCTTCTCGGCGGTTTCTTTTGCGATTATTGTTAACTTCTTTACAAATGATATGAAAGATTTCTGGGTCAATACCACCAGGGAGATGATCACAATGCAAAAAATGATCACCATTGCCCCTACAAGGCCGAACCAATCCTTCATAAGAACCGCAAAACCGCCGCCGATAATTCCTCCGGTGCGATGATTCTTTATGGCGATGGACATTAAGTCCGAAATCGAAACATTATTATCCTTCTGAATTAACTGGGCAAAGGCAGAGACCATCATCAATAAAATAAAACCGGAACAGCATTTCTTAATCGCCAGCAAACTGTAATCGTTGGCAATTAAAATGGAAACACCCGCAAAAAAAGCAATTGGCATCACGTACTGGGAACATCCAAAGATTCCAAAGAAGAAATTGCCAAGAATCTCTCCCACCTTCCCGCAAAATCCGAAGTTGCTGAGCATCATCAAGATCATAAGACCAAAAGACGCCACCACCCAGATTTCATTTTTCAGAGGAATCCCACCATTCCCCTGAAAAGAGAAGGATGGAAGCTTCTTTTTGGAAGAATTGTCCTTTTTACTTTTCGAGCTTGCTTTGGAAGAAGTTTTTTTGCTGCTTTTTCTGCTTGCCATCTTCACAGCCTGATTCTTCTTCACCGCATTTTTAGAATTATTAGCCATATCTATTTCCTCTCCTAATAATTAAGATGAACGAAATCAATTCGATAATCTCGTCTATCATAACATAAATTTATCCGGAATAAAAGTGTAGTTCTAGAAATAAATAACATCAGGATTTTTTATTTTTTTGTGCAGCCATCCCAAAGCTTCCTTAATTCCGCCCACTTCATCACAAAGTCCTCTTTTCACAGTTTCCTCTCCCACTAGAATTGTCCCCAGATCTCTTGTCATGATTCCTTTGTGGAGCATCATTTCCTCCAACAGTTCTTTTCCCACCTTGGTATGATCGGTGATAAAATCCACAATCCTGTCCTGAATTAATTTAAAATAATCGAAAGTCTGCGGAGCGCCAATGATGGTGCCGCTCATTCTCACCGGGTGAATGATCATCGTCGCCGTCGGAGCAATGAGGGTATGATCTGCCGCCACAGATAGGGGTACGCCGATGGAATGACTGTCGCCAATGATCAGCGCAGCCGTAGGTTTTGTGAGCGAAGCGATCATTTCCGCAGCCGCAAGACCACAGGAACAGTCTCCGCCCACTGAATTGACAATCAGCAGCAAACCGTCAATCTCCTTATCGTCTTCGATCTTTGCCAAAATGGGCAAAAGATGTTCATATTTTGTAGTTTTAATCCGTTCTCCGGCCAACTCATGACCCTCTATCTCACCGATGATCGTCAAGGCTACGATTTTATGACCGTCTTTATTTTGATCAAGCAGGAAACATCCGCGCTCTGATAGTTCATTTCTGTCCATATCAAAAACCTCCAAAGAATAATGAATATATTCTTTATTATGTTCCAAAAGGACAGCTTTCACTCCAAAGTTTGTTACATTCCCCTTCTCTTTCTTAAAATTGGGTAAAAAATACCACCAATCGTATCTGACTGGTGGTATACATAATCTATATTTGATCTATATTTGCTTAATTTGGTAATCATTTGGCAGGCGTCGCCACTCCTGCATCTCTTTTGACCCGATGGGTGCGTGGTTGCAACGAAATTTACCACCTCAAATAATCACCTATCAAAGATAAAAAGAATTAGAGCTATCTGGCAGGCGTACCATTCTCCTGCGTCTCTCGGGTTTCCCCTGTCAAACCATCGGCGTGTGGACGGGTACGAAATCCTCCACCTCAGATAGCTCCTTCTCAATTGTATGGTAATTATAATATTTCTATTCCTGTTTGTAAAGAATTTTCTTGTTTCGGATCAGTCTGCTCCATTCTTTTTCATTGACTTTCATAACCATTCGGATGCCGCTCTTTAATATGCTTTATCCTCTCATCCGTGATGATAACCTCATCCGTTACAATATCCTCCGTTATGCACTTGTAGATCTGTCTGTCTATTTTTCCTATAGGACGCACATCTGCTACCTCTTTTATATTTACTGTTTTTAGTATATCAGATTAACTCAGTTTGTCCACTTTTTTTCCAGAATCATTCTTTATTTCTATTTTTTTCCTTTTTAATTCATTGAATATTTTGCCAACCATCCAAATTTCTTTTCCTGCCTCATGACATACTGCTCTATACTGCTTTTTTTCGCTTTCTCCTTGCAGGTATGCCCGCTTACTTGCTGTCCAAACCGCAATATCCACGTTACACGAATGACAATTACCGCATGGATAACGGCTATAATAAAAAATATAAAAAAAGAAACTTATTGCAACAATAAAGCGCCTGGCTTGTTTCTTGCAATAAGCTTCTTATTATACTTTTATAGACTTCTTAGAGAATAATATTTAAGTCTCTCCGATACATTGTCATCTTTTCTTCAATTTCTTTCAATTCCTGATTGATCTCCCGGATTCGTTCCCTTCTGGTCTCAATATCCACTTCAGCTTTTTTTATATTTTTGGATATGTAACGGGGAATGTTCAGATTAAAATCATTTTCCCGGATCACTTCGGGTGCGACGCAGGCGCAGTAACCGGGAATACTTCCTCTCTTGTTCCAGGTTTCCTTAAAATGCTGAATTTCTTCCTCCCCAAAGGGATTTTCACTGCAATCATAGAACATCACGTCGCTGCGCTGACGATTCTTCTTAAAATAAAGCAAGACCTGATTTTGCCCCCCGGCATCAAATAAATGATCCGGCAGGATCACCACCGTGTCGAGAAGATTTTTTTCTTCCACAAGATATCGGCGCACCAGCATTTCCTTGCCTTCCCGGTACAAAAGGCCGCTCGGCATTACCACCGCCATCTCTCCATCGTCATTTAAGCAGGACAGAGCAGACAAGAGAAAAGGAAACTCTCCTCTGGACTTTAACCGAACGATTTCCCGGCCCACGTCATAATCCATCCAGTCGGTAACCAGCACTCCGGGCTCCACGCCGTCGGGCATATAAACTATCACGCCGTCCATCGTCTGCAAATGCTCTCCGTGGAGCTTCCACTCGCTGCTATTATATAGGTTGATCTTTTGCGGTTCTCTGTGATTCATATACAAGATCACATGGAAAATCTCGAGGAACTCCGGCGTGTTTTCGTATCCATAGATATAGGCGCTTTCGTTATCTTTTACCAGTTTATTTAGCAAAATACCAAGATTAAACTCCGGCTGAAACAAGTGGCTGTTTTCTTTTTTTCTGCTGTCGTTTAATAAGATCTCGTAAAGACGGATCAGTGGTTCTGAGATATGAGTTTCTTTCTTTTGCTTGGCAAACTCTCCCATCAGATGGGAAAAAAACTCTCCGTAATGACTGCAAAGAACTTCTTTATTTTCCCAGGCATTTATTTTTTTAATTAACTTACGAATAAATCTGGCAAGACTTTTTTGTTTTTCCTGAGCGTAAGTTCCATGTAGCCTTTTATAAAATGAAAAGTCGGATAAATGAAACTGCGGACAGAGCTCATGGAGAGGTCTGGAAGCAGAATCAATAAATTTTAAGAAGCTGTCAATCTGGAGCTTTCCCCGAACGGCCATATGCACCATGGTGCTAAGCTGATGTTCTTCTTTCAATTGCGCTTCGTATTTTATACAAAGATAATGGTAAAACAGCAAAAAAACACAGCTATCTCTATACTCTTCAAAGGTAAGCCCCGGATGGCTTTCACTTAAGATGGACATAAATTCACTATGAAGCTGTTGTTCATCCATATTATTTTCCTCCTGTATCCTTTGGATACTCACTGGTCTCCAAGATGGTTCATCATTTCCTCTGTCAGAACAGAATTTTCAAGGCGCATTTTTTCAAGCATCAAAAGCTGCTTCCTTTTTTGATAATAATATAACTTGCCAATGGACATCTGGGTTGCAAGATCGGGACATTCAATCATTAACTGCCTGATCATATGTATGGAAAGCACTTTCACTGAGGAGTTTCCCTGAATGGCCATCTCTTTTTGTTTTTGGATTTCCGGATGCTCATTAAAATACCATGCGAAGTAATAAGGATCCATGATGCCATTATGAAATTCAATGGACACAAAATTGGATGGAATCACCTTACCTTCGTGATGTTTTTCCAGCACCGCAGCCCGGTGAAAGGAGGTCAAGCCGATCACAATACTGTGTTCTTTGGCAAGATTTAGGTTTCCCACTTTATTTTGATTGACAAAGACGGTTGGCACCTCCGTATTCATAATTCCGTTTTCTTCATCCAAAAGCTGACTGATGGAAAGAATAGGATACTGGATTCCTTCTGTTGGCACCTTTGACTTTATTCGATTCAACACAACCCCATGTGTTATCTGACTAATCTGCTCCAACAATAACTCCACTTTACTTTCCTCCCTATGTCAATCATTTTTCCTTTTATTGTGGTTCGGCAAATGCCGTATTGCATCTCATTATAACTTCATCATTATAACTTTATTTTTGTCATTCGGCAAGAAAAACTTTGAAATATGATAAAATAACAGCAGTTTTTTCTTTTTTCAAAAAAACTGCTGTTATACTAACCTTACTTTTGTCAAATTACAAAACTCAAAATGCCAAACTGCCTGCATTCAATGACGCTTAGGCCAGGTTTACAAGATCCCTAGAGAATCTCACGGAGGGCAAGATTGATTCTTCCCATCTTATCCACTTCCAGAACCTTAACTTTTACTTTGTCTCCGATGTTAACCACATCTTCCACTTTTTCTACTCTCTCTTTGGCAAGCTTGGAAATGTGAATCAGACCATCCTTGTTTGGAGAAAGCTGAACAAAAGCTCCGAAGTTCATGATGCGGACAACTTCGCCTTCATAGATTCGTCCTGTCTCCACAGGCTCTACGATCAGTTTAATGATATCCATTGCCTTTTGGATCATTACCTCATCCACACCGCAGATATCCACGCGTCCGTCATCGTTGATATCGATCTTTACACCAGTCTCGTCGATGATTCCGTTGATCGTCTTACCCTGCTTTCCGATGATCTCGCTGATCTTTTCCGGATCCACCTTCATCTGCATGATCTTCGGCGCATACTTGCCGACCTGAGCTCTTGGCTTAGAAATCACCGGTTCCATTACCTCTGTTAAAATATGCTCTCTGGCAACCTTAGTTTTTGCGATCGCTTCACGAATGATATCCGGCGTCAAGCCATGGATCTTAATATCCATCTGGATTGCAGTGATACCGTCATGGGTTCCTGCAACCTTAAAGTCCATATCGCCAAAGAAGTCCTCTAAGCCCTGGATATCCGTAAGCACAATGTAGTCCTCATCGCTGTCTCCGGTAACCAGACCGGTGGAAATTCCTGCTACCGGCTTCTTAATCGGTACTCCTGCGGCCATCAAGGACAAACTGGAAGCACAGATACTTGCCTGAGAAGTCGATCCGTTGGACTCCATGGTCTCGGATACGGTACGGATTGCGTAAGGGAACTCGTCCTCACTCGGAAGTACCGGCACAAGAGCCTTTTCTGCCAAAGCGCCATGTCCGATCTCTCTTCTTCCCGGACCCCGGCTTGGCTTTGTCTCTCCCACAGAGTAGCTTGGGAAATTATAATGATGCATATATCGTTTTGATGTCACATTGGCGTCAAGACCATCGATACGCTGTGCCTCGGACAGCGGCGCCAAAGTGGTGATCGTCATGATCTGTGTCTGACCGCGGGTAAACATACCGGAACCGTGAACTCTCGGCAAAAGATCGATCTCCGCAGAGAGCGGACGAATCTGATCGATGGCACGTCCATCCGGGCGCTTATGATCCTTTAAGATCATTTTGCGAACTGTTTTTTTCTGGAACTTATATACAGCGTCGTCAATCAGAGGAAGCCAGTCTTCATGCTCTTCCTCATAACGCTCTGCCAATTTGTCTTTGATCTGACGGATATTTTCTTCCCGAACCTGCTTCACATCGGTAAATACAGCTTCTTCCATCGCTTCCGGAGTGATAAAAGCTACCATATCATCCCACAGTTCTTCCGGGGTATCTACGTGCTCATAATCATGTTTTTCCTTACCGCATTCTTCTACGATCTTATTAATGAATACGATGATCTCCTGATTCACTTCATGGGCCTTAAAGATTGCCTCGATCATCACATCTTCCGGCACTTCGTTAGCGCCCGCTTCAATCATGATCACTTTCTCAGCGGTGGATGCCACCGTCAAATATAAATCAGATACCAACTGCTGGTCGGCAGTCGGGTTCACGATAAACTCTCCGTCGATTAACCCAATCACCGTTGCAGCGATCGGACCGTCAAAAGGAATATCCGAGATCGAGGTTGCGATGGAAGAACCAAGCATAGCGGTCACTTCCGCAGAACAATCCGGATCCACAGACATCACAAGATTGTTTAAGGTGACATCATTTCTATAATCCTTTGGAAACAGAGGACGCATCGGACGGTCAATCACACGGGAAGTAAGTACGGCGTGTTCCGACGCCTTTCCCTCTCTTTTATTAAATCCTCCCGGAATCTTTCCTACGGAATACATTTTTTCTTCAAACTCAACACTGAGCGGGAAGAAATCAATCCCTTCCCTCGGTTTGTCGGAAGCGGTTGCCGTAGACAGCACCACCGTATCTCCATAATGCATAAATGCAGCGCCATTGGCCTGGGCAGCGACCTTTCCGATCTCAACGCAAAGTGTTCTGCCGGCCAGTTCCATTGAAAATTTCTTTATCATAAGAACCTCCTTAAATATTACAGAATCAGGGAAGGTTCCGAAACCACTGAAAAAAACATTTTTTCACCCTATGTCACAAAAAGCTCACAGACTTTTTCCGCAAGCAGTAAAGAATCCCATCTAAGATCACAGGATATAAAATGCTCTTTTCAGAAGTCTCGGTCACATCCTTCCCAAATAAAGTGATCGCACCACTGATGCAGTGCAGTATGATAAGCGCAAAATGCACTCAATCTTATGTATTCTATCACAAATACGGGGACGCTGTCAATCATTTCGCCGCAGGCCGAAGGCTTAATAGCACGCTCTCCAACGTCTCTTCGATATCCTTTCCATCCTCCTCAACGACAACATCTGCATATTTCTCATATAATACCCTTCGTTCATCGTATATATTTTCTAAGGTCTGGCCTTCTTTTAACACCACCCCGCGTCCCTTTAAATCATGGAGCCTTTTTTCCAAAACGGCAAAGGAACACTTAAGATAGACAATCTTTCCAATTTCTTTGAAATGTTCCATCGCCTCCCGTCCGTAGACGGCGCTTCCTCCGGTGGAAATCACAGAACGATGCGCTGTTATAGAGGCATTGACACCATTTTCTATTTCTAAAAATCCATCGACGCCCCTTTGTTCGATGATGTCTTTTAAGAGCATTTTCTCCTGCTGCTGAATCAGCAAATCGGAATCAATAAATTGATACCCCATTTCTTTTGCCAAAATGACGCCGACGGTACTTTTTCCCACCCCCGGCATTCCGATTAATATAATATTGTCCATACTAAACTCCTTTATAAAAAACTCTTTTATAAAAACTCTTTTACAAAACAATCCGGAGAAGTTTTTAAGCTTCTCCGAATTATCATTACCTTATTTTTTCAATCTATGATCTCGTTTTACAAGAAATACTTCACGCCGCTTTCAAAGATCTTTTGATCTTGTTTTGCGTAAATATTCTTTGCCACGTTTTCCCCGATTCTTTCGGAGTGAGCCATTTTTCCGAGGACTCTTCCATCCGGGCTGGTAATTCCTTCAATGGCGTAATAAGAACCATTTGGATTATAGCGGATGTCCATAGTTGGCTGTCCTTTCAGATTGACATACTGCGTAGCCACCTGGCCATTTTTAAATAATTCCTTGATCACATCGTCATTTGCCACAAATCTTCCTTCGCCATGGGAAGCAGGAATTGCGTAAATCTGATCCATCACCGCTTCCTGTAACCATGGGGATTTATTGGTTACAATCTTTGTGTAAACCATAGTGGAAATGTGACGGCCAATTTCGTTGATGGTCAATGTCGGTGAATTTTCCGTCTGCGGAACGATTTCTCCATATGGCACCAGTCCCAATTTGATCAGTGCCTGGAAACCGTTACAGATTCCCAGCACAAGACCGTCTCTTTCATTTAAGAGTTTCATGATCGCATCGGTCATCTTCTGGTTGCGGAATACAGAAGCGAAAAACTTCGCGCTTCCTTCCGGCTCGTCTCCTGCGCTGAATCCGCCCGGGAACATAACGATCTGTGAGTTGGCGATCTCTTTGTCAAAAGCTTCCACCGAATCCAAAATATCCTGCTCGGACTGATTTTTAAATACAAAGCTGCTCACTTCGGCCCCCGCACGCTGGAACGCTTTGGTTAGATCGTATTCGCAGTTTGTGCCAGGGAAGATCGGGATAAATACTCTTGGTTTTGCCACTTTATGTTTACAGATCGCGATCTGTCCTTTTCGGTATAACGGCTGGGAAACATTGTGGTTCTTTTCTCCTGTTTTCGTTGGGAATACCGATTCCAGAGGTGCTTCCCATGCCTGCTGCAATTCCTTAAGACTGATCTCCGTATCTCCGAAGCTAATAGTTCTTTCATCGGTGATGATTCCTAAGTAAACTCCGTAATGTCCAAGAGCCTGAATCTGTGCCGTCGGCATCTCCACGATCAGAGAACCATAGTATTTCTTTCCAAAATCTTCTTTGGCAATGTGGGATGCGATATTTAAACCATATTGATTTCCAAAGCCCATCTTGGCGATGGCTTCCATCATACCGCCGCTGCTGAGCGCATATGCAGAAACAATATCTCCGGAACAAATCAATTCATGAACTTTATCGTAAATCTTGCCGGCCTCCTCGTAATTTGGAATGCCGTATTCGTCAAATGGAACGTCCACTCTAAGAAGAACATTGCCTGCCTTTTTAAGCTCCGGCGTAATAATATGATCTGCGCTGGTGTAGTCCACCGCAAAGGAAACCAGGGTCGGAGGAACGTCAATATTTTCAAAGGAACCGGACATACTGTCCTTTCCTCCGATGGATGGAATTTTAAATCCCTTCTGTGCGTCATAAGCGCCCAGCAAAGCGGCAAACGGTTTGCCCCAGCGGGACGGGTCCGTTCCAAGTCTCTCAAAATATTCCTGGAAGGTCAGGCGAATCATTTTATAATCTCCGCCGGCAGCCACGATCTTAGCCACAGAATCCAGCACCGCATAGACAGCCCCGTGGTACGGACTCCAACTGGAAAGATACGGATCAAATCCATAAGACATCATGGTTACCAGGTCGGTTTTGCCTTCCAGTACAGGGAGTTTTGCCACCATAGTCTGGATTGGGGTGGTCTGTTTCTTTCCGCCATAAGGCATCGTCACGGTAGCTGCACCGATGGAACTGTCGAACATCTCCACCAGACCTTTTTTCGAACAGATATTCAAATCGGACATATTGTCGATCCACGCCTGTTTTAAATCTTCCACGGAGGAAGTCTTCTTATAGTATGGCTGGCCTTCTTCCGGCATCTCCACTGTGACTGTGGTCTCCTGATGAGCGCCGTTGGTATCTAAAAATGCTCTGGAAAGGTTAACGATCTCTTTTCCTCTCCATGTCATGATCAATCGTTTTTCTTCTGTCACTTCTGCCACTGCAACCGCTTCTAAGTTCTCTTCTGCGGCATATGCAAGGAACTGCTCCACATCCTTCGGGTCAAGAACCACTGCCATACGTTCCTGGGATTCTGAGATAGCAAGCTCTGTGCCATCCAGACCGGCATACTTTTTCGGAACCTTATTTAAGTCAATGCGAAGTCCGTCTGCCAGCTCTCCGATGGCAACGGACACACCGCCGGCGCCGAAATCGTTACACTTCTTAATGAGACGGCTCACCTCTTCTCTGCGGAACAAACGCTGAATCTTACGCTCTGTCGGCGGATTACCTTTTTGCACTTCTGCGCCGCAGGTATCGATGGACTCTGTGGTGTGCGCCTTAGAAGAACCAGTTGCTCCGCCGCAGCCGTCTCTTCCAGTACGTCCGCCCAACAATACAATGATATCTCCCGGATCTGAAGTTTCTCTTACTACATTCTTACGAGGAGCCGCACCCATGACCGCTCCGATTTCCATACGCTTTGCCACATAACCCGGATGGTAAATCTCATCGACTAAACCGGTGGCAAGGCCGATCTGATTACCATAGGAGCTGTAACCATGTGCCGCACCCGTCGTCAGCTTTCTCTGGGACAGCTTGCCTTCCATGGTGTCGGAAAGAAGTCCGGTAGGATCGGCACAGCCTGTAACACGCATCGCCTGATAAACATAAGAACGACCAGAGAGTGGATCCCGGATCGCACCACCAAGACAGGTTGCCGCGCCACCAAAAGGCTCGATCTCCGTCGGATGGTTATGGGTTTCGTTCTTAAAGCTGATCAGCCATTCCTCTGTTTCTCCCTCAAACTCCACCGGAACAACGATGCTGCAAGCATTGATCTCGTCGGTTTCTTCCATATTATCAAGTATTCCGTCTTTTTTAAGCTTTTTGGCTCCCATCAGGGCAAGATCCATCAGGCAAATAAACTTATCTTTGCGGTCTCCGTAAACTTCCTTACGATCCTTCTTATACTCTTCAAAGGTTTTTTCAAAAAGAGGCTTAAAATATCCATCCTGGAAAGTGATCTTGGATAATTCCGTAGAGAAAGTGGTATGGCGGCAATGATCGGACCAATAAGTATCCAGCACACGGATCTCTGTCATGGAAGGATCACGCTTTTCTTCATTATTATAATAGTTCTGAATATGAAGAAAATCTTTGAATGTCATAGCAAGGCCAAGGGAATCATAGAGCGCTTTGAGTTCTTCTTCCGGCAGTTCCTTAAATCCGTCAAAAATCTTAACATCCGCCGGTTCTTCATATTCCATAATCAAAGTATCCGGCAGTGTTTCATCGGTCTCCCGGGAATCCACCGGGTTGATGCAGTATGCCTTGATCGCGTCAAACTCTTCATCCGTAATTTCTCCGGAAATCACATAGGTAACAGCAGAACGGATCACCGGTTCTTCCTTTTCATTTAACAGTTGAAGACACTGCACCGCAGAATCCGCTCTCTGATCAAACTGCCCTGGCAGATATTCCACAGAAAATACACGGTCATTTTCACCCACAGGACATTCTTCGTAAATATCGTCCACCGGCGGCTCGGAAAAAACCGTTCCCACTGCTTTTTGATAAGTTTCCTCGGAAACATTCTCCACGTCATAGCGGATAAAAACCCGGACGGACTCCATGTTTTCGATGAAGAGATAGGACTTAATCTCCTGGGTCAGTTCCTTTGCTTTTACCGCATAGGCAGGTTTCTTTTCCACATAAAGTCTTCTTACTTGATTCATGTTTAAACCTCCAGATTATAACATCATTTCTACTTCTTATCTCTATAGAAGATTTTTTAATCATTTGTTTCTATCATATCATTTTTTTATCTTTTTTTGTTGAAAATAAAAATGGATTCTCCAAAATCAGAAAATATAACAAAAACTCATCATTTTTTTAGGTTTTTTTTTCAATTTTTCACATACAAATAAACTTAAAACTCTGTTATTGACCAGTTTTGTGAAATAATATATTATGATAGCAAGAAAAAAACATTTATCATTTTTTATTATAACAAAGGAGTATTCTCATGGAAAAAATAGCTAGTTTTACTGTCAACCATCTTTGCCTGCTTCCCGGCGTCTATGTCTCAAGGAAAGATTATGTGGGACAGGAAGTGATCACCACTTTCGATCTTCGTATGTGCGCTCCAAACCGTGAGCCTGTGATGAACACCGCCGAGCTCCACACCATCGAACATCTGGCAGCCACCTATTTACGAAACGAACCTGTATGGAAGGAAAAAATCATTTATTTTGGTCCGATGGGATGCCGTACCGGCTGCTATCTGGTAGTTGCCGGAGATTATTCTTCCGAGGACATCGTATCTTTAGTGAAAAATACTTTCCAGTTTATTGCAGATTACCAGGGTGAGATTCCTGGAGCAACTCCGAGGGATTGTGGAAACTATCTTGACCAGAATCTTCCGATGGCAAGATTTCTCGCAGAAAAGTATTTAAGGGAAGCGCTTCTTCACCCAACAAAAGATCGCTTAGTCTATCCGGAATAATTCTAATGCATATTCTCTCCTGAACTTCACATACTATGATATGCTTCACGCAAATCATTCTTTTCGATGGAATACAATTTCCATCAAAGATACGCCAAAAGACGGCGTAACGCCGAAATTTCCAGGTGGATCTTTTTAATTTCAGGAGGTAAGAATATGAAAAGTTCCAAAAAAACTTATCAGGACGTTGCTAAGGCTTGCAGTAAATATGAACCGGTATCCGAGCAGTACGCTTTCAAAAACTCAAGCTGTGATTGCGGAACCCCAAGCTGTTTAAACTGCACTCATTTCAATGACAAAGAACATTGTGTTCTTGACCTTTACGATCAGATCGTGGAAAGAATCCGCTAAGCGCTTTTTACGGGCGCCTTCTGATTTCTGAGGGAAATTTTCACACTCCTTTTTCTTATTCGGAGCATCTTAGATGGCTGCATGAGAAAAGGGAGTTTTTTCATGTTTTTTCGTTAACATTACCCAATATTCCTCCCTTTGACCATAGTATTTTTATACTTTCTGCCTTAAATTTATTATAGAAGCAAGAACAAAAAAACCAAAGGAGGAACCATATGATTATTTGCATCGGAAGGGAATTTGGAAGCGGAGGACACGAGATTGGAAAGAAGCTGGCAGAATATACCGGCATTCCATTTTATGACCGCGAGCTTGTGGATCTCGCCATTGAGAAAAGTCCTTCTATATCGGAAGCGATAAGAAAGGCCGATGAAAAGCGCGCCAATGCTTTCATCCATAGTGTCTGGTATGAAGAAATTGATAAAAATTTAAGAGGCTTATCTGCCAATGATATTATTTACAAACTGCAAAGTGAAACGATTCTGGCCCTCTCCCAGGAAAACAACGCGATTTTTGTGGGACGATGCTCCGATTATATTTTAAAACAGGCAAATATCCCTCATCTTAGCCTGTTTATTACGGCTCCTCTCCAGGATCGGATTCAGAGGAAAATGGAGCTTCTTAGCCGGGATGAAAAATACATCACTTCTTTGATCCGCAAAACGGATAAGCAAAGAAGGGCCTATTATAACTATTACACAGGAGGAAACTGGGGCAGCCCGGATCAATATGATTTTTGCATTAATAGCTCCTCCTGGGGAATTGACAAAACCGCCAAAGTGTTATCACACCTATATACTTCTCTATTTTGACAATAAATTTCAGACATCCTGCCTTGCGCCTCCTTTTCTTGGGATTTATAATAAATAATAAGAAAAGGGGGCGTAAATTTTGAAGTTAACAAAAGTATATTGTGCATATTTCAGTCCGGGAGATACCACCAGAAAAGTGGTGTCTGGCATCGCAGACTCGTTTTCTGATTACCCGGTGGAGATGATAAACTTAACAAACTATGAAGCAAGAGAAAAAACTTACAATATGAAGGAAAATCATCTTCTGATTTTAGGGGTTCCGGCCTATGCGGGAAGAGTTCCGGCTCCGGTAGTGGAAGCTTTATCCCGTTTTCATGCGGTCAACACTCCTGTTGTATTGGTGGTATCCTACGGAAATCGTGCTATCGACGATACACTGATGGAACTAAAACATTGTGTCACGGAACAGGGCTTCATCCCTTGTGCCGCCGCTTCTTTTGTCTGTCAGCATACTTATCTTAGCAGCCTGGCAGCCGGAAGACCTGATGCTAAAGATATGGGTGTGATCCATGAAATGGGTGATAAATTAAGGGAGCGTCTTCGTCTCGCTGTCACCTGGGCTTTCGAACCACTTGACATTCCTGGCACTTACCCATACACCAAGCCGCCGATGGGACAATTCCCATTTGTTGTCGAAACTTCTGAGTATTGTATCTATTGTATGTTATGTGCGGACGTCTGTCCGGTGCAGGCAATCAGCCACAGCAATCCATTTTCCATTGAAAATGAAAAATGTCTTCGATGCGGCGCCTGCCTGCGTATCTGTCCTGCTCAGGCAAAGGCTTTCAGCGAAGAGCCGTTTAAAGCATTACAGGAAAAACTTGCTCCATTGGCCGAAACCCGCCAGGAACCATGGTATGTTATCGGATAAATGTAAGACGCGTGTAAGAGTTGCGCTTTAAGCGTACTGCGGATACGTGCGAAAAATGTATTTTATGCATACTGTGAATACGTGCGAAAATTCGCCTTTATTGTAATGCAGAAAAGAGTTGCTTTTTTAACACACATTGCTATATAATAAAATGATGTCTTTTTATATAAAATCATACTCAGGAGGAAAAAATACATGGGTAACTTAATTGTTGGACAATCCGGAGGACCAACTGCTGTCATTAACTCCAGCCTTGCGGGTGTCATCAAATGCGCAATGAAACATGGAACAGGAAAAATCTATGGTATGCACCATGGAATCGAAGGCTTTTTAGAGGAAGATATTATTGATATCAGCGAATATATCACTTCTGATTCTGATCTTTCTTTATTAAAGCGTACACCGTCTGCGTTCCTTGGATCTTGCCGTTATAAACTTCCACAGATTGAAGGTCATGAAGACGTTTATGATAAGATCTTTGATATCATGGAAAAATACGATATCGAATATTTCTTCTATATCGGCGGAAACGATTCCATGGACACGATCAAAATGCTTTCTGATTATGCCGTTGCTAAGGGCAAATCACAAAAGTTCATGGGTATCCCAAAAACGATCGATAACGATCTTCCAATCACCGACCACACACCAGGTTACGGCTCTGCGGCAAAATATATCGCTTCTTCGATTAAAGAAGTCATCCGCGACAACGAAAGCTTTGGCGCAAAGAAACCTACCATTTTGATCATTGAGATCATGGGACGTCATGCCGGCTGGCTTACCGCTGCTTCCGCTCTTTCAAAGGACGACGACTGCGACGGTCCGGACCTTATTTATCTTCCGGAAAAACCTTTTGACATGGATAAGTTCCTCTCCAAGGTAAAAGAACTTTCCGAGACAAAGAGCTCCGTTGTTATCGCAGTTTCCGAAGGTATCGCTTTGGCAGACGGCACTTTTGTCTGCGAGCTGGGCGGAGGAGCCGATTATGTTGACGCTTTCGGCCACAAGCAATTATCTGGCTGCGCTTCTCTTCTGGCAGGAAAAGTTGCCGAAGTAACCGGATGCAAAACCCGTTCCATCGAGTTTTCCACCTTACAGCGCTGCGCTACACATTTAGCTTCCCGTACTGATATCAACGAAGCTTACAATGTAGGCTACTACTGCTGCAAAGCTGCTTTTGACGGCCATTCAGGAATGATGGGTATCATCCGAGTAGAATCCCGCGATCCATACGTGGTTACTTACGACAAGTTTGATGTTCACGAAATCGCCAACGTAGAAAGAAAGATTCCGGATAAATGGATCATCAACGACGGCACCTATGTCAGCCAGGAATACCTTAACTATGCGAAACCGCTGATCATCGGCGCTATGGAACCATATTATACAAACGGCGTTCCAAAACATCTTACCTTAAAGCACGGAAAGAAAACAAAATAATACATAGAGTACGCTTTTATTGTATTGTGGCGGCGCAGCCCTAAGGCTGCGCTGCCGTTAATTTTTCTTTCGCAGATGCAAACTTTTTCTGTACCTGGGCAAGGCATTTCTTATTCCTATAAATTTGATATTAAAATTAAATTTGTATATCAGTATATAAAAAAAGAACCAATGGCTTGCAAATTTTCTCACAAGTTCATTGGCTCTGATGTTCGATTACTGCATACTCCATCTTATCTGAAAGTTATGTCAAACACGTCGCAACTTTCAGATAAGACGATGTAAAGATCTTACCGAATCATTCTGCACTCCATATAGTATCTCTTATCCTCGGCATGGCCCATGGAAAAAGTTTTTCTTGGCAAAGCGCCGTCTAAAATGACCGTTGGGAAAAGCTCTTCCTTTCCCATATCCGGAAGCACAAATCCAAGGCTTCCCTCTTCCATAGAAAGTTTTTCTATTACATCGATTCCATGTATGTAATCAATTTTTCCACCCTGTTCTTTTAAATACTGATCCAGGAAGTTTTGCACGCTGCCCACTGTAAGCTTTGATGTCGGCTTGGTGATTTGGTATTCTCTGCCCACTCCCTTTTTTATCATGGTAAAGAATTGACGACTTTCTTGATTTTCGCCCTTTTTATCAGCTTTGCCGGCTTTAACTTCTTCACCGGCTTTTACCGGTATCAGCCCGAGCGCCTCTTTCATCGCCGCTTCCAGGCGATCTTCGTCAATGTTTGTTACGATCCGGTGGATCGCTTCAAATTCCAGGGCCGGACTGTGGAGATTGACAAGCTCACAAAGGGCATATCTTGCCGGGTGGTGGGAAAAATCTTTGTGGGGTTCTGCTTTTTTAAGCCGCTCATAATATTCTTTCGCCGTTGCCAGGGAATGGTTCCCGTCGCCCATGGCATAGAGCAGAACCGGAACGTCCTTTATGTTGTAGCGGGCGTAAAATTCTTCTTCCTCTCCCAACAGGGCAAGGGCCTGATAAATCTCTTCCTGCTCTTCTTTTTCCAGAAGATATCCCTTAAGATGTCCTCCTTTTTGCATCAGGTCAAAACCATATAATTTTTTAAGAGAGGATTTTTTCTTCGCCAAAGGCTCAATGACGGTCTTCTTTTGGTCGTCGATCAGGATCATGATATGGGGAAGCTCCATCGGCGCATTTTCCCGCACTTTAATCCGGGGAGGTATCCGTTCGATCACGGTGCTTTCCGTGGCCCGGACGCAGGAGACGGAACCTTTTTCATAATTGTACTCTTCCAGATCAATACATCCGACGATTCCCGCTCTCATCTTACCGGCGCTGTCCGTTCTTTCCACGTAGATCATGGCGTCTTTATAAGTATCAAACACGCCCTCGGCAAGATAATTTTCCATGGACTTGCTGATCTGGTACAATCTGTCCTTAAGATCATCGGATTCCAGATAAACCTCCGGCAAGATCAGGCGAAATGAGGAAGGCGCCTCTTGTACGATCTGGTCTACCTGTTCCCAGTATTCCGGTTCGCTGGTAAACTGGTCGCAGGCAACAACAGACCACTTCTCCCCGTCAATTGTTGGCTTTGGGAGCATGATATCTGCACATTGAAACACTTTTTTCATGAATTAAAACTCCTTGTCTTGAAAATCTTTCCAACTCATTATGGAATTTGGAGGATATATGACAATCTTATGTCGGGAGGACAAAAGAGCAATCTCTTGTTTTAAATAATCTGACAACCAGGAAAGGTCTGCCTTTAAGTATCTTGGGCAAAGTCCGAAACATTTGGCGATCTCCCTTCCCTCTTCTTTAAACAAATCGTAGTCTTCTCTCCCGGTATCCAGGATGGAAAGGCTTTGGTATCCCTCAAAAATCTGATCATAGATTTGATCCGCCATTTTCTTTCCATAAAGCGCACACGCCTTTTCATACTCCCGGTGGAGATTGGCTTCTCCCATAAGCCAGCCCTTTGTCAAATAGTAGCTCATCTCTTCGTCATTGAGCTTTTTTCTTCTCTCCCGGCTGCCCAAAAGCACCGTAATACAGTCGTCTGCTTTGGGCAAAATGGTCTCATAATCCCCTGTCTTCATTCCATCTATCACATTACCACACAGTCCAAAGCAAAGCAAGAGTCTGTCGATGGAACCAGGTTTGATTTTCTCCATCTGTTCTTCCATTGCCGCCCTAAGCCTTGCCGTGCTGTTGTGCAGTCCGCTTTCCACATAGTTTTTCGAGACAAAATGGATAGATTCCTTTTTTAAAATGTGTTCTACTTCTTCTTCGATGGTTCTGCATCCGATAAAAGCTGTCCGCATTTCTTTCCCTGCTCTCTACTCTTACATCCTCTTACCTTTTTGTTCCTCAATGGCCTGGGCAAGATCATTAAGATATACCCAGCGGTCCATCTTTTCTTCAAGCTGCCTTTCCGTCTCTTCCTTTTCTTTAACACACTCGTTTAGTTTTACAAAATCCGAAGCATATTTTTCCATTCGTCCCTCCAGTTCGGAAAGACGTTCCTCCAAAGACGCGATTTCATCATCAATGGTTTCAAATTCTTTCTTTTCCATATAAGTAAATCGCAATTTCTCTCTGGAAGGATCTCTGTAGGAACCTTTTTTTCCGGACTTCTTTACGGATTCCGGCAGGACTTTCGACTTATTTTCCTCTTCCTTCCCGGAAAGAAATTCCTTATATTTTTCCAGATAATCGCTGTATCCGCCTTCGTATATTTGAATCCGCCGATTCTCAAAGGCGCCGATCCTGTCTACAATACGATCCAGGAAATATCGGTCATGGGAGACGACAATGAGTATCCCCGGAAATTTATCCAAAAAATCTTCCAAAACCTGGAGCGTGGCAATGTCCAGATCGTTGGTCGGTTCATCTAAGATCAAAACATTGGGAGCCCCCATCAGCACTTTTAACAGATAGAGTCTTCTTCTCTCTCCGCCGGATATTTTTTCAATAGGCGCATACTGCATATCCGGGGTAAAGAGAAATCTCTCTAACATTTTTGTGGCGGAGATCACCCCATTTTTCACTGTGACGTATTCTGCCTGATCTTTGATATAATCGATCACCCGCATCCGCTCGTCCATCTGGTCGCATTCCTGGGAAAAATATCCGATCTTAACGGTCTCTCCCCAGGAGATCTCCCCGCAATCCGGAGCCTCTATCCCGGCAAGCAATTTCATGAGTGTGGATTTTCCGCAGCCATTTTCTCCGATGAAACCAATCCGCTCAAAGCGCCGGAAGATATAAGAAAAGTCATCGATCAAATGTTTCTCTCCATATCCCTTTTTGATTCCGGTAAGTTCTATGGTTTTCTTTCCGAGACGAGTTCCCACGGACTCCATCTCCACGGAAGCGGCGCTTTTTATCCCTTCCATGTTTTTCAGTTTCTCGTACCGCTCCAGTCTGGCCTTTTGCTTTGTGGATCTGGCTCTGGCGCCCCGCATCACCCATTTTAATTCTGTCCGAAGAATACTTTGGCGTTTGCGGAAGGAAGCCTGCTCCATCTCTTCTTTCTGGGCTTTCGCCTCAAGATACCCGGAATAATTGGTATCATAATAAGAAATCTTTCCATCCTCCAACTCCCAGATTCGATTGGTCACGCGGTCAAGAAAATAGCGGTCATGGGTTACTAAAAGAAGGGTTCCCCGATAGGCGGACAAATATTTTTCCAGCCAGTCGGAGCAGCGGTTATCCAAATGGTTTGTAGGCTCATCTAAGATTAAAATGTCCGGCTTTGTTAACAGCACTCTGCAAAGAGCGGCTCTCTTTTTTTGTCCGCCAGACAGATGGGAAATCTCCGCCAGAGAATCCTTAAGCCCCAGCTCATTTAACATGGATTTTGCCTCGCTCTCAAAGGCATAATCCCTTTCTTCCTCTGTCTCTTTCTCCCTTGTCACATAGGAAAGGAGGGTGGTACGATCCGGATAAACCGGATTTTGGGGAAGCCACCCTAAAGTGTATCCTTTGGTAAAAATAATATCGCCGCTGTCTGTCTCCTCCTCTCCCGCAATGAGCCGGATCAGAGTGGACTTTCCCGTTCCGTTTATCCCGATCAGCCCAATCTTTTCCCCTGCCTCCACGCTGCAGGAAAGATCATTGATGACCATGCGGTCACCGTATAATTTTGAGATATGTTCTACGTTTATTACGCTCATACCGCACCATTTTCCTCTTTATTTCATCGCATCCTTCATGGATTTTACATACTCGCCCACATATTTTGGCGATTCTTTTCCATATTTTGCGATCAGTTTCATAATGGCAGAACCAACGATCGCACCGTCGGAAACCTCCGACATTTTCCGCGCCTGCTCCGGCGAAGAAATTCCGAAACCGATGGCACATGGAACATCGGTATTTTCACGGACCACTTTCACAATGGACGTAAGGTCTGTGGTAATCTCGCTTCTTGTTCCCGTCACGCCAAGACTCGATACCAGATAGATAAATCCTTCCGCTTCCTTTGCGATCATGGCAATTCTATTTTCGGAAGTCGGAGCGATCAGAGAGATCAAATCTACATCATATTGTCGGCAAACAGATAAAAATTCTTCTTTTTCTTCAAAGGGAAGATCCGGGAGGATCAGACCGTCCATTCCCACTTCCCTGCATTTTTTCATGAAGCGCTCTGCCCCGTAGGAAAAAATTACATTGGCATAGGTCATAAATACCATAGGCACTGCGACGTCACGGCGAAGTTCCCTGACAAAATCGAAAATCTTGTCTGTGGTCACGCCTCCTTTCAGCGCCCTTAAATTTGCTTCCTGAATTACCGGACCCTCCGCAGTTGGATCGGAGAAAGGAACCCCAAGCTCAATGAGATCTGCCCCATTCTTTACTGCCGCACGGATCACCTCTGCCGTGGTGTCAAGATCAGGATCACCGCAGGTAATAAACGCGATAAACGCTTTTCCATTTTCAAATGCAGATTTTATTTTACTCATGAATATCCTCCCCTCTGTAACGGGCGATCGCAGCACAGTCTTTGTCGCCTCTTCCGGAAATCGTAATAACAATGATTTTATCTTTATCCATGGACGGCGCGATCTTTAAGGCATGGGCTACCGCATGGGCAGACTCGATCGCCGGAATGATGCCTTCCGTCTTTGCCATATATTCAAAAGCGCACACTGCTTCTTCGTCGGTCACTGGCACATACTGCGCTCTGTTAATGTCATGGAGATAGGCGTGTTCCGGTCCGACGCCCGGGTAATCCAGCCCGGCAGAAATCGAATAAACCGGAGCGATCTGTCCGTATTCATCCTGGCAGAAATAAGACTTCATACCGTGGAAAATACCTATTTTTCCCGTACTCATCGTCGCCGCCGTCTCAAAGGTATCAATTCCTCTGCCTGCCGCCTCGCAGCCGATCAGAGAAACCTCTTTATCCTCAATAAAATGATAAAAACTTCCGATGGCGTTGGAACCGCCGCCCACACAGGCAAGAACCGCATCCGGCAGCCGTCCTTCTTTTTCCATGATCTGTTCTTTGATTTCCTTAGAAATCACCGACTGGAAATCACGGACGATCATCGGGAAAGGATGAGGTCCCATAACAGAACCTAAGCAATAATGGGTATCGTCGATCCGGCTGGTCCATTCTCTCATAGCCTCAGACACAGCGTCTTTTAAAGTTGCCGTACCTGTTTTTACCGGAATCACTTCCGCGCCCAGGAGACGCATACGGTATACATTAAGGGCCTGACGTATCGTATCTTCTTCCCCCATGAAAACAACGCATTCCATTCCCATAAGCGCCGCTGCGGTAGCGGTAGCCACTCCGTGCTGCCCTGCTCCGGTCTCGGCGATCAGTCTTGTTTTGCCCATCTTTTTGGCAAGGAGAGCCTGCCCCAGCACGTTGTTGATCTTATGTGCTCCCGTGTGATTCAGATCTTCTCTTTTTAAATAGATTTTCGCTCCGCCTAAATCCTTCGTCATTTTTTCCGCATAATAAAGACGGGACGGTCTTCCGGCATAATCATTAAATAATTCTGTAAGTTCCCGGTTAAATTCCGGATCATTTTTATAAAAATTATAGGCTTGTTCCAGTTCTATTACCGCATTCATCAATGTCTCCGGAATATACTGTCCGCCATGGATTCCAAAACGTCCATTTGGATTCGTCATTTTTTCTCTTCCTTTCCTTTTTATGATTCCTTTGTTCCTTTAAGCTCGTCAAGCTTCTTTTTCTTGTCCGGCGCCCTCATCAGCGCCTCCCCCACAAGGACGGCGTCCACGCCGATCTCTCTTAATTTTTTAATATCTTCCCCGTCTTTTACGCCGCTCTCCGATACAAACAAAACGTCCTTTGGAATGAGATTTCTAAGCTTTTGACTGTTTTTCGTATCCACGGTAAAATCCTTAAGATTTCGGTTGTTTACTCCAACCATTCTGGCGCCGGAGCGCAAGGCAGCTTCCACTTCTTTTTCGTCATGGGCTTCCACCAGCGCAGAAAGTCCTAAGCTGTCGCAAATACCGATATATTCTTTTACCCGTTCTTCCTCTAATATGGAACAGATAAGCAATACCGCCGAAGCGCCAAGAAGCTTTGCTTCATAGATCATATACTCATCCACCGTAAAATCTTTCCGCAAACATGGCGTGGAAACGGCCTGGGAAATCTCTTTTAAATATTCGTCTCTTCCCAAAAACCATTTTGGCTCCGTGAGAACCGAAATGCCGTTGGCTCCCGCCGCTTCATACTCTCTGGCAATTTGAAGATAAGGAAACTCTTCAGCAATCAGCCCCTTGGAAGGAGAAGCCTTTTTACATTCGCAGATAAACGCCATATCTTCCCCTCTCATGGCATTTTCAAAGGAAAAACTTCCTTTGGGAAGAGCCAGCGCCTCCCTTCGGATCTCCTCCAAAGAACGCTTCCTTTTTGCCGCAGCGACACGCTCCCTGGCATAATCACTTAACTGATCAAGGATTGTCATTACTCTTCCTCCTCAAGATTACTGATCTCCACAAAGCGGCGCAGGGTATGGAGCGCTTTTCCCGAATCGATGAGTTCTTCCGCCAGCTTCACGCCTTCCTTCATCGTTTCCGCCTTTCCTCCAATATAGAGGGAAGCGCCTGCATTTAACAATACTGCATTTCTCTTGTGTCCTTTTTCTCCCTGTAAAACTGCCGTCAGAATCTCTGCGTTCTCCTTTGGAGTTCCCCCCACAAGATCGGCTTTCGTACAGCGTTCCATTCCAAAATCTTCCGGAGTTATGGTGTAATTTTTCAGCCATCCATCTTTAAATTCACACACAGTTGTCGGCGCGCTTAAGGAAATCTCATCCAGCTTATCCTGTCCGTATACTACCATACCTCTTTCTACGCCAAGGTTCATCAAAACCTGTGCCAAAGGCTGCACCAGATATTCATCATAAACGCCAAGAAGCTGCATCTTCGGACTGCCCGGATTTGTGAGAGGCCCGAGAATATTAAATACCGTACGGAATCCCAGCTCTTTCCGGATTGGTCCCACATATTTCATAGAGGTGTGATACTTTTGTGCAAAAAAGAAACACATTCCCACTTCATTTAATAGCTGAATACATCTTTGCGGGCTCTGGAAAATATTTGCGCCAAGGGCTTCCAGACAATCCGCTGTTCCGCATTGGGAAGAAGCCGCACGATTTCCGTGTTTTGCCACTTTCATCCCTCCTGCTGCCGCAACAAATGCGGCCGTGGTGGAAATATTAAAGCTGTGAGCGTTATCTCCGCCCGTTCCCACGATCTCAAAAACATCCATGCCGGTTTCTGCCTTTAATGCCTTATCTCTCATAGCGCTTGCGCATCCCGCGATCTCTTCCGTTGTCTCTGCTTTTGCGCTTTTTGTGGAGAGCGCTGCAAGAAACGCCGCATTCTGCGTCGGAGTCGTCTCTCCGCTCATTATTTCATTCATTACTGTGTAAGCTTCTTCATAAGAAAGATCCTTCTTATCCACAATCTTTACAATAGCCTCTTTAATCATAATCCTAAAACTCCTTTCTCAGATTCTTTAAAATATCTTAATTATCTTTTTATTTTGCTGCCTGGCGTTAGACTTTTTCGCCTTCAGGTTTTAATTTAAAATTCTAAAAAATTTTTCAGCATTGTTTTTCCGTCCGGAGTCATAATGGACTCAGGATGAAACTGCACTCCATAAATCGGATATTCTTTATGCTGTACCGCCATCACTTCATTTTCCTCTGTCAAAGCAGTCACTTTCAAGCAAGAAGGCATTGTTTCCGGGTTCGCCGCAAGGGAATGATAACGGGCAACCAAAACCTTCTCCGAAATGCCGTTAAACAACGGGCATTCTCTATCGACTCTAACCTTTGACTGCTTCCCATGCATCAACTGTTTCGCATAAGTAATCTCAGCGCCAAAAGCCTGGCAGATCGCCTGATGTCCCAGACACACTCCAAGGATTGGGATTTCCTTCCCAAGTTCCCTTGCCGCCTCCACGATCACTCCTGCATTTTCCGGCCGGCCAGGTCCCGGAGACAAGATGATCCGATCTGGTTTTAACTGCCGGATCTCTTCTAAAGTCATCTCATCATTTCTGATCACTTTGATCTCCGGTGAAAGCTCGCCCACGAGCTGATACAGATTATAGGAAAAACTGTCATAATTATCAATCAGTAAAATCATATCCCTGCCTCCTCTGCCATTTTCAGCGCATTCACGGTTGCCTGCGCCTTATTGATGCACTCCTGGTATTCTTTTTCCGGAACGGAATCCGCTACGATTCCGGCTCCGCTTCTGACAAAGACTTTACCATTTTTCTTATAAGCGATCCGGATGGCGATGCAGGTGTCCATATTGCCGGTAAAATCAATATAACCTATGGCGCCCCCGTAAATTCCCCGCTTATTATTTTCCAGCTCTCCGATAAGCTGGCAGGCTCTGATTTTCGGAGCGCCGGACAGTGTTCCTGCGGGAAGCACTGCACTGACCGCATCCAAGGCGTCAAATTCTTCCCGAATCTCTCCTCTTACGGTGGAGCCAATATGCATTACGTGGGAATAGCGTTCAATGGAGTGCAGTTTTTCCACCTGCACACTCCCAAACTTACTGATCTTTCCAAGATCATTTCTTCCCAGATCCACCAGCATATTGTGTTCTGCAAGTTCCTTTTCATCCTGCAGCAGTCCGATTTCCAAAGCCTGATCTTCTTCCGGCGTCTTCCCCCTCGGACGGGTTCCCGCCAGCGGGAAGGTGTGCAATACTCCGTTTTCCAGCTTTACAAGTGTTTCCGGAGACGCCCCCGCCACCTCAACGTCCGTGCCGGAAAAATAAAACATATAAGGAGAAGGATTGATGGTCCTTAAAATCCGGTAAGTATCAAATAAGCTTCCCTCAAACTCTCCGCTTAACCGGTTGGAAAGCACGATCTGAAAAATGTCCCCTTCCCGGATATAATGCTTTGCCTTTTCCACCATGGCGCAATATTCCTCTTTATTAAATAGAGGGGTGACTTCCGAAGTCAAATGGCCTCCCGGCTCCTTACTCTTTTCACCGTAACGTATCAGATCACAGAGCTGTTTTAGTTCCATCACCGCCCGGTTATACTCTGTCTCCACATTATCAAGGAACATATTCACAATAAAAATAATTTTCTGGCGGAAATGGTCAAAGGCGATCACTTTATCAAACAGCATCAGGTCCACATCCTGAAATTTCTCGGTATCCTGAACCTCTCTCTTCACCGTCGGCTCGCTGTACGTAAGATAATCGTATGAAAAATATCCCACAAGACCTCCGGTAAATGAAGGAAGATTTTCAAAACGCGGGCTTTTATAATCCGATAAGATCTGCCTTAAGCATTCGGAAGGATTATCTGTTTTTATCTTAAGATTTCCCGCTTTCAATTCTCCATCCACACAGGTAATATTAAGTTTTGGTTCAAACCCAAGAAAGGTGTATCTCCCCCATTTTTCCTTCCCTTCAACGGACTCAAGCATATAACAGTGCGCCGATACATTTTTTAATATTCTCATCGCCTCAATAGGCGTACAAATGTCTGATAAAATCTCACAGCTTACCGGAAGCACTTTGTACTCTCCCATCGCCGCAATTCTTTTTACTTCATTAAGATCCGGTGAAAATTTCATTTTTGCCTCCTTTGTTTACGTCTTGTGCCGGATTCCGGGCTTTCGCCCTTCCTCCTCATTTTGGTTCGTTCGCCAAATATCCGTCTACTTGACTCACTGTTTTCATAAAAAAAGTCCTTGACAGAATCCAATGGTTTTCTGTCAAGGACGAATAACATCTTATCCGCGGTGCCACCTTGCATTCACAGGCTATTCCTGTGCCCTTAGCGAGATACTAACATATCCCCGGCAACTGACGTATGCCCACACGTCGCAGAATACTAGGCACGATAGCGTGCTTTTGACTGCGCCCTCGGCGGTCCATTTGACGAATTGTTTCTCACCCGACTCTCAGCATCACGGGTTCTCTGTAAAGGCATCATCGCCGTTATCTCCGCTTCAACGGTTTATCTCATAAAATCAAAACTAATTATACTGCTATTCTATGTTTCTGTCAAGAATTTGGTGAGAAAATATTATTGCC
>CAZKQV010000022.1:0-51790 GCA_964555015.1 uncultured Eubacterium sp. | reverse complement strand
CTGGTGCAGATTATTATGGAACTTCTTGATTATGGCGAAGAAAAACTGAAAGAGAAGAAAAAAAAGGGCGGTTGTGTCTTAAACGAGAAACCGGTCATTACTTTAAAATTATGCCGCGTGAAAAATCAGTTGCTCATCAACTGCAGCTATCCTTTTTCCAATTCAAAAAAAGATAAAAAATTAAAGAAAAGGCTGAGATATTATCTGAAAAAATATAACGGGATCTGCAATGAGATATTACAAAACGGGCAGCATACAGTGGTGATCAGTCTTTCTGCCTCAGAAAGCGATCAGATGGAGGAAGCGATATGAACCCTGAGATACAATATTTATTAAGTTCATCCGTGAATGTATTCCTCATAACGACTATGAATATGATAACACAGGTATATGCACTCACACATTTCTTCGTTTTAAAAAGAAGAAACAGTATGGTTTCACTTTATTTGTATTCCATACTTAGAGTAATCCTTATCAATGCGCTGATGCAAAATGTTTTATCGTATTATTATGGAGAAGCTCCCTGGTGGGGAGGACTCTGCCTGACGATGTCCTTAATCTCAACTCTTTCTTATATTACGATATGTTACTGGATTTTTGAAGAAGATCTGCTGAAACTAATCCTCATCTTATTATTTTCGGAGCTGCCAATCGGATTTTATAACGCCATGTTTTCCGCCTTTATCAGCATGATTTATGGAAGAAATTTTTCATGGGTGTATTATTATCCTCTTAGGTGGGATATAATCGTCATATTTGCGGTGGGAGCGATTTTGTATCTTATAGTTATCCGAAAAATCATTCCATTTTTGGAAAAATTAATTGGTCTTTTGCTTCAACATAGAAAAATTTTATGGATTTTGATAATGATATATTTGTATACAAGTTTTCTTTCCTGGGTTTATGTTGATAGTTTTAAATTAATTAGTTTTTTTATTGCTTTATATTTTTGTGCTTTTTTGATCGCAATCCTTTATTTTGTGCAGTCCTATATCACAAACATCAGACGGAGAAATGATTTTTTGAGAGAACAAAAAGAAATCGTGGAAATCCATTGTAACGCCATCATAAGACAAATTGCGCAAATGAAAAAAAGCCAGGAAATCATGAATGAGCAAATGAAAGAAATGAGTGGACAAACGGATGATGATCTGAAAAAAGAAAGGATGGTTTCCTACATCAATCAGTTAAAGGATTTTTATCATGAAATAAAGGCAGGAATTTATTGTGATGACTGGCTTCTCGACGCTGCACTGTATCACAGGGCGCAGGAGTTTGAGAAAAAGAAGATCAGCTTTTCTGTCTTAATGCAGGGGTACGACCGGGGAAATATTGAAGAAAAGGACCTGGTACAGATGATTATGGAACTTCTTGATCATGGCGAAGAAAAACTGGAAGGAAAAGAAAGGAAAGGCGACCATGTTCTTACCGAAGAATTGGTCATTACTTTAAAATTATGTCGAATGAAAAACCAGTTGCTCATCGACTGCAGCTATCCTTTTTCTAAATCGAAAAAAGATAAAAAATTAAAGAAAAGGCTCAGGTATTATCTGAAAAAATATAGCGGGACCTGCAATGAGATATTACAAAACGGGCAGCATACCGTGGTGATTACTCTAAAAGCAATATGATTTTGATCAGTCTGTCTATGTTCCAAAAAGAGTGCTGATATCTCCAAACTTTCAGAGACAATATTTCTTGTCAATATTATATATTATGGTAAAATAATATTTAACTTGGAATATTATAGGGTAGTTGTGTGCTTTTCTATCCTGAAGAATAAAATGGGGGAGGAGAATATGTATATTTCAAAGGATGTTAAATATATTGGTGTGAACGACCATAAAGTAGATTTATTCGAAGGACAGTATCCGGTGCCAAATGGTATGGCGTATAATTCCTATGCGATTTTAGATGAAAAAATCGGTATCATGGATACGGTGGACGTGAATTTTGGCGCAGAGTGGCTTTTTAATATCATGTATGTTTTAGGAAGCAGAAAACCGGACTATCTGATCATACAGCACATGGAGCCGGATCATTCCGCCAACATCGCAGATTTTATGCAGCTTTATCCGCAGGCGACGATCGTATCCAGCGAAAAAGCGTTTAAGATGATGGAGCAGTTTTTCGGAACAGATTACGCGGACCGTCGCATTGTAGTAAAAGAAGGAGATACCCTCTGCCTTGGACAACACACCTTAGCCTTTGTGGAGGCGCCGATGGTTCACTGGCCGGAAGTTATCGTTACATATGACGTTAAGGATAAGATATTATTCTCCGCAGACGGATTCGGAAAGTTTGGGGCAAATGACGTAGAAGAAGAGTGGGCGGATGAAGCGAGAAGATATTATATCGGAATTGTCGGACAGTATGGACCGCAGGTTCAGGCTCTTTTGAAAAAAGCAGCAGATCTAAAACTGGATATACAAACGATCTGTCCGACCCACGGCCCGGTATTACATGAAAATCTTGGCTATTACCTTGATCTTTACGACAAGTGGTCCTCCTACACCCCGGAAGAAGAGGGAATCGTCGTTGCTTACACTTCCGTGTACGGTCATACCAAAGAAGCCGTCGAGCTGCTTGTAAAACAATTAAAAGAGAAAAAGTGTCCGAAAGTAGTAGTCTATGACCTTGCAAGGGACGATATGGCGTCGGCAGTATCCGATGCGTTCCGTTATAACAAGCTGGTGCTTGCCACCACAACTTATAATGCGAGCATGTATCCGTTTATGCACGATTATATCCATCGTCTTGTAGAGCATAAATTCCAGAAGCGCACGGTGGCTCTGGTGGAAAATGGTTCCTGGGCTCCGCAGGCAGCCAGTCTGATGAAGGCAATGCTGGCGCCTTGCGACGGTATCCGCTTTACCAAGACGACCGTGACCATCAAGTCAGCCTTGAGTGAAACAAGCCATAAGCAAATCGAAGCCATGACAGATGAGCTGTGTCAGGAATACCTTGCCCAGTGTGACGAGACCGCAGATAAGAATAATTTGACCGCATTATTTAAGATCGGGTACGGACTCTATGTTGCCACCGCCAGAAAGGGAGAAAAGGACAATGGATGCATTGTCAATGCAGTATCCCAGATCACCAATACTCCAAATCGTGTGGCGGTCACCATTAATAAAAACAATTATACCCATGATCTGGTAAAAGAGACCGGATTATTAAACGTCAACTGCCTAAATGTGGATGCACCGTTCTCTTTATTCAAAAACTTTGGTTTCCAGTCGGGAAGAAACGCAGACAAGTTTGCGGACATCACACCGCTTCGCTCTGATAACGGACTTGCTTTCCTGCCGAATTATATTAACGCTTTCCTTTCCTTGAAAGTGGAGCAATATGTGGATATGGACACCCACGGTATGTTCATCTGCAGCGTGACAGAGGCAAGAGTGATCAATCAGCTTCCAACGATGACCTATGATTACTATCAAAGCAACGTAAAACCAAAACCGCAGACCGATAAGAAGAAAGGTTTTATCTGCAACGTATGCGGATATATCTACGAAGGAGATGAACTTCCGGTCGGTTTCGTTTGCCCGGTATGCAAACATGGAGCATCGGATTTCAGACCATTAAGTTAATTCAGTACAACATCAGATGATGCAGATTAAAAATAGTCATAGTGATTTAAAAGCAGGGCAGCGGAGCGATTCGCTGCCTTTATATATATGAAAACAAGCGAAATACATTTTACGTATCTCGCCTGTTTTCATAATCATTTTTGATTTTAATTATTTTTGACTTTCCACTTCCTGTAACTTCATGGCTCTTACCTTACATGGCAAGCCGAATAAAGTGATGAAGCCTTCTGCATCGTGGTGATCGTATAAATCTCCGGTTGTGAAAGATGCAAGGGATTCGCTGTATAAGCTGTATGGAGAAGTGGTTCCGGCTTTGATGATGTTTCCTTTGTAAAGCTTAAACTTCACTTCGCCGGTCACGTATTTTTGTGTGGATTCTACGAATGCCTGTACTGCTTCACGGAGCGGAGTAAACCATTTTCCTTCGTAGCAGATCTGAGCCATTTTATTACCCATATCTTTTTTTACATCCATCGTAGCACGGTCAAGAACCAGTTCCTCTAACTGTTTTTGTGCTTCCATAAGAATGGTTCCGCCAGGTGTTTCGTATACGCCGCGGGATTTCATACCAACCACGCGGTTTTCCACGATATCCACGATACCAATACCATGTTTTCCACCCAGTTTGTTTAATTCACGGATAATATCAGAAACTTTCATTTCTTTGCCGTTTACGGACTTCGGAACACCAGCTTCAAAGGTCATAGTGACATATTCTGGTTCGTCCGGCGCTTTTTCCGGAGAAACGCCAAGAACAAGAAGATGATCGTAGTTTGGTTCCTTGGCAGGGTCTTCCAGCTCCAGACCTTCGTGGCTGATGTGCCATAAGTTACGGTCACGGCTGTAGCTGCTGTCTGCGGAGAATGGAAGATCGATACCGTGAGCTTTACAGTATTCAATCTCTGCTTCACGGGAATCCATCGTCCACTTATCATCACGCCATGCAGCGATGATCTTAAGATCAGGGGCGAGAGCTTTAATACCAAGTTCAAAACGGATCTGGTCATTTCCTTTACCGGTTGCGCCGTGGCAGATCGCGGTAGCGCCTTCCTTGCGGGCGATTTCTACCAGTTTGGCAGCGATGCCAGGACGAGCCATGGAAGTTCCAAGAAGGTACTTATTCTCGTAAACGGCACCGGCCTGCACGCATGGGATGATGTAATTATCGCAGAAATCATCGGTAATGTCTTCAATATATAACTTAGAAGCGCCGGAATAGAGCGCTCTTTCTTCCAATCCATCCAATTCTTCTCCCTGGCCGCAGTCCACGCAGCAGCAGATTACTTCGTAGTCGTAGTTCTCTTTTAACCAAGGGATGATTGCTGTAGTATCCAAACCACCGGAATATGCTAAAACAACTTTTTCTTTACTCATAAATATATCCTCCTAAATTAATTCTTTTTCTTTATCAGGTACTTCCAAAAGGAATATTGTGATTCGGGTTTCGCATCGAACGGGATACGTCTTTCCGTTTCACATGGTATAATATAAGGCATTCTTTGTTATAATGCAAGCTTTTTTTGAAAAAAATTAATAAATATTAATTAATACTTGAAAATATGCAATTAATATTCTATAATAATGGCTATTCAATAAATAAATATGCAAACAAGGAATGCTTGCACAAACGGATTTCTTCTGATACAATGTGTAACGGCCTGAAATGACCACCGTAAATCCGCAGTCGATTTATGGATCGATCTGTGAGCGTAAAGAAATCCTATGGCCAATGAAAACACAGTTTTTTGAGGATGCATCAAGAAGAAATTGATAAAATCAGATAAAAGAAAGGAAGCGGGAGAAATAGATATGATAAAAGTAGGAATTATCGGTTCCACAGGATACGCCGGGCAGGAGCTTGTTCGTATTTTGCTGGGACATAAAGAAGCAGAGATTAAATGGTATGGTTCAAGAAGTTATATTGACGAGCCTTATGCAAAAATATTTGGCAATATGTTTGAAATTGTTCCGGATATCTGCAAGGGAGAAGATCTGGAAGCGCTTTGCGATGAGGTTGACGTATTGTTTACTGCAACGCCGCAAGGGTTGTGCGCTTCTTTATTAAATGACGAAGTATTAAAAAAGATTAAAGTGATCGATCTTAGCGCAGATTTTCGGATTAAGGATGTCGGTACATATGAAAAATGGTACGGAATCGAACATAAAAGTCCACAATATATAGAAGAAGCGGTATATGGTCTGTGTGAGATTAACCGGGATAAGATCAAAAAGGCAAGAATTATCGCCAACCCGGGCTGCTATCCGACCTGTTCTTTTCTCTCCATCTATCCCATGGCAAAAGCGTGCTTGATCGATATGAAATCAATTATTATTGACGCAAAATCCGGAACCTCCGGGGCTGGCAGAGGAGCTAAAGTGGATAATCTTTACTGCGAAGTCAATGAAAATATGAAAGCATACGGTGTGGCGACCCATCGTCATACACCGGAGATCGAAGAACAGCTTTCTTATGCTTCCGGAGAAAAAGCGCTTATTAATTTTACACCGCATCTGACGCCGATGAACAGGGGAATCCTGGTGACGGCGTATGCGAATTTAACAAAGGATATCACGGAAGAAGAAGTCCGCACTTTGTATCATGAGACGTATGATAAGGAACAATTTGTCCGAGTGCTGGAGCCGGGAGTATGTCCGCAGACCCGCTGGGTAGAAGGCAGTAATTATACAGATGTTAACATAAAAATTGATCAGCGCACTGGCAGAGTGATTATGATGGGAGCGATGGATAATCTGGTAAAAGGAGCGGCAGGCCAGGCTGTGCAGAATATGAATCTGATGTTTGGACTCCCTGAAAATACAGGTCTGATGATGGCCCCGGTATTCCCATAAATCCAATATGTTAAAAAAATATGCTTTTTGTGCTATTTTGACTTTTTTGAGTCGGTCGTTGATAAAAATATGGACAAAATATGACAGAAAATGAGGAGGAGAATATGAAGATAATAGAAGGCGGAGTGACGGCTGCCAAAGGTTATAAGGCGGCGGGAATCCATGTCGGCATCAAACCCAATACCACCAAAAAGGATATGGCGATGATCTATTCGGAAAAACCGGCAGTTTGCGCAGGAACCTTTACAAAAAATGTGGTGAAGGCGGCTACGGTTTACTGGGATAAAGATATTATAGAAAAAGAAGGAATGGCTCAGGCAATTGTGATGAACAGCGGAATTGCCAACGCCTGTACCGGAAAAGAAGGACTAAATAACTGCGGACTGGAAGCACAAAAGGCCGCCGAGGTTTTGGGAATTTCCCCAAATCATGTTTTAGTGGCGTCCACAGGAGTCATTGGACCGCAGCTTCCTATGGAAGTGTTACTGCCGGGAATTGATATGCTGGGAAATCATTTGTCTGAGGGGGCACAGGCAGCAGAAGACGCCGCTTTTGCCATCATGACAACGGATACGAAGAAAAAAGAGATTGCCGTGGAATGTGAAATCGACGGCAAGGTCGTAAGAATCGGCGGTATGAGTAAAGGAGCCGGAATGATCCACCCAAACATGGGCACCATGCTTGCCTTTGTCACCAGCGATGCGGCAGTGGCGCCGGAAGTATTAAAAGAGATGACGGCTGATATCGTGGAAGACACTTTTAATATGATCTCCGTGGATGGAGATACTTCCACCAACGATACCTGCCTGGTCCTTTGTAATGGAATGGCAAAAAACCAGACCATTGAAAAAGGCGGACAAGATTATGATATCTTTAAAGAGGCGCTTTCCTATGTCCTTGAATATCTTGCGAAAGCCATTGCGGCGGACGGCGAAGGCTGCACCAGATTATTTGAAGTAAGCTGTATCAACGCGGCAACAAAGGCAGATGCCAAACTTATGAGCAAAGCGGTCGTTTGCTCAAACCTTACGAAAGCCGCAGTATTTGGCAAGGACGCAAATTGGGGCAGAATCCTCTGTGCCATGGGATACAGCCAGGCGTCCTTTGATCCGGATAAAGTAGATATTACCCTGGAGAGTGAACATGGCTCCCTCACCTTGGTGAAAGATGGAATCGCCGCCGATTACAGCGAGGAATTTGCAACGAAAATTCTGTCGGGCAATCCGGTAAAAGCAATTTTGGATGTAAAAGACGGCGTGGAATCCGCCACGGCCTGGGGCTGCGACCTGACCTATGAGTACGTCAAGATCAATGCGGATTATCGATCCTAACACCGATAAAGGAGGTAATACCCAAGGGCATACCTGGATGAGATGTGCTTCGCACCAATAAAGGAGGTAATTATTTTGGAATATGAAGAGAATGTAATGCTAAAAGCGAATACGCTGATTGAGGCGCTGCCTTATATCCGCCGGTTTTATGGGAAAACGATCATTGTAAAATACGGCGGCAGCGCAATGCTTGATGAACATTTAAAATATAACGTAATTAAGGATGTGGCTTTGTTAAAGCTGATTGGATTAAAGCCGATCATTGTTCATGGCGGCGGGAAGGAAATCAGCAAATGGGTATCTTTAAGCGGCAAGAAATCAGAGTTTTATAATGGACTTCGTATTACGGATAAAGAAACCATGAACATTGCCGAGATGGTATTAAATAAAGTCAATAAAGAGCTGGTCGGCATGATGCAGAAAATGGGGGTTAATGCGGTTGGTCTTTGCGGAAAAGACGGAGGAATGTTAAAGGTTGACAAAAAAATGCCCGATGGTAAGGATATCGGTTATGTGGGAGAAATCAAAGCAGTGGATACGGATCTGTTAAACACTTTGATGGACAAGGATTTTATTCCGGTTATTGCGCCGATCGGTCTGGGAGACGGCTATGAAGCCTACAATATCAATGCCGATGATGCGGCCTGCGGCGTGGCCAATGCCTTAAAAGCGGAAAAACTGGTATTCCTTACGGATATTGAAGGCGTTTTTATGGATCCTTCCAATAAAAAAACACTGATTTCTGAGATGGACGTGGCCACGGCGAAAGAATTTATTGCCAACGGCGTAGTGGGCGGAGGTATGATGCCGAAGTTGAACAACTGTATTGAGGCCATTGAACAAGGGGTGTCCCGGGTCCATATCCTGGACGGCCGAGTGCCGCATTGTTTATTGCTTGAGTTCTTTACGGAAAAGGGTATTGGTACTGCGATTTTAAAGGATCCAATTTTTTAAAAGTCATGGGGAATAATTTAAATATCATATGGAATAAATCCAAATATCATACGGGATTAATTTAAATATCATGCAAAATGAGATCGCAGCAAAGTATCCGGTGAAAAAGCGAAAAGAAAATGGACGGATGCTTGTCTTTCGATGAAAGCTGCGATCAAAGAAGCGCAGGAAGGAAAAGAAAGAAAAATGAACATGAAAGAGTACATGAAGAAAGGTGAAGAATATATCTTAAAGACCTATAACCGTTATCAGATTCTTTTGGAAAAAGGCGACGGCGTGTATCTTTATGATATGGAAGGAAAGAAATACCTTGATTTTGCAGCGGGAATTGCAGTTTATGCTTTGGGCTACAATAATAAAGAATATAACGATGCTTTAAAAGATCAGATTGACCTGATTATGCATACTTCCAATCTTTATTACAACAAACCTGCCATTGATGCGGCGCAAAAGATTGTGGAAAGCAGTAAAATGTCTAAAGTATTTTTCACCAACAGCGGAACTGAAGCGATCGAAGGGGCGTTGAAAGTGGCGAAAAAATATGCCTTCCTGAAGGATCCAAAGAAAGAATATGAATTTATTGCCATGAATCATTCTTTCCATGGAAGAAGCCAGGGGGCTCTTTCTGTGACAGGCAACGCTCATTATCAGGAAGGGTTTATTCCAAAGGGAATGAGCGCAGTGTTTGCCGATTTCAATAATCTTGAAGACGTTGCTTCTAAAATAACAGACAAAACCTGCGGAATTATTTGTGAAGTGGTGCAGGGCGAGGGCGGCATTTATCCGGCGGACAAGGAATTTCTTTTAGGGCTTAGAAAGTTATGTGACGAGCATGATATCCTGCTGATTTTTGATGAAGTTCAGTGCGGAATGGGAAGATGCGGCTCCCTTTATGCCCATGATCTTTACGGGGTAAAACCGGATGTGATGGCCCTTGCAAAAGCTTTGGGCTGCGGTATCCCTGTGGGCGCTTTTGTGACCAATGAAAAGGCTTCCCATGCGCTGGTTCCGGGAGACCATGGAACCACTTACGGCGGAAACCCTCTGGCAACGGCCGCGATCAATGAAGTGTTTGCCTTGTTTGAGAAAAACCATGTGGTAGATCATGTCAATGTAATCGCTCCGTATCTGTCGGAAAAACTTGAGGAGCTTGCCGCAAAATATGATTGTATCAAGGAACACCGGGGCGTTGGTCTGATGCAGGGGCTGGAATTTACCATTCCGGTATCCGATCTGATCATAAAGGCAATGGATCAGGGGCTGATTTTAATTTCAGCGGGAAGTAACGTGCTTCGTTTCGTTCCGCCGTTGATCATAGAAAAAGAGCACGTTGACGAAATGATTCGCATTTTAGATAATGTGATTTCTAATAAACAAAGTGATTTCTGATAAAATGATTTCTGAGGAAGTGATTTCCCAGGAATAAAATCATAAAAAACCTCCATACTAATTTTGATGAATTGGTATCAGGAGGTTTTTATGTTTGGTTTTATTGCGGCGATGGTTTCCGGAGCTTTGATGAGCATCCAGGGAGTATTTAACACCCAGCTTGGGAAACAGACCGGAAATTGGACGACCAATGCTTTCGTGCAGTTTACCGGCTTCCTATTATGTATGGTTTTATGGTTTTTTAAAGAGCGGGAAAGCGGAAGTGTCTCCCAGATCATAAATGCAGAACCGAAATATCTGCTTACGGGAGGGCTGATTGGCGCCTTGATCACATTTACGGTCATGGCCGGTATGGCGGCCCTTGGACCGGCGAAGGCGGTGATGCTCATTGTTTCCATGCAGCTTGTGGTGGCTTATCTCATCGAAGTATTCGGATGGTTCGGCACGGAAAAGGTCGGGTTTGACTGGATGAAACTGATCGCAACCGGATTGTTTCTTGCAGGGATCATTTTATTTAAAATCCGTGAGTAATCAAGAGTGTAAAAAGTGAACAGAAGAATTTGACTTAAAAATGATTTTAAGCCTTGTAATACTTATCATTTTTAGGTATTATAAAAAGGTATATCCATCTTAAATGGAATTATACTAAAAGTAGAGAGCCTGTTTCAATGGGAAGGGGTGTCCTTACTTGAAACGCAATACTTTTTTAAAAGGGATTCTGATGATATGGCTTTGGGCCCTGGGATTTATGCTCTGCGGATGTCACAGTTCTTCCGTCGTTTTAGAGGAGGAAGAAACGAGACAGGAGGAGACGACCAGGGAACCGGCCGAAAGTACACAAGAAAGCAAGAGTATCTATGTGCATATTTGCGGAGCGGTAAAGGAACCGGGAGTGTACGAGTTGTCCGCCGGCGACAGGGCTGATGCGGCAGTGAAAGCTGCCGGCGGGTTTTTGAAGGATGCCGATGAAAAAGCGATTAATCTTGCGGAAATACTTTCCGACGGAATGCAGATTTATGTTCCTGCTATGGATGAGGATTACGGCGTGGCCGGCTCTTCCCTGCAAGGGGCGAAGTCCGCAGGAAATTTCGGATTGATTAACTTGAATTCTGCTTCGATGGAAGAACTGATGACCCTTTCGGGGATTGGCGAGAGCAAGGCTTTGGCGATTATACAATACCGGGAAGAAAATGGACGCTTTGCTTCCATTGAAGAGATTAAAAATGTAAAAGGAATCGGTGATGGGATTTTTGAGCAGATCAAAGAATCGATCACTATTTGAAACTGAGGTAGGATATGGGAAAAAAAGTACTTGTGGTAGATGATGAGCGACTTATTGTAAAAGGGATTAAGTTTTCACTGGTACAAGATGACATGGAGGTCGATTGTGCCTATGACGGTGAAGAAGCCCTTGAAATGGCAAAAAAGACAGAATATGATATCGTTTTACTGGATGTTATGCTGCCTAAGTTAAATGGTTTTGAAGTATGCCAGATGATTCGGGAATTTTCCAATATGCCGATTATTATGCTCACGGCAAAGGGAGATGACATGGATAAGATTCTGGGACTGGAGTATGGTGCAGACGATTACATTACAAAGCCTTTTAATATTCTGGAAGTGAAGGCCAGGATCAAAGCCATCATGCGCCGCAGCTCAAAGAAGGCGGAACTGGAAGAAAAGAGCAAGATTTTTGAAAAGAACGGACTTAAGATCAACTGCGACAGCAGGAGAGTCTATGTGAATGACAAAGAAGTGAAACTTACGGCAAAAGAATATGATTTACTGGAGCTTCTTGCCTTCCATTCCAATAAAGTTTACAGCAGGTTAGATCTTCTTAATCTTGTATGGGGATATGATTATCCTGGCGACGTTCGTACTGTTGACGTACATATACGGAGACTTCGTGAAAAAATAGAATCTAACCCGGGAGAACCAATTTATATTCAGACAAAATGGGGGGTAGGATACTATTTCCAGGATTAAATTAAAATCGTTATCCCGCTCCATGCCACTATCATTATTTATCGGGATATTGTTTTTGATCAGTCTTAACGTCCTTCTTTTTTTGGGGACGGAAAGTCTGGTAAAGACTGCGGATAAAAACGGCAGAAATCAGCTTGCGAAGTACGTGTCCGTACAAAATCATGTCATGGCAAATCATGTGATGAGCAACGGACTAAGCACCTATAAGGCAGCCACCGCCACGCCGGAAAGCGACAGCCTGATCAGGGAGATCGAGCTGATGGCCAATGATTTTGGAGGCAGGATTCTTCTGATTAACAGAAGATATCGTATTGTGACGGATACGTATCATCAAAAAGAAAATAAATATTATGTGACGTCAACTTTGATGAACTGTATGTCCGGGAAGAAAAATGTGGTTTCCAGAGTTGTCGGGGAAAAATATCTTGAGGTGATGACGCCTCTTACCGATTTGGATACCGGAGAAATCCGAGGAGCGATCATTACCACCGCTTCCCTGAAGGAACATAATGGCAAGGTCTTGTACTTATATAAGCAGCGTGACGTACTGATGGGGATTTTCTTCATCGTTTCCTTTGCGCTGTTTTTAATCATTGTGCTATTGATCCGCAAGCCGTTCCACCGGATTCAGAATGAATTAGACAGCGTGGTGGCGGGGCATCAGGATACCCATTTGTCCGAGTCTAAGTTTAAGGAATTTGACAGGATTGCGCAGGCCTTTAACCAGATCAGCGAGCGAAATCAGAAACTGGAAGATACCAGACAGGAGTTTGTGTCCAATGTCTCCCATGAGCTTAAGACGCCGATCACCTCGATGAAGATTCTGGCGGACTCTCTTGTGATGCAGGAGAACGTCCCTCTGGAAATTTACCAGGAATTTATGGAAGATATCGTCCATGAGGTGGACCGGGAAAATCAGATCATTTCCGATCTTCTTGAGCTGGTGAAGCTTGACAAGACCAAGGCGGATCTCTCGGTGGAGACGGTGAATATCAATGAGCTGCTGGAGGAGCTTTTAAAAAGAATTTCTCCGATCGGAGAAAAGAGAGATATTCAGATCAGACTGGAGACGATGCGAAATGTTACGGCGGAGGTGGACAAAGGAAAGCTTTCCATGGCGCTTACCAACCTTATCGAAAACGCTGTGAAGTATAATGAAGACGGGGGCAAGGTATCGGTATCTCTAAATGCCGATCATAAGTTCTTTTATATCAGGGTAAAGGATACCGGAGTGGGAATCCCAGAGGATTGCCATGAGCTGATCTTTGACAGATTTTACCGGGTGGATAAGGCCAGATCCAGGGATACCGGCGGAACCGGGCTTGGACTTGCCATCACAAGAAATATTATCCTGCTTCACAAGGGTTCCATCAAGGTAAACAGTAAGGTCGGCGAGGGCAGTACCTTCACCGTTCGAATACCGCTTAATTATCTATAGGGAGGGATGTTTGTGAAAAAGACTTTCTTTCCTGTTTGGCTTTTGGCCATATGTTTATTGCCGGGTCTGCTTTGCGGCTGTCAGAAAAAAGAGCAAAAGAAAGCCGAAGACGAAGGAGCCATACAGTTATATTATTTAAATACAGAAGAAAATGGTTTTGTAACGGTGCCTTATAACCCGGAGGAGAAAAGTACGCTGGAACTTTCTAAGGAACTGGTTCATATGCTTTCCGATACGTCGGACGTCAACACCAACCAATATAAGTCCTCCATAGAGGAAAGTATTATGGTGAATAAAGTGTATTTGGAGGGCGATATGCTGGTGATGGATTTCAGCGCCGGCTATGAACAGCTCCCTTCGGAAAAGGAAATCCTTTGCCGGACAGCCATTGTCTGCTCTTTAGTTCAGGTTGAGGGCGTAAACTCCGTGTCATTTACCGTCGACGGGGAGGCGTTAAAGGATGTGAACGGAGCGAATGTGGGCCCTATGGATGCTTCCACCTTTCTCATTGATAAAGATCAGATTTATGAAGAGAAAAAGGAAATTATCATCTATTACCCAAATTCAGATGGGGATAAACTGGCGGAAGTGAAGGAAACCGTGAAAGCCGAAAAAAATCAGCCCTTAGAACAAGCGGCGCTGTATTCTTTAAAAACGGTTTCAGACGATCAGAAGTACCGGGCTTCCCTGCCGCCGGATCTTGAGATCTTGCAGACCCAGATCTTTGATCGAATCTGCTATGTTGATCTTAGCGAGGAAATGCTTACCAGCTTATCCGGCGTCGATGAAAGTGTCATGATCTACTCCATGGTGAACACGATCATAGGGATTGGCAATGTTACGGGAGTACAGTTTACAATAGAAGGAAAAAAATATTCAAGTTTCCATGATTTTGATGGATTTGATAAAACAATGACATTTAATTATTCATTGTGCGAAGAGCAGAACTAAGCAGATTATGCTTTAAAATACGAATGAGTATACTGAGCTGTTGTGATTTTTAATTGCGGCAGCTCCTTTTTTCTATATTATTATCCTTTTTGCCTTTATCATGGGAGAATGTCATATATGATCAGACCTTTTTTTGTTATTTTTATCGGGATCGTGTCTGGAGAGATCGTGATGAATATAACGGGAAGGCAAGAGATCATGTCGGCTGTCATCCTGGCCGGAGGGGGACTTTTGCTCTTAGCGGTGAGATTTTTTCGAAAAAAATCTCTTACTTTTCTATTATTTTATGCCGCTTTTTTAGGCGGCGCTTTCTTGTTTTTTCAGGCTGGTAAAGAGGAAAGAAACGCCGAACAGGACCTGCTTTTACAGTGTGGCGAGCTGTCCGGTAAAGTGACGCAGATAAGAACCGCCGGTGAGGAGGAAGGACTTAAGATTACCATAAAGGAAGCAAGGGGATATTCTGCCGGCGAAAAATGGGTTCTCAAAAAGAAGTGTATGGTATTTCTTGACCGGGAGGGAAAAACAGAAATTTTCCCGGGAGATCAGATCAGAGTTAAGGGAACCCTCGCCCTTCCCAAAAGGGCGTCAAATCCCGGGGAGTTTGACCAGGAAAATTATTATCGTGCTTCGGGAATCTACTATTTGTTTTACGGAGATTCCCTTTCCACCATCATAAGACCTTCTTTTAGCGTCGGAAGAATGGCGTATATGCTAAAAAAACGGATTCACAAAGTGTATGGATCTTTTTTTACCGGGGAACAGACGGCTCTGCTTTATGCCATGGTGCTGGGAGATAAGTCGGAGCTTTCCGAGGAACAAAAGAAACTTTATGAGGAGAGCGGCACAGCCCATCTGCTGGCGGTCTCCGGGCTGCATATTTCTATGGTGGGAGGAAGGATCTACCGTTTTTTGAGGAAAAGAAAGCGCAGTTATCTCTTTTCTTGTTTTGCGGGGATGTCGGCGCTGCTATTTTACGGCTGTGTGGTGGGCTCCGGGAGTTCTGCCACAAGGGCGCTTTTGATGTTTGCGGTCTTTTTAGGGGCGGAGCTGTTTGGCATGAATTATGATATCTTATCGTCCATGAGTTTTTCAGGGATTCTCATGCTGATCCAATACCCGTACCGAATATTGGAAGGGGGCTTTTTGATCTCCTTTTCTTCGATCATCGCCATTGGAACGGCAGTCCCCTTTACTCAAAAGATTCTGGAAAATGAAACGGAAGGCTTTTTTTGCGGGGATCATCTGGGAGGAAAAATCATCCGGCATTTTGTGGCGGGAGCGATGATCACCGTCACGATTCTTCCCATGACCCTGCGGATTTTTTATGAATTTTCTCCCTACAGCATTTTCCTTAATCTGATTATGATACCTGCTATGACGCTGCTCATGCCCTTTGCCATAGCGGGTGGAGTGGCAGGAATCCTGATCGCGGGGGCAGGATACTTGCTCCTGGTGCCGGTGAAACTTATTTTAATGGTATTTGAGGGGATATTAAGCGTTACGGACAGGCTGCCCGGGTCGCCCATTGTCACCGGATGTCCCGGCGCGTCTTTTCTGATATTTTTTTATTTCCTGGAAGTAATTGTGCTGTTTTTGTGGTATCATAAAAAATGGTCCATCATGATGATGCTGCCCGCCGCTATATTTGCAGCCGTTATGTTTATGCCCGGGGCAAAACTTAAAGTGGTCATGCTGGACGTTGGGCAGGGAGACGGGATTCTCCTTTGCCTGCCGGATCACACGGGGGTTCTGATCGACGGAGGAAGCAGCAGCAAATCAGAGGTGGGAAAATATGTGATCGAACCTGCGTTAAAATATTATGGAATCGGCTCTCTGGATTACGGAGTGATCACCCATTTTGATCAGGATCATTATTCCGGGATTTTGGAGCTGATGGAAGAGGGATACCCGATGAAAAACCTTTTGCTGCAGGAATGGAATTTAAAGGAATCGGAAGAGGATGTGGTAAAAGAGGTCGTCGGTCTTGCCAAAAAGAATCATACTTCGGTGTCCTATTTGGGAAAAGGCGACCGCATCCGGTTTGAGGACGGAGAAATGATCTGCTGCCATCCTTATAAGGAACTGGACGCTCAGGATAAAAACGATGCTTCTATTGTACTGTATTTCCGGTATCTTAATTTTTCCATGCTTTTTACGGGAGATCTTGGAAGTGGACAGGAGGAGAAAATCACGAACGTCTGTAAGGAGAAGAAGCTTACCGTTTTGAAGGTGGCCCATCACGGCTCTAAAAATTCCACCTGCCGGGATTTTTTAGAGAAAATGAATCCGGCTTTTAGCTGGATATCTGCGGGAGAAAACAACAGATATGGACATCCCCATGGGGAACTGTTGGAGAGACTTTCCCAAACGGGGACTAAGGTGTTTCGCACAGATCAGGGCGGAGCGATCCTTGCCGTCACCGACGGAGAAAAATTAGTCATAGACTATTGGAAAAATATGAATCACAGATTATTGGAGAACAATTAACATGAACGAAAAATTTGATCTGACAACGGGCAATCTGCGGACAAAAATGATCCGTTTTGCGCTGCCCTATTTATTTGCTACCTTTATGCAGACCTTTTATGGCATGGTGGATTTATATGTGGTTGGAGTATACGATAATGAGATCATGACCACGGCAGTTTCCATCGGAAGCCAGGTGATGCATTTGATCACGGTAGTGATCGTTGGCCTTGCCATGGGAACGACGGTATGGATCGGACAGGCAGTGGGGGCGAAGGAAAATGACAAAGCAAGGAAAACCATCGGAACTACCATAAAGTTCTACATTATTTTTGCCATTGTCCTTACCGTGATCCTTCTTTTACTGACCCGTCCGATCACTTCCTTGATGATGACGCCAAAGGAGGCTGCGGCGGATACGTCGAAGTATCTGTGGATCTGTTTTGCGGGGATCCCTTTTATCACAGCCTATAATGTGATCAGCAGCGTGTTTCGGGGAATCGGAGACTCGAAACGGCCGATGATTTTTGTGGCGATTGCCTGCGCCGTAAATGTCGGACTGGATTTTCTTTTTGTGGGCGGTTTCCACCTTGGCGCTGCGGGGGCGGCGGCGGCGACCGTCTGCGGACAGGCGGTGAGCGTGATCGTTTCTGCCTTTGTGATAAAGAATGCAAAGATCGGGATCAGTCTTTCCTTATCGGACGTCCGTTTCCATCTGCCGATCCTAAAAGGACTGCTCAGAGTGGGGGTTCCTATTGCGATGCAGGATGGGCTGATCCAGGTTTCCTTTGCCGTCATTACGATCATTGCCAACAGCAGAGGACTTTATGTGTCCGCAGGAGTGGGTATAGTAGAAAAAATCATCTGTTTCATGTTTTTAGTGCCATCGGCATTTTTGTCGGCCATCGCTGCGATCACGGCGCAAAATATCGGCGCGGGAAAACCGGAGAGAGCAAAGTCCTCGCTCTTTTTTGGCCTGGCCGTCACCTGTGCCTGGGGAGCCTTTTGCTGTTTGTTAAGCCAGATCTTCCCGGAACAGCTCCTTGGTTTGTTTACCGGAAGCCAAAAGGTGATCTCGTGCGGGGCGCAGTATTTAAGACCTTACTCCTTTGACTGCTTTTTTGCCGCCATACATTTTTGTTTCAGCGGTTATTTTAACGGATGCCAGAAATCCATGATTTCTTTTATACATAATATCATTTCTATCATATTGATCCGTATCCCGATGAGTTATCTGGCAAGCGTTCTGTTCCCGGAGACCCTTTTGCCTATGGGAATGGCGGCACCTGCCGGTTCTGTGCTTTCGGTAATGATCTGTGTGGGATTTTATGTGTATCTTTTAAAGAAAGAAAAGGAAAAAAATGTTTATGAAAGAGATAAAAAGACACATTAAAGAAAGATGTTTTTCGAAAGTGTATCTGCTGACCGGAGATGAAGAGTATTTGATCTCTCAGGCGCGAAAGATGCTGAAAAATGCGTTGTCCCCGGAAGAGGATACTATGAATTACCATCTCTATGAAGAGACGAAAATCGATCTTTTGAAATTGGCGGAGGATGCGAACACCTATCCTTTTTTTCAGGAGAAAAGGCTCATTATTCTGGACCGGACCGGAATCCTCAAATCAGGAAAGGACGAATTAGTCAAAATCTTTGAGCAGATGCCGGAGACCACCTGCATCCTGATTTGTGAGCCGGAGGCAGACAAAAGGTCGAAGGGCTACAAATGGATCAAGAAAAATGGATATATCGGAAAATTTCTAAAAAAGGATCAAACGGAAAAAATGCTCCTTCGTTTCATCGCCTCCCTGCTTTCCCGGGAAAAAATCCAGATTCGGGAGTCCGACGCCAGACTGCTGCTGCAAAGGGCGGGAAATGAAATGTATCAAATTAAGTACGAGGTGGAAAAACTGATCTCCTATATGGGAGAGGAAAAGATTGTCACCGGAGAGATGATCCGCGAGGTGGTGGCCTGCGAAGCAGAGAACAAAATCTTTGATCTGGTGGCCGCCATCGCCGAAGGGCAAAAAAAGAAAGCGCTTTCTTATTATGATGATCTGCTGGTATTAAGGGAGCCCTTTATGCATATTTTGTATCTGATCACGAGACAGTACCGGATTTTGTCTGTGATCTATGATATGAAAAAAGAGAGAAAACCAGATGCACAGATTGCTTCTGTGGCGGGGATTCCAAGATTTGCCATAAGAAAATACGACGGCCAGTTAAGAAACTATACTGCCCGGAGGCTATCCCAGGCTTTAAAGTTATGCGTTGCCGCAGAGCAGAACATAAAAGAAGGAAAGATCAGCGACCAGCTCGCCCTTGAGACTTTGGTCATCGAATTAATGAATTAAAAAAACCCGGAAAGCAGCCGCTTCTTTCCGGGTTATCTTATTCATGTATAAAACTAGGCGATCTTATTCACAGCCTTAGTCAAACGTGCAATCTTTCTTGCAGCAGTATTTTTATGGAAAATACCTTTTGAAGCAGCTTTGCTGATCTCTGATGCAGCAACACGTAAAGCTGATGTAGCAGCTTCCTTATCGTTTTTCGCAATCGCAGCTTCTACTTTCTTAATACAAGTCTTAACTTTGGACTTGATCATTTTATTTCTCAGAGTTTTCTTTTCGATCACGCTGATTCTTTTCTTTGCAGACTTGATGTTAGCCAATCCCTACACCTCCAAATATAGTATATTAATGATGAATCTTTTAAGATATTTACATTCTACCGGACACGGACAATCTAATGTAAACATACTTTCTATATTCTATAGGCTGAAAGATTGTTTGTCAATAATAAAATTTAAAAAAAGTATAAATCTTTTTCGGAGCTGTCATACTATATAGGACTTTATTATAGAAAAAAATCAGAAGATATTGTGGAGGGCGCAATGAAAAAGATGAATGTCCATGGTCATACGGATCTCGCCTTGGAAATGCAGGAGGAATTTGAACATATTCATAAGCTTGACGGCGTGAGTATCCGTAAAAAACATTACAAAAGAAAAGGGATCCGGGAATCGGTGATCAGTATAGACAATAAAAAGGGAGAGGAGCTTTTCGGGAAACCAAAAGGGCTATATATTACGTTGGAATACGACGGACTTAGGAAAGATGATTTGGGATATCACAAAGAAATGAGCGAGCTGATCTACCACCATCTTAAAAAGATGCTGGGGAACTATCATAAAATTTTGGTGGCCGGGCTGGGAAACCGAAAGGTGACGCCGGACGCCCTGGGGCCTCTTGTGATGGATCATTTGTTTATCACCGGCCATGTGAAACATTTTTCCCGTTTCTCAAAATACCGGGAGATATTGGGGATCGCCCCGGGAGTGATGGCGCAGACTGGAATGGAAACCGGAAAAATATTAAAGGGAATCATCGGGGAAGAAAAACCGGAAGTTTTATTGGTCATAGACGCCTTGGCGGCCAAAAGCCTGGATCGTCTCAACACAACGATACAGATTTGCGATACAGGGATTTACCCGGGGTCGGGAGTGGGAAATAAAAGAAAAGAAATCACGCGTCAAACGATGGGAATCCCGGTGATCGCCATCGGAGTTCCCACAGTGATCTCCATGCCGGCGGTGGCGGCGGAAATCACCGATTCTTTTGTGAGAAAGGTCGGAAAAGAAAAGATCAAAGAAAAATACGAAAATTGGAGTGAGGAAGAGAAATATTATAATATGGCCGACATTATCGGGGATCATATGTATGAATTATTTGTCACCCCCAAAGAGATTGACGAGTCGGTGAACCAGATTAGTTTTACCGTATCAGAGGGGATTAATAAACTGATATTTTGCGATGAAATCACTTCATAAAATATAGGGACAGGCATATCTTTTTAACAGGAGGAATTTGGATGAAAAGTCAAAATATCCGCAGGTTAGAAATCATGCTTTTGATCATCTTCGTTCTGTTATGGATGATGCTTGTCACAGATCGGAAGATAAAGGACAGTGTTTATTGGGAATGGATGAAAGAGGATAACCCGATTCATTTCATTTATTTAAAAGAGCAGGTGCAGGAAATCATAGACAGTATATGGAAAGACTGGATGCCGGTCCTTTCTTATAATGAAGAAGAAATGAAAAAAGGGCAGTTTGCCCTGTATTTTCAGAAAATATTTCAGGAAGAGATCAGCCCGGTCCAGCAGTATTGTCTGGATTACTGGAACGATAACTCCAACTATGATCTCCTCTATGCCGATGCCATCCCGGATTATTTTACAGAATCCGATGAGGCGGCGCTGGTGGAAGAAAAGAAGGAAGAGGCGGCGAAAATGAAGCCGTCAAAAAATGGACAAACCTATTCCCTAACCAAGCTGGTGGATTATGACTATCTGTTAAGGGAGTTTTATATCGTCGACGAGACAACCGCCTTATCCGAGGATGTTTTAAAGCCGAAAGAGATTCTTAATAAAAAACTGGGTTTCAATCTTGATACGGACGAGCCGCTGATTTTGATTTTCCACACCCATGGAAGCGAAACCTATAAAGGGGATAAGGGCAGCGTGATCGATGTGGGAGAATATTTAAAAGAACAATTGGAAAACACTTACCATATAAAAACAATACACGATAAGACCGTGTACGATCAAATCGACGGCGAGCTTGACAGAAACCGGGCCTATAACTTTGCAGGAGAGAGCGTGAGCCAAACGCTAAAGGAAAATCCCTCGATAAAGATAGTGTTGGATCTGCACCGGGATTCGGTGGATGAATCCATTGATCTGGTGACGGACATTAACGGAAAAAAGACTGCCCAGATTATGTTTTTCAACGGTGTGAGTTATAAAAAGGGCGTCGGAGAGATCGATTATCTGGAAAATCCCAATAAAGAATATAATCTCGCCACAAGCCTTCAGATGCAGCTTTTGGCGGCAAAATATTTTAATGGGCTGACAAGAAAAATTTACATCAAAGGCTATCGCTATAATCTGCATTTGGCCAAGCGGTCCATGCTGATTGAAGTGGGAGCGCAGAACAACACGCTGGAACAGGCAAAAAACGCCATGCTCCCTCTGGCGGATCTTTTGTACCGACTGGCAAAAGGGGAAAAAGCATACCAATAAACATTTAGAAAATTATTGTACAATGTAAAAAATCTGCTATAATATTACCGATACTGATACTGACAGAATAATCGATAAATTACAATATGTGAGGATGGAAAGTTGAAAATTATAATAGCAGGAGGAGGAAAGATCGGCCGGACTCTGGTCGGACAGCTCTCCTTGGAAGGATACGATATTACGTTGATTGACACGAAAAAAAGTGTATTGGAAGATGCCGTGGATCGTTTTGATGTGATGGGGGTTCAGGGAAACTGTGCTTCCGTACCGGTGCTAAAGGACGCCGATATTGATAAAGCGGATCTGTTGATCGCCGCGATTGGTACGGATGAAGTGAACCTTCTTTGCTGTATGACCGCCCATATGCTCAATCCTAATCTGCACACGATTGCGAGAATCCGTAATCCGGAATATAACGATCAGATTTTCCATATGAGAGACGCCTTTGCGCTGTCCATGGTAGTAAATCCGGAATTTAAGGCAGCGGTGGAGATCGAGAGACTGCTGCGATACCCGGGCTTTTTGCGAAGAGATTCCTTTGCCAAGGACCGGGCGGAGATCGTAGAACTCCAGATAGAAAGCGACAGTCCCCTTGCCAATCAGTCCCTCAGCAGGCTGGGCGCCATAAGCAAGGTGAAGGTATTAGTCTGCGCGGTACTGCGGGATGGGAAGGCCATCACTCCCGACGGCGATTTTATCTTAAGAAACGGCGACCGTATTTTCGTAACTGCGCCAACCAGCAATCTGGCGATGTTATTAAAGAATTTAGGAATTTTGACCCGAAGGGTAAAAAAGGTCATGATTTGCGGCGGAGGGCGCATCAGCTATTATCTTGCGCAAAGATTGGAAAAGACCTCCATGGATGTGTCGATTGTGGAAAAGGATTATGACAGATGCCTTTATCTGTCGGAAATGCTCCCAAAAACGGCGGTGATCTGCGGAGACGCGACCAATACTACTTTGATGGAAGGCGCAGGAATGGACCGCTGCGACGCAGTGGTATCCCTCACAAATTACGACGAGATGAATCTGGTGATCTCCCTTTACGGAGGCACCCTTAAGATCCCTCAGCGAATCACGAAACTGGCGCATATTGAAAACAGGCAGATGTTCAATAATCTCTCCATCGGAAGCGTGATCGACCCGAAAGAAATATGCAGTACATCCATTGTCCGCTATGTTCGCGCCTTAAAGAACCAGACAGACGCAGCGATCTCCGTCCATTCTTTTGCCGACGGGCTTGTGGAAGCGGAAGAGTTCCGGGTGGATGAGACTTCAAAGCATTGTGGGATCCCTTTAAAGAAACTGAAATTAAAAAAGAATGTGCTAATCGTCTGCATCAATCATGGCAAAGATTTATACATCCCCGATGGAAATTCCGTCTACGAAGTGGGGGATACCGTTGTGATCGTTTCTAGCCGTGAGAACAATATCGGAAGATTTAATGAAATATTTGAGGAGCGGCGATATGAATTATAAAAAGATGGGAAAGTATATCGGCCGTATCCTTTTTATGGAAGCCGTATTTATGGTTCCGGCTTTTTTGATCAGCGCAGTGGATCAGAAGGAAAAGACCGCAGTGAGCTTTTTGGCGTCCATTGCTATCATTTTATTTGTTGTACTAGTCTTACATATCATATGTAAAAATGCACGGCCGAATTTTTATGCCAGGGAAGGGATGGTCTGCGTCGGACTTGCCTGGATCATTATGAGTATTATGGGATGTCTTCCGTTTTATTTTTCCGGTGAGATTCCTAAGTTTGTCGACGCTCTATTTGAGACCGTATCCGGTTTTACCACAACCGGAGCGTCGATCCTAACGGAAGTGGAAAAGATGTCAAGGGGGCTTCTCTATTGGCGGAGCTTTTCCCATTGGGTAGGAGGTATGGGAGTTCTGGTATTCATGCTCGCCCTAGTGCCCTCTAAAGAAAGAGGAGAGGGCGTGACGATGCACATCATGCGGGCGGAGAGCCCGGGACCGGATGTGGGCAAGCTGGTTCCTCATATTAAAGAAACGGCGAAGATACTTTACTTCATGTATATCCTTCTTACTATATTGAATTTTGTTTTTTTGATCCTTGGAAAAATGCCCGTATTTGACGCGGTATGTACGGCCTTTGGAACGGCGGGGACCGGTGGTTTTGGAATTAAAAACGACAGTATAGCGGGGTACAGTCCTTATCTGCAAAATGTCTGTACAGTCTTTATGATGCTCTTTGGAGTGAATTTCAGCTGTTATTATCTTATTTTATTAAAGCAGGTAAAGCGAATGTTCCATGATGAGGAACTTCGGTTATACCTGGGCATCATTGTCGCAAGTATCCTGCTGATTTCCTGGAACATCCGGGGAATGTACCAAACTCTGGAAGAAACCGTCCGCCATGCGGCTTTCCAGGTGGTGAGCATTATCACCACCACCGGTTTTGCCACCACGGATTTTGATCTATGGCCTAGTTTTTCCAAAGCCATCATATTATGTCTGATGATGTGCGGAGCTTGTGCGGGAAGTACGGGAGGAGGAATTAAGTGCGGGCGTCTTTTACTCCTTGTCAAAGGATTAAGGAGAAATGTAAGACAAGCGATTTCTCCAAATCGGGTGCAGATCATTCGCGTCAATGGACGGATCGTACAGGAAAGAGTCCTGCAAGGAGTCAACATCTATTTATCCGCTTATATTTTGATCGTGGTGGTAAGTTTCATCGTTGTCTCCCTGGACGGACTGAGTGTGACGACAAACGCTTCGGCGGTATTATCCTGCTTTAATAATATCGGACCGGGGCTTGAAGCTGTGGGACCATCCTGCAATTATTCGGACTACAGCGTGATATCAAAACTCGTTTTAATCATTAATATGCTTGCAGGACGTTTGGAAATCTTTCCAATTCTCATTTTAGGCTCAAGAAGCGTCTGGAAGAGAAAATAACCAAAAATAGACAATGGAGGAATTACAATGGCCGGAATAGACCAGAGTAGAATTAGAAATTTTTGTATTATAGCACATATCGACCATGGAAAATCCACCCTTGCGGATCGGATCATTGAAAAGACCGGATTGCTCACCGAGAGGGAAATGCAGGATCAGGTCCTTGACAATATGGAACTGGAACGGGAGAGAGGGATTACGATCAAGTCCCAGGCGGTGAGAATTATCTATCACGCCAAGGACGGAGAAGAATACATTTTCAATCTGATCGACACGCCGGGTCATGTGGATTTTAATTACGAGGTGAGCAGAAGCCTTGCCGCCTGCGAAGGGGCGATTTTGGTAGTGGACGCCGCCCAGGGAATCGAGGCCCAGACCCTCGCCAATGTTTACCTGGCTTTGGATCATGACCTGGAGATCATGCCGGTGATCAATAAGATCGATCTGCCAAGCGCCGATCCGGAAAAAGTAGTGGAAGAGATCGAGGATGTGATCGGCATTGAGGCCGAAGGCTGTCCTATGATTTCTGCGAAAAACGGTATTAATATAGAAGATGTGCTGGAGCAGATCGTAGAAAAGATCCCGGCTCCGTCCGGAGATCCGGACAAACCCCTTAAGGCTTTGATTTTTGATAGTTTATACGATTCCTATAAAGGCGTGATCATCTTTTCAAGGATCATGGAAGGAAGGATAAAAAAGGGAACGAATATGCGGATGATGGCCACGGGAGCCACTGCGGAAGTGGTGGAAGTGGGGACCTTCGGCGCGGGACAGTTCATCCCTTGTGACGAACTGTCGGCAGGAATGGTCGGCTACATTACCGCAAGTTTAAAAAATGTAAAGGACACCCGTGTGGGCGATACGGTGACCGATGCCGACTGTCCATGCGATCAGCCGCTTCCGGGCTATAAAAAAGTAAATTCCATGGTCTACTGCGGTCTGTATCCCGCGGACGGCGCAAAGTATCCGGATCTTAGAGACGCTCTGGAAAAACTCCAGTTAAACGACGCTTCCCTCCGCTATGAGCCGGAGACCTCCGTGGCCCTCGGTTTCGGATTTCGATGTGGATTTTTGGGACTTCTCCATCTGGAGATCATACAGGAACGTCTGGAGAGAGAATATAATCTTGATCTGATCACCACGGCGCCGAGCGTAATCTATAAGGTGCATCAGACCGACGGCACTTGTTTTGACCTTACCAATCCGACCAATCTCCCGGATCCTTCCACCATAGAATATATGGAGGAACCGATCGTTTCCGCAGAGATCATGGTGACAAAGGACTTTGTCGGACCGATCATGAGTCTGTGCCAGGAAAGACGGGGCACTTATATTTCCATGGAATACATGGAAGAGACCAGAGCGTTATTAAAATATGAGCTTCCTCTCAACGAGATCATTTATGATTTCTTTGACGCATTAAAGTCAAGGTCCAGAGGATACGCTTCCTTTGATTATGAGTTAAAAGGCTATCAGCGTTCCGATCTGGTCAAGCTTGATATTTTGATCAACAAAGAAGGCGTGGACGCGCTTTCCTTTATCGTCCATGAATCCACCGCCTATGAACGGGGAAGAAGATATTGTGAGAAATTAAAGAGCGAGATTCCAAGGCACCTTTTTGAGATTCCGATCCAGGCGGCCATCGGCAGCAAGATCATTGCCAGAGAGACCGTAAAGGCAGTGAGAAAAGACGTCCTTGCCAAATGTTACGGCGGCGATATTACCAGAAAGAAGAAGCTTTTGGAAAAGCAAAAAGAAGGAAAAAAGAGAATGCGCCAGATCGGAAGCGTAGAGATTCCGCAAAAGGCATTCTTAAGCGTATTAAAACTAGACGAGGACTAGAAACCAGAAAAAGAGTAAGAAAAAGATTAAAAATACGGGAGAGCCGGCGCGCCGGGTCTCCCCTTTTTCGGTGGAATCCAGACAGAAAGTTGAAGGAGAAACAAAATGCTCGAACTGTATGTTCATATCCCCTTTTGCATAAAAAAATGTAATTATTGTGATTTTCTTTCTTTCCCCGGTAAAGAGGATCAAATGAGGGTATATATGGAAAAACTGCGCCGTGAAATAAAGGACTGCGCGGACAATATGGAAAATAAAAAAGAAAAAATCCGGAGTATTTTTATTGGCGGAGGCACGCCGTCCATATTGGCGCCGGGACAAATCGAAAAATTGATGGACACTTTGTATCATCAGTTTCATATTTCTGAAGATACGGAGATCACCATAGAAACCAACCCGGGAACCCTTCATACGGAAAAGTTAAAAGAATACAAAAGAGCCGGAATAAACCGTCTTAGTATCGGTTTGCAGACTACCCACGATTCTCTGTTAAAAGTTCTTGGGAGGATACATACGTATCAGGAGTTTTATGAGAACTACCAAGCTGCCAGAGAAGTGGGATTTAAAAATATTAACATCGATCTAATGAGCGGCCTGCCAGGACAGACGATAAAATTATACGAACAGACCCTAAGAGACGTTCTTTTGCTGGCGCCGGAACATATTTCGGCCTACAGTCTGATCTTAGAGGAGGGAACGCCTTTTTTTGACGAGGAATCTATCCATGAAATGCTGCCTAAGGAAGAGGAAGACCGGCAGATGTACGGGATGACAAAACGTATCCTGAAAGAAAAAGGATATCATCGCTATGAGTTTTCCAACTATGGAAAAAGCGGAAAAGAATGCAGACATAACCTTGGATATTGGGACGATATCCCCTACCTTGGTTTTGGCCTGGGCGCTTCTTCTTATTATGAGGGAGCAAGATTTAAAAATACAGACCGACTGGCAGATTATTTAAAAAATCCATGGCAGCCCTTTTCTAAAAGGGAGGAATATCATATCTTAAGCCAGAAAGAACACAGAGAGGAATTTATCTTTCTCGGGCTTCGGAAAACAGAAGGAATCTCAGAGGAGAGATTCGAAAAGTTATTTGGAAAAAGTATAGAAAGCTATTATGGAGAAATCCTAAAGAAATATGAAGAAACGGGGCATCTGATCAGAGAGGCAGGAAACATCCGGTTTAGCGATAAGGGAATTGATGTGAGCAACTATATTCTGGCAGAATTTTTATGAAAATGCTGGAAAAAATTTTTTTTGGGGGTTGACAATATAAACGGATGGTGTTAATTTATGGATGTGGATATTAGCACTCAACACAATCGAGTGCTAATAAGGAAGGAAGGTTAAGATATGAGTTTAGATGAACGTAAGATGAAGATATTAAAAGCGATTATATCTACTTATCTGGAGACCGGGGAACCGGTGGGAAGCAGAACGATCGCCAAAGATTCCGATTTGCATTTAAGCTCAGCGACCATTCGTAATGAGATGGCTGATCTGGAGGAGCTTGGCTTTATTTTGCAGCCACACACTTCCGCAGGCAGGATTCCTTCTGATCTGGGTTATCGCTATTATGTGGACCGTATGATGGAAGAAAAGGAACAAGAGATTTTAGAGATCGAGCGCGAGCGCGAGGAAGAGCGGCAGAGTATGCTCAACCGGATGGACCGCATGGAAGTCGTCCTTAAGAATGTGGCGGATCTACTTGCGGCCAATACGAATTATGCTACGATGATCTCCACTCCCCATATTCGGGAGGCGAAGCTTAAGTTCATTCAGCTTTCCATGGTGGACACAAGAAGGCTTCTGGCCGTCATTGTTGTCGGCAATGACATGGTGAAAAACAAGATTCTTCGTATCGAAGATCCACTGTCCAACGATGAAGTATTGAAACTTAATATTTTGCTCAACTCATTTTTGCAGGGACTTAGTCTTAAGGAGATCAATCTTGAACTTGTCCATACGATGAAAGTCCAGGCAGGGATGCACGCAATTATTCTGGAGGAGATTTTCAGCGGGATCGTGGAAGCCATTCATGAAGCGAATAACGATATGCAAATCTACACCAGCGGAGCGACGAATATGCTAAAGTATCCGGAATTGATGAATCCGGAGCATACGACGGCGCTGCTTGATACTCTCGTAGAGAAGAAAGCACTGGTAAAACTGGTGGATGATACGGTGAACTCGGAAGAAAAGCATGGCATCCAGGTTTACATCGGCAACGAAGCGCCGGTGCAGTCTTTAAAGGACTGCAGTATCGTGACGGCAACTTATGAGCTGGAAGAAGGCGGTACAGGAACGGTGGGAATCATCGGTCCAAAGCGAATGGATTATCGAAAGGTTGTAAATACTCTCAAGAATCTTACAAGCGAACTTGATGAGATATTTAATAAAAAGGAATAGAAAGAAAGGTGGTACTTAAGTGGAAGAATTAAAAAAGGATTTCGACGAAAGTATCGTAGAGGATCAGCAGCCTTTAGGGACTGATCCGGAAGAACAGGATATAGAGAAGGGAAACGCCGATCCTTCGGAAAAAGAGGAAGGGCAGACGGACAAAAAGGCGAAAAAGAGCAAGAAAAAATCTGTCAGAGCTCTGGAACTTGAATTAGAGAAAAGTGAAGAGAAGGTGGCGGAGCTTTCCGATAAATATCAGCGTTTGATGGCAGAATTTGAAAATGCCAGAAAGAGAAACGCAAAGGAACAGAGTCATATGTATGATATCGGAGCCAAGGAAGTTCTTTCCAAGCTGCTTCCGGTTGTCGATAATTTTGAACGGGGCCTGGACGTTTTGTCCGAGGAGGAGAAGGAAGAAGCCTTCGCCCAGGGCATCATAAAGATTTATCAGCAGATGATGGCTGTGTTTACAGAACTTGGCGTAGAGCCGATGAATGCAAAAGGAAAAGAGTTTAATCCGGATTTTCATAATGCGGTAATGCACGCAGAAGATGAAGAGATGGGTGAGAATATCGTCGCAGAAGAATTTCAAAAGGGATATATGTATAAAGACATGGTTTTGCGGCACAGTATGGTTAAAGTAGTAAACTAACATAATTTAGGAGGAATCTATTATGGGTAAAATAATTGGTATTGACTTAGGAACAACAAATTCATGTGTAGCAGTTATGGAAGGTGGTAAGCCTGTTGTAATCACCAACGCAGAAGGTATGAGAACTACTCCTTCCGTGGTAGCTTTTACGAAGACCGGAGAGAGAGTTGTGGGAGAACCTGCAAAGCGTCAGGCTGTTACCAATGCAGATAAGACAATTTCTTCCATCAAACGTCAGATGGGAACCAGCTATAAAGTATCAATCGATGATAAGAAGTATTCTCCACAGGAAATTTCTGCTATGGTATTACAGAAATTAAAATCCGATGCGGAAAATTATCTGGGAGAAAAAGTGACAGAAGCAGTTATCACCGTTCCGGCTTATTTCAATGACGCTCAAAGACAGGCAACAAAGGACGCCGGCAAGATCGCAGGACTTGACGTAAAACGTATCATCAACGAGCCGACTGCCGCAGCGTTATCCTATGGTCTGGATAATGAAAATGAACAGAGAATCATGGTATACGACTTAGGCGGCGGTACCTTCGACGTATCCATCATCGAGATCGGTGATGGCGTCATCGAAGTATTATCCACAGCCGGAGATAATCGTCTTGGCGGAGATGACTTTGATAATGTGATCACACAGTATATGCTGGATGACTTCAAAGCAAAAGAAGGCGTTGACTTATCCACGGATAAGATGGCAATGCAGAGATTAAAAGAAGCGGCAGAGAAGGCAAAGAAAGAACTTTCTTCCTCTACCACAACCAACATCAACCTTCCTTTCATCACAGCAACACAGGAAGGACCGAAACATTTTGAGATGAACCTTACAAGAGCGAAGTTTAATGAACTTACTTCCCATCTTGTGGAAAGAACCGTAACTCCGGTCAACACCGCATTAAAAGACGCCGGAATTACCACTTCCGAACTTAGCAAGGTATTATTAGTAGGAGGTTCCACCAGAATCCCTGCAGTTCAGGATAAAGTAAAACAGCTTACCGGAAAAGATCCGTTTAAGGGAATCAACCCGGATGAATGTGTAGCGATCGGTGCTTCCATCCAGGGCGGTAAACTGGCAGGCGACGCCGGAGCCGGCGACATCCTTCTTCTTGACGTTACTCCATTGTCCTTATCCATTGAGACGATGGGAGGAGTCGCAACAAGACTGATCGAAAGAAATACGACCATTCCTACCAAGAAGAGCCAGATTTTCTCCACAGCAGAGAACAATCAGACAGCAGTAGACATCCACGTCGTACAGGGTGAAAGACAGTTCGCAAGAGACAATAAAACTCTTGGACAGTTCCGTCTTGACGGTATCCCACCGGCAATGCGCGGTGTTCCTCAGATCGAAGTTACTTTTGATATCGATGCAAACGGTATTGTAAACGTATCTGCAAAGGATCTTGGAACAGGAAAAGAACAGCATATCACCATTACTGCCGGATCCAATATGTCCGATGAAGATATCGAAAAAGCAGTAAAAGAAGCCGCAGAGTTTGAAGCTCAGGATAAGAAGAGAAAAGAAGCCATCGACGCAAGAAACGAAGCAGACAACATGGTATTCCAGACAGAAAAAGCGCTGGAAGAAGTGGGAGATAAGATTCCGGAACAAGACAAAATTACAGTTCAGGCAGATATCACAAAACTGAAAGAGATCTTGGAACGCACCACAGTAGAAAACATGACCGATGCTGATGTAAATGAGATCAACGAAGCAAAAGAGCAGATGATGAAAGATGCACAGACACTCTTTGGCAAAATGTATGAGCAGGCTCAGGGAGCACAGGCTGGACCGGATATGTCCGGAGCAGCAGACGCCGGCGCAGCATACGGAAATGACGATGTTGTTGACGCAGACTATAAAGAAGTATAATATAATATCAGGGTGAGATAGAAAGATAACCCGGATAAGCGGGGTTTTTCATAACACAAAAGGTATTAGGAATAAAAAGAGGAGGCGGGATACACCCCTGCCCCCTCTTTTGGCGATAATCAATTCGGAGGATTTTTATGGCAGAGAAAAGAGATTACTATGAGGTTTTGGGCGTAAGTAAAAATGCGTCTGAAAGCGAAATAAAGCGGGCCTATCGTAAAGTCGCAAAAAAATATCATCCTGACATGAATCCGGGCGACAAAGTTGCGGAAGAAAAATTTAAAGAAGCCGCAGAGGCATATGAAGTGTTAAGCGACCCGGAAAAGAAAGCAAAATATGATCAGTTCGGTCATGCCGCTTTCGAACAGGACGGCGGCGGAGCCGGCGGTTTTGGCGGTTTTGATTTTGGCGGCGGCGATATGGGCGATATCTTTGGCGATATTTTCGGAGACTTTTTCGGCGGCGGAAGCCGGGGAAGTTCTAGAAGAAACAGTCCAAGACAGGGAGCTCATCTGCGTCAAAGTGTGCGGATCACCTTTGACGATGCAATCCGCGGCGTGGAGAAGGAGTTAAACATCCCTCTTAAGGAAACCTGTTCTGCCTGCGGCGGAAGCGGCGCCAAAGCGGGGACCACACCGGAGACCTGTCCAAAATGTTCCGGAAGCGGTCAGGTAGTTTATACACAGCAGTCCATGTTTGGTATGGTGAGAAATGTCCAGACCTGTCCGGATTGTAACGGAAGCGGCCAGTTCATCCGTCACAAGTGTCCGGATTGCTCCGGAACCGGCTATACAAAGATCAGAAAGACCTTTAAGGTGAATATTCCGGCAGGAATTGACAACGGCGGAGTCGTTCGTGTGAGGGGAAAAGGAGAACCGGGAATCAACGGCGGCCCAAGAGGCGACCTTTTGATTAGCGTGACCGTTTCCAGACATCCGAAGTTCCAAAGACAGGAATACGATATCTATTCCACGGAAGCGATCACCTTTGCACAGGCCGCCCTCGGCGATACCATTAAGATCGATACGGTGGACGGTCCTTACGAATACACCATCAAGCCGGGAACCCAGACCGATACAAGAATCCGTCTCCGGGGAAAAGGCGTTCCAAGCGTACAAAATAAGAATGTCCGGGGAAGTCATTTTGTAACTCTGGTAGTTCAGGTTCCGGAACATCTTACGGCCGCGCAAAAGGAAGCTCTTAAGAACTTCCAGATCGCCATGGGAGAAATCCCTGAAGAAAAAGAACCGGAACCGCCGGCGCATGAAAGTAAGAAGGGCTTTTTCGGCGGAAAAAAGAAAAAGTAACATAATGAACAGAAAGCGATGGCATCCTTTGATGTGATCGTTTTCTTTGGTTAATACGGATTGTGCCGTGAGAGGATGGCACGGAGGTTTACTATGAAGTGGAATAAAATTACCATAAACACAACCACCCAGGCAGAAGATATGTTAAGCTATGAATTACAGGAAATTGGCCTTTGCGGTGTGGAAGTGGAAGACCACGTTCCTTTGTCGGAGGAAGATCGTAAGATCATGTACGTGGATCTGCTTCCCGATGAAATTGCACCGGATGACGGCACTGCCAGAGTGTCTTGTTATGTGGATGAAAAAGAAGATCTTAGGGAGGTCCTTGCCAAAGTGAAGAATATCCTTCGGGAAATGTCTTCTTATATGGACATCGGGTCCGGAGAGATCACCTTAGGAGAGACTGAGGAGGAAGACTGGATCAACAACTGGAAAGTATTCTTTAAGCCGTTTCGTCTGGATGAAAACATCATTATTAAACCGACTTGGGAGACGGTGGAAGATGTAAAAAAGGAAGATATCGTGGTGGAAATTGACCCGGGAACTGCCTTTGGAAGCGGCTCCCATGAGACTACGAAGCTTTGTATCTCCCAGTTAAAAAAATATGTTCACAAAGATTCCGAAATCCTTGACGTGGGAACCGGAAGCGGCATTTTGTCGATCATCGGACTAAAACTTGGCGCCGGCCACGCTTTGGCAACGGATATCGATCCCAATGCGATCCGGGCGACAGAGGAAAACTTTGAAGTAAATCATATCAAAAAGGAGCAGGCTAAAGTCTGCCAGGTAAACATTCTTGACAAAGCGGAAGCGAAGCAGTTTTATGAGCAAAATCAGGGAAAACAATATGACATTATCGTAGCCAATATTTTGGCAGACGTCATCATGCCGCTCTCCGGTCTGGTGCTGCCTTTGATGAAGGAAGACGGGGTGTTCATCACATCAGGAATTATCAACACCATGGAAGAACCGGTGAAAGCTGCCATGGAAGAACATGGTCTTAAGGTTGTGGAAGTACATCATATGAAAGACTGGGTATCTGTGACCGCGAAGAGGAAGGAATGATGTATCAGTTTTTTATTCATGAAAAAAATATAAAAGAAAAGGAAATTCTGATCAATGATCCGGAGGACGTAAACCATATCCGCAATGTTTTGCGGATGAAGACCGGAGAGAAAATCCGGTGCTGCTGTCCGGAGCGGGAAAAGGATTACATCTGTATTCTTCAGTCATTGCAAAAAGAAGAGATTCATGCGTCGGTGTGCGACGTAGAAGGAGCTTCCCGGGAGCTTCCGGTGGAGATCGTCCTGTTTCAGGGGCTTGCCAAAGGCGAAAAAATGGAGATGATCATACAAAAAGCAGTGGAACTTGGCGCCTCTAAGATCGTTCCGGTCTCCCTCGGACGGTGCGTGGTGCGTCTAAACAAAGATCGGGCCAAAAAGAAGGTTGACAGATGGAACACTATTGCAAAAAGCGCCGCCAAGCAATCTGGAAGACAATACATTCCGGAAGTGACCGAGGTGATGAGTTTTCCGGAAGCGACGGCTTACGCGGAGAAATTGGACAAACTTCTGCTCCCTTATGAGGAAGCAAAGGGAATGGCCCATACCAAAGAGTGTTTAGAACAATTAAGAGGAAAGAAATCCGTGGGAATCTTCATCGGCCCCGAGGGAGGATTTGAGCCGGAAGAAGTGAAAAAAGCCGAGGAACTTGGGGCCGAGGTGATCACGCTTGGACACCGTATTTTGCGGACGGAGACAGCCGGGATGACCGTATTGTCAATCTTAATGTATCTGCTTGAAGAGGATGATTAGTTTTGACTTTGGATTAGTATAGTTTTGATTTAGATTGTAACAGAAGGAACAGGAGGACAAAAAATGGCAGTTGGATCCATTTTTGGAAAGAATTTTTCGATTTCCACATGGGGAGAATCCCATGGGAAAGGTATTGGCGTGGTAATAGATGGCTGCCCGGCGGGGCTTTCCCTTTCGGAGGAAGATATTCAGCCTTTCCTTGACAGACGCAAACCAGGGCAATCCCGTTTTACCACAAAACGTAAAGAGGGCGATAAGGTAGAGATTCTCTCAGGGGTATTTGAGGGAAAAACTACGGGAACGCCGATTTCTTTGGCTGTGTTTAACCAGGATCAGAGATCAAGAGATTACAGTGAGATTGCTAAGATATACCGTCCGGGCCATGCGGACTATACATTTGATCAAAAGTTCGGGATCCGGGATTATCGGGGAGGCGGAAGATCTTCGGGGAGAGAGACCATCGCAAGGGTGGCGGCAGGCGCCGTGGCTTCCCGGATATTAAAAGAACTTGGGGTTTGTGTAACGGCTTATACCAAATCCATCGGGCCGATTTCCATTGATCCGGAAAAGTCGGATCTGGCCGTTTGTAATGAGAATGCCCTTTATATGCCGGACAAAGAAGCGGCGAAGGAAGCGGAAAACTTTTTAAATGAAAAAATGGAAGAGCTGGACTCCTCCGGCGGCGTGGTAGAGTGTATCATCAAAGGAATGCCTGCCGGCATTGGAGAGACAGTTTTTGATAAATTAGACGCCCAGCTTGGAAAGGCGATTCTTTCTATTGGCGCAGTAAAAGGATTTGAAATAGGGGACGGTTTTGCTGCGGCAAAAAGCTCGGGATCAAAAAATAACGATCCGTTTTGTATAAGCGACGGCAAAATCCAAAAGGCGACGAATCATTCGGGAGGAATCCTTGGCGGAATGAGTGATGGCTCTGATATTATCTTCCGGGCTGCTTTTAAGCCGACGCCTTCCATCGCCCAGGAACAGAATACGGTAACGACAAGCGGAGAAGAAACCAAAATTTCCATCAAAGGACGTCATGATCCGATCATAGTGCCAAGGGCGGTGGTCGTTGTGGAATCCATGGCGGCTCTTGCGGTTCTTGACCTGATGCTTTCCCATATGTCAAGCCGTATGGAATATTTGAAAAACTTTTATTGTTAACGGTTGTAGAATCTTTTTCTTTATGTTAGAATATTTTTCGAATGTAAAGTTAGGAGATAATATGTACACATTAGTAACAAAGGATGGACGGGCCAAGCGAGGACGCCTGTCTACGGTACACGGAGTGATCGAGACTCCGGTTTTTATGAATGTCGGGACGGTGGCCGCGATTAAAGGCGCCGTTAGTACGGATGATTTAAAGGAGATTGGCACGCAGGTGGAATTGTCCAACACCTACCATCTTCATGTCCGCACCGGAGATAAGCTGATCAAAGAGTTCGGCGGTCTCCATAAGTTCATGTCCTGGGACCGGCCGATTCTTACGGATTCCGGCGGATTTCAGGTGTTTTCTCTGGCGGGTCTTAGGAAGATCAAAGAAGAGGGAGTATATTTTCAGTCTCATATCGATGGGCATCATATTTTCATGGGGCCGGAGGAAAGCATGGAAATCCAGTCCAATTTAGGTTCCACCATTGCCATGGCCTTTGACGAGTGCCCTTCAAGCCGGGCCGACAGAGAGTATATTAAAAATTCAGTAGACCGGACCACAAGATGGCTGGTGCGCTGCAAAAAAAAGATGGAAGAGCTGAATCGTCTGCCGGATACGGTCAATCCTCATCAGCTTCTGTTTGGAATTAACCAGGGCGGAGTTTTTACGGATATCCGTATTGAACACGCCAAGGCCATCGCAAGTCTTGATCTGGACGGATATGCCATCGGAGGTCTTGCCGTAGGAGAGACCCACGAAGAGATGTATCATATTCTTGATGAGACGATCCCTTATCTTCCGGAGGATAAACCTACCTATCTTATGGGGGTGGGCACCCCTGCCAACATTATCGAGGCGGTGGATCGGGGCGTTGACTTTTTCGACTGTGTTTATCCCACAAGAAACGGACGCCACGGTCACGTATATACTGCCCATGGAAAGCTTAACCTTTTCAACAAAAAGTTCGAACTGGACGCAAGGCCGATCGAAGAAGGATGCGGATGCCCTGCCTGCAGGTCTTACAGCAGAGCCTATATCCGGCATTTGTTAAAGGCAAAAGAAATGCTGGGGATGCGTCTTTGCGTACTTCACAACTTATATTATTACAATCATCTGATGGAAGACATCAGAAAAGCAATTGAAGAAAAAAGATATCAGGAATTTAAAGAAAAAACATTAGGAGGTTTATTATGTTATTAACAAGCGGAATGTCCGGTATCACAATGATTATTTTCTATGTACTGATTTTTGGTATACTGATCTATTTTATGACAGTTCGTCCACAGAAAAAACAGCAAAAGCAGGCAGAGCAAATGTACTCTACCATGCAGCCGGGAGACAGTGTTTTGACCACAAGCGGATTTTACGGTGTGATTATCGATATTATGGATAACACAGTGATCGTGGAGTTTGGCAACAACAGAAACTGCCGTATCCCAATGCAAAAAGACGCCATCCAGGCTGTGGAAAAACCAAATTTAGACAAAACAACAGAAGAGTAGTCGGTAAAAAAGGAGAGGCTGAAAAATGCAGTTTTTTCAGAGATCGTCCTTATAAAGCAAGCAAAACAGAGAGAGAAATCATGAAAGTTCGTGGTTTCTCCTGTTAAATTATCCGGACATTTTATTCGGACATTTTATTAAGAACCCTTTTGCCGCCGGTTGGCTCTTTTTTCATAGTTCTAAAAGGATGTTTTTCGCATAGAATGTAAGAAAAATGGTGGGTGGAACTTGATGAAAGTGCAACAATGGTTTAAGGATGGGGCGCTCATGGTCTTGTTATCCATGGCGGTTTCCTATATCATTACCCTGCTTTTTTTAAGTATATTGTCCCTATGCCTGCTCCACACGGATATGAACGGTTCCTTGGCCAATGTATTTTTAATTCTCACTGCGGTGCTGTCCTGTTTAGTCGGCGGATGGATCGCAGGAAAGAAAATGAAGACAAGGCGTTTTTTGTGGGGGATTTTGGCCGGGATAATCTATTTTGTGATCTTATGTCTGATCAAGACGATCCTTGGAGAGGCGCCGGTTTTAAATTCACCCCATGCCTTGACGAGTATGTTTTGCTGTATAGGAAGCGGAATGCTTGGCGGGATGTTTAGCTAAGAAAGGAATTGTGAAAAACACTTTTCTTATTTTATTTCTTATGCTATAATGAAATCCGTGATAATTTAAAATGATACAGTGAGGAGGCGTTATTGTGAAACGTGTTAAAACACTTACCGGTAAGAAGACTTATGAGATGACCATGTGCAAAGGTGGCTGCGGAGAATGCCAGACATCATGTCAGTCCGCTTGCAAGACATCATGTACTGTTGGAAACCAGACTTGTGAGAGCAACAAATAAATCTGGAAGGGACAGTCTTTGGATGGATGTCTTCATGTATTCGTTAGCTTTAGGGTGAACAGTATTCCTGTTCACCCTATCTGTTGTGTAATAATTCATAATAATAAATTATAATGATAAAAAGTATAGAAATATACAAAAAATATAGAAAAAGTATAGAAAGGAGATACATCTTGGTCCATCAGTATAAGAATAATGGATATAATATCGTTATGGACGTATGCAGCGGCGCAGTCCATGTGGTCGACGATGTTACTTATGATGTAATTGCTCTGTTCGAACAAAATGATCTGGATTCCATAATCTCTAAGCTATCCTACGGCGAAGAGGAGATCAGAGAAGCCTATGAAGAGGTGAGAGAGCTTGTCGATGAGAAGCTTTTGTTCACGGAAGATATCTATGAGGATTATATTACAGAGGTAAAGAATAGAAAAACAGTGGTGAAGGCTTTATGCCTCCATATTGCCCACGACTGTAATCTTGCCTGCAGATATTGTTTTGCAGAAGAGGGAGAGTATAAGGGAGACCGTTCTTTAATGAGCGCCGAGGTAGGGAAGGCAGCCCTTGATTTTCTTGTGAGAAGCTCGGGAAACCGCCGTAATCTGGAGGTGGATTTCTTTGGAGGAGAACCCACTTTGAATTTTGGCGTGGTCAAAGAAGTTGTCGCTTACGGACGCTCCCTTGAAGATAAATTTAATAAGCATTTCCGTTTTACATTAACGACCAATGGATTATTGGTCAACGATGAGATCATGGAATTTGCCAACAAAGAGATGGATAATGTGGTCATGAGCATTGACGGAAGGCCGGAGGTTCACGATTATATGCGCCCTGCGCCAAACGGCAAGCCGAGCTACCACATTATTTTGCCGAAGTTCATCCGTTTTGCAGAGTCGAGAAATCAGCAAAAATATTATGTGCGCGGCACCTTCACCAGGAGAAATCTTGACTTTTCCAATGATGTTCTTCATCTGGCCGATCTTGGTTTTGAGCAGATTTCCATGGAACCGGTGGTGGGACTTCCCGAGGAACCCTATGCGATCCGCGAGGAAGATATTCCTCAGATTTTTGAGGAATATGACCGCCTTGCCAGAATTATGATCGAGAGAGAAAAAGAGGGAAAACCCTTTAACTTTTTCCATTTTATGATCGATCTGACCGGAGGCCCTTGCGTTGCGAAAAGGTTATCCGGATGCGGAAGCGGGACGGAATATCTGGCCGTCACGCCATGGGGCGATTTGTATCCATGTCATCAGTTCGTTGGCGAAAATGAATTTTTATTGGGAAATGTTTTCGAGGGGATTCATAAACCAGAGCTTTGTGATGACTTCCGTAAATGTAATGTATACACAAAAACAAAGTGTAAAGATTGTTTTGCAAGATTCTATTGCAGCGGCGGTTGTGCGGCAAATTCTTTCAAATTTCACGGCACAATTGATGATGCATACGATCTGAGTTGTGAAATGGAAAGAAAGCGGGTGGAATGCGCTATTATGATAAAGGCGGCGCTCGCAGCAGAAAAGGAGAATTAGACAATGGCGAAAAAAGGCACAAAGAAAAGTAATCCTCGCCAGAATGCGGTTTTGACAATTTTGTTGGTTTTGATCGTTGCCTGTGTATGTTTGTACACAGTGTTATGCGGTCTTGGAAAACAGCATAAAGGTTCCGCAAAAAACATTGAGCTTGGTCTTGACCTTGCCGGTGGTGTGAGCATTACTTATGAAATCAATGAGGACAACCCTTCTGAGACCGATATTCAGGATACGATCTATAAGCTGCAAAAGCGTGTGGAAGGGTACAGTACGGAGGCGGAAGTCTACAAAGAGGGAACCAACCGGATCGCGGTGGAGATTCCAGGTGTGACAAACGCCAATGAGATTCTGGAAGAACTGGGAAAACCGGGAGATCTGTCCTTTAAGCTGGAAGACGGCACGGAGGTACTCACCGGTGCCAACATTCAAAAGGCTGAGGCGGGACAGCAGGATGAAAACGGAATTAAGAATTACGTAGTATCCCTGTCCATGGATGAAGAGGGAGCGGAAGCATTTGCGACCGCGACCGCAGAAAATATCGGAAATCCAATTTATATTTATTATGACGGCGAAGTTGTGAGCGCCCCAACGGTAAAATCGGCGATCACCGACGGCGAATGTGTCATAGACAATATGGAAAGTTACGAAGCTGCCGAAGAGCTTGCTACAACGATTCGTATCGGCGCCCTTCCGCTAACACTTACAGAACTTCGTTCCAATGTGGTGGGAGCTAAGCTTGGACAGGATGCCATTAAAACCAGTTTGATTGCCGGCGGAATCGGTCTTGTCCTGATCTTTTTGTTTATGGCAGCCGTATATTTGTTCCCTGGATTTTTGTCCGGCATTGCATTATTTATTTATGTTATTTTAGATTTGCTTGCAATCAATGGATTTAACGCCACCCTGACGCTGCCGGGTATCGCCGGCGTTTTGCTTGCCATTGGTATGGCGGTGGACGCCAACGTCATCATCTTTACCCGTATTCGGGAAGAGATCGCAGCGGGAAAGAGTGTGATTAACGCCATTCATGCCGGATATGATAAAGCGCTGTCTGCGATCCTCGACGGTAACATCACAACCTTGATTGCGGCTGCGGTACTGTGGATCAAGGGTTCCGGTACGGTAAAGGGATTTGCCCAGACCCTGGCAATCGGTATTATTTTATCCATGTTTACCGCCCTTTATGTCACAAAACATTTGCTTCTTAGCGCCTATGAGCTTGGCGTTCGGGACGAAAAGTTTTATGGGCGTGCGAAGGCGCCAAAGATTCGCAACTATGTGGGAATCAGCAAGTATTGTGTTGTGATTTCCCTCGTTGTGATCGCCCTTGGATTTGTTTTCATGCCGATCAATAAAAATAAGATCGGAAACATTTTAAATTACGATCTTGAGTTTTCCGGCGGTACTTCCATCACCCTCACATTGGACGGCGGAATGACTGACGGTATCGACAAAGAGATTGAAAAAACAGTACAAGATACGGTTAACGTAAAGACCGTGCAGACGCAGCAGGTTATCAACTCTGATCAGCTTGTGGTCAAGACCAACGAATTAAGTGTGGATGAAAGACAGAGCCTGGAAGATGCGTTAAAGGAAAAATATGATATTTCGGAATATCAGACAGAAGAGATCACGGCGAGCGTATCTTCTGAGATGAAGTCCGACGCCATCGTGGCGGTGATCATCGCTGCGATCTGTATGCTGATCTATATCGCAATACGTTTTAAGGATGTAAAATTTGGAGCCAGCGCAGTGTTGGCGCTGCTGCACGATGTTTTCGTGGTCCTCACCGTTTATTCTGTGGCAAGACTTTCCGTGGGAAATACTTTCATTGCTTGTATGCTCACGATCCTCGGTTATTCCATCAATGCGACGATCATTATCTTTGACCGTATCCGGGAAAATATGAAGAATAACCAGATGATGAAAGAAGGGCTGGACGTTGTGGTTAATACAAGTATCAGCCAGACATTTACAAGAACCATTAATACTTCCCTGACATCCTTTGTCACGATCTTTGTACTCTATCTCGTAGGAGTCGCTTCGATTAAAGAATTTACTCTTACTTTAATGTGCGGTATCATATGCGGAGCTTATTCCTCCGTATGCATTACCGGACCAATCTGGTATATGATGAAAAAGCGGTCCGGAAAAAAGGAGCCGGTAAATCAGGGATCTAAGAAACAGACGAAAAAAAAGAAATCAAATCATAAATAAAATTAAAGGCTCCGCACAGCAAGATGTACCGTATAGGCATCGCTTGCTGTATGCGGAGTTTTTGTATCACAGATTTCTCATATAAACAGTATGGAGGAACTATGGCAGAAACACCGAAAAGAAAAGAGCGATGGTTTATTGCCGCAAAACGAGCGGATTTTCAAAAAATAGGACAGCGTTTTCAGGTAAGCCCGGTGTTGGCAAGGCTGATGAGGAACCGGGACCTTACCACAATGGAAGAAATCGAACGATATCTTCATGGTTCTCTTGACGATATTCCGTCACCCTACTTGTTAAAAGATATCAAAAAGGGAGCCATGATCATCAAAGATAAGATTCAGTCGGGAAAGAAAATCCGGATTATTTCTGATTATGATGTGGATGGCGTCTCTTCCAATTACATATTGTACAAAGGGCTGGAACGGTGCAGCGCCCTTGTGGATTATTGTATTCCCGATCGAATTGAGGATGGATACGGAATTAATGAACATCTCATTCAAAATGCCTGGGAGAGCGGGGTGGACACGATCATCACCTGTGATAACGGGATTGCGGCCAGGGATCAAATTGCCTACGGAAAGTCGCTTGGAATGACGATCATTGTCACAGATCATCATGACGTGCCCTTTGTAACCGGTGAAAATGGAGAAATTCTGGAACAGATTCCCGAGGCGGACGCGGTGATCGATCCCAAACAAAAACAATGCAAGTATCCCTGGGAGAATATTTGCGGGGCGGTGGTTGCCTTTAAGTTCATCATGGTTTTATATGATCTTTTTGAGATCCCCAGGGAGGAAGCGTTTGGATTTCTTGAGATCGCTGCCCTTGCGACAGTTTGTGACGTGATGCCTTTGCAGGGAGAAAATCGGATTTTAGTGAAAGAAGGATTAAAAGCGCTTAAAAATACCAAAATTATCGGACTAAAAGCGCTGATCCAGGTAAACCAACTGGAGGGAAAAAAAATCGGCGCTTACCACTTCGGCTTTATCTTAGGGCCGTGTATCAACGCTTCCGGAAGACTTGCCTCCGCACAGGACGCCCTAAAACTGCTGCTTTCCGATCAGGAAGGAGAAGCTTTGGAGAGGGCCGGAAGGCTCAAAGAGCTCAATGAAGAGCGAAAGCAGATGACAAAAGACGGCATAGAAGACGCAATGCGCTATATCAAAGAAAATCAGATGGAGGAAGATAAGGTGCTCGTAGTCTTTCTTCCCCATTGCCATGAAAGCATTGCGGGCATCATCGCCGGAAGGGTGAAAGAAGAATATAACAGACCGACTTTTGTACTGACAAGGACGAAAGAAGGTGTGAAAGGATCCGGGCGTTCCATCGAAGGGTATCATATGTATCAGGAAATGAGCCAGGTGAAGGAGCTCTTTTTGAAGTTTGGGGGGCACCCCATGGCGGCGGGGCTTTCCATGGAAGAAGAAAAGATCCCGGAGCTTCGGGCACGTTTAAATCATAATTGCACCCTCACGGAAGAAGATTTTATTCCAAAGGTCCATATTGATATCGCCCTTCCCGTCGGATACATCACAGAAGATTTTATAGAGGAGCTTACCCTGTTAGAACCCTTCGGCACGGGAAACGAGAAGCCTCTGTTTGCCCAAAAGGATTTGCAGATTGAACATATGGCAGTTCGGGGCGCGCAGGGCAGATGTCTGTCTTTTTTGTTAAAAGACGGCCAGGGATGTCGGATATCGGCGGTTTATTTCGGCGATGCCAATGAGGTTGTGTCGCAGATGGAAGATTTTTATGGAAAGGATCGGGTAAGCAGAATGAAAAAGGGAATCATCACGGGAGCAGCCATGGACTGTACATATTATCCCCAGGTGAATGAATGGCAGGGACAGAAAAATATTCAGATTGTCCTTAAAAACCTTTCCTGGAAAATGGCGGAGGAATCATGGAAAAGACAGAGTTGACAAGCGGGAGTATTGCAAAGAGACTTTTGTTTTTTTCGGGGCCGATGATCCTGGGAAATCTGCTGCAGCAAATCTATAGTTTTGCGGATACCATTATTGTCGGCCGATTTTTGGGAGATCAGGCCCTTGCCGCAGTGGGCAGTACCTACACTCTCACCACTTTTTTGTATTCCATCGTGATCGGATTTTGTATGGGATGCGGATCTCTGGTGTCCTTTTGTTACGGGAAAAAAGAAAAAGAGAGAATGCAGCAGTATATGATGCTCTCTTTTTTGATCACCGGGACTTTGGGCATAGTGATGGAAGTGGGCACGCTTTTCTTGGCGGACCCGATTCTTAGAGTGCTGCAGACGCCGGACGAAATATTTGATATGACGAGATCCTATGTTTTTATCATACTAATCGGAATTATTTTTGTATTTTTTTATAATTATTATGCCTATATTCTTCGGGGAATGGGAAACTCTCTGTCGCCCTTACTTTTTCTAGGGATCGCTTCTCTTTTGAATATAGGATTGGACTATTATTTGGTGGTCAATAAAAATATGGGAGTGAAAGGGGCGGCTTATGCGACGGTATTTTCCCAGGCGGTATCCGGAATCGGTCTGATGATCTACACCTTATGGAAAGTTCCTTTGACCCGCTTTTCTTTGAAAACTTCCTGGGGCAAAGAAGAAGTGAAAAACGTCATAAGACAGTCCGGAGCGTCAAGCATCCAGCAGTCGGTCATGAACTTTGGAATTTTGATGATCCAGGGTTTGGTCAATCATTTTGGAACGCTGGTCATGGCCGCCTTTACTGTTGCGGTAAAAATCGATACCATTGCCTATATGCCTGCGCAGGAATACGGAAATGCCTATTCTCTTTTTCTTTCACAAAATTATGGAGCCGGAAAAAAGGACAGGGTGAGACAAGGAACAAAACTGTCCTTCCTGTTATCCGGAATATTTTGCGGGGCGGTGTCTGTCTTTGTATTTATTTTTGCCAAATATCTGATGGGGATTTTTGTAAAAGAAAACTCCGGAGAAGTCATTGCCATTGGAATACAGTACCTTAGAATAGAAGGAACATTTTATCTGGGAATTGGTTTTTTATTTTTATTATACGGATATTTCCGGGGAGTTCAGCGGGCAGAAATGTCCCTTGTATTAACTGTGATCTCTTTAGGAACCAGAGTGGCGCTTGCTTATCTGCTGTCGGCCATACCGGCCATCGGGGTAGTCGGGATATGGGTTTCCATTCCCATCGGATGGTTTTTGGCAGATCTATTTGGGGGATATAAGATGCTGAAAGATATTACGGGAGGAAAAAATGAAAGAACAAAAAATAAAATTAATCGGACTTGATCTGGACGGAACGACGTTGACCACTGAGAAGGTACTGACAAAGCATACCAAAGAAGTGATAGAAGAATGTTTAAAAAAAGGGATTCAGGTTTTGCCGGCAACAGGGAGAGTAAAGGCCGGAATCCCTTCTTACCTGACAGAAATTAAAGGGATGCGCTATATTCTTACCTCCAACGGCGCTTCCGTGATCGATCTGACCACCGGAGAAAGCATATATCAAAGGTGTATCCCATGGAAGAGAGCCCTGGAATTATTTGATATTCTGGAAAATTATCATACTTATTATGATGTTTACTCCGACGGAAAAGGATGGTGTGAAGGACGGTTCTATGACAATATGGATCGCTTTGGCGTACAAAAATACATTAAAGACGTTGTCCTTATGTCCAGAACAAGAATTGAAAATCTTAGAGAAAAAATATCTTCAGAACAGTTGGATGTGGAAAAAATCAATATGTTTTTCGCCAGCAACGAAGACAGAGAGAAAGCTTACCGGGAATTGAGCAAAATAGAAGATATTGCGGTGACTTTTTCTTTGAACAATAATCTGGAGATCAATCACATTGAATGCAACAAAGGAGACTCTCTGCTTGGCCTTGGAGAAATATTGTCGATTCCGCCGGAACAGATCATGGCCTGCGGAGACGGCAATAACGACCTTGTTATGATAAAAAGCGTGGGACTTGGCGTTGCCATGTCAAACGGCAACGATAAACTAAAGGAAGCCGCGGATTATGTCACGAAAACCAACGATGAAGAGGGGGTGGCATACGCCATAGAAAAGTTTTGTCTATGATCCGGAATCGATTTTCTCCTGCTTGCGATGAGAAGGAATGAAGAGATTGACCGTGATCATTTGCAGAAAAAAAGAAACTTTGCTGTTATTTTGGTCAAATATCTGGTATAATATGTTTCAAAGCGGCGTTTTAAAGTACCGACTAATAAGAAGAAGGGGCAATTGTCATGAAAAAATTAGAAGATTATGTAGTAAGTATACCTGATTTCCCAAAGCCTGGGATTATTTTTCGAGATGTGACTTCTATTTTACAGGATCCGGAAGGGCTTAAACTTAGTATCCATGAGCTGATGCATCTGCTTTCCGATGTGGAATTTGATGTGGTGGCGGGAACTGAGTCAAGAGGATTTATCTTTGGTGTGCCGATTGCTTATAATAAAGGAAAGGGATTTATCCCAGTCCGGAAAAAAGGAAAACTTCCAAGAGAGACCGTCAGCCAGAGTTATGATCTGGAATACGGTACAGCGGAAATTGAAATACATAAAGATTCGATTTTCCCGGGACAAAGAGTGGTGATCGTAGACGATCTTTTGGCGACCGGAGGAACTGCACAGGCAGCGATCAAGCTGGTGGAAAGCCTGGGCGGAAAAGTGGTAAAGCTTGTTTTTGTGATGGAACTTGCCGGACTGAAAGGAAGAGAAAAGCTTGCAGGTTATAACGTGGAAAGTGTGATAACCTACGAAGGAAATTAATTAGAACAGGTGGTTTGTAACGTGGAACAGTTAAATTTGCTTCAGCGAATTGAGCAAAAATCATATTCATTTAGTAAAGGCCAAAAAAGGCTGGCGAAATATATTACCGAAAATTTTGACATTGCCGCTTATCTTACGGCGTCCAAGTTGGGAAAGGAAGCCGGAGTCAGCGAGTCCACGGTAGTCCGATTTGCTTATCAGCTTGATTACAGCGGGTATCCGGAGCTGCAAAGGGCAATTCAGGTCATCGTTAAGACAAATTCAAACTCTGTGCAGAGGATGTCTCTGTCCTCGAAGCGGTATCAGGAAAAGGGAGTGCTGCGCAGTATTTTATATACCGATGCGGAGCGGCTCAGGGATACCATTCAAAACGGTGTGGACGACGAAGAGTTTGATAAGGCGGTGCAGTTTATCAACCAAAGCCGCAGGTTATATGTCATAGGAGCAAGAAGTGCGGCTCATCTTGCCGGACTTTTGGGGTATTATTTTAATATGATGTTTGACAATGTATTCGTGGTTCAGGCAAGCAGCACCTCAGAGACGTTGGAACAGATCTATAACATCGGAGAGGACGATACTATTATTGGTATTACATTTCCAAGATATTCCAAACGGACCATTCGTGCGCTGCGCTATGCAAAGAACCATGGAGCAAATACCATTGCGCTGACAGATAATATGCAGTCTCCGATCGTGGAATATGCGGATTGCAGTTTGATCGCAAAAAGCGATGTGATGACGATCGTCGATTCCCTGGTATGTCCTTTGAGCGTGGTGAACGCTCTGGTGACAGCCGTTGCGCTTCTTCATAAAGACGAGGTGGAAAAACGTCTTACAGCTCTCGAAGAATTGTGGAATGAATATGACGATGTTTATAACAGGAGCACTCATTAGATGAAAAAAATTATAATTATAGGTGGAGGGGCAGCCGGATTGATGGCTGCCATTTCTGCGTCAAGAAAAGATTCAAAACAGCATATCATACTTTTAGACCACAACGAAAAAGTGGGGAAAAAACTATTTATCACCGGAAAGGGCCGCTGTAATGTTACAAACGCCTGCCCACCCGAGGAATTTTTAAGCCATGTTGTGACAAATCCCCGGTTTATGTACAGCTCTTTTTCAAGATTTAACAACGAAGATATGATGGCATTTTTGGAAAAGATGGGGCTTAAGTTAAAGGTGGAGAGAGGATCGAGGGTCTTTCCTGCGTCGGACAAATCCTACGACGTTATCGATGTTTTAAAGAAAGCCTGTAAAAATGCAGGGGTGGAAATCATTTACTATGCCCATGTTTCTAAAATTCATATAAAAGAACCGGAGAGATGTTTTGAATCAGTGGAACTGGCAGATCATACCAGAATCTGCGGAGACGCCCTGATCGTGGCGACCGGGGGAGCCTCCTATCCTCAGACCGGTTCGGACGGAAGCGGATATGACCTGGTAAGAGATTTGGGACATACCATAAAAACGCCGTCCCCATCCCTTGTTCCCTTTACCATCCGGGAGAGCTGGTGCAAAGATTTGATGGGACTTACGCTAAAAAATGTTTTCATCAAAGTGACGGACGGAAAGAAAAAAGTCTATGAGGGATTTGGGGAGTTTTTATTTACCCATTTCGGAGTGAGCGGGCCGCTTGTTTTAACGGCAAGCACAAAGCTTGGAAGATACGAAAAAAGCCTTGAGGAAGGCCGTCTCCTGCTTTCCCTCGACTTAAAACCGGCCCTCACTATGGAACAGCTTGAGCAAAGATTTTTAAGGGAGTTTGATTTGTACCGGAATAAAAATATCTCCAAAGTGATCGATACCATGCTGCCTAAAAAAATGACTGCCATCTTGCTGGCTCTTGCCGGCGTGGACGGAGAAAAAAAGGTAAGAGATGTCACAAAAAAAGAAAGAATCGCTTTAATGGAAACCATGAAAAATCTCCCTCTCCACATTACAGGCGTTAGAGATTTTAAAGAAGCGATCATCACAAGAGGCGGGGTAAATACCAAGGAGATCAATCCGAAGACAATGGAGTCGAAACTGGTTTCCCGTTTATTTTTTGCGGGAGAGATCATTGATATCGATGCGGTGACCGGAGGATATAACCTGCAGCTTGCATGGTCGACCGGTTATTGCGCGGGAGAAAATGCCGCCTTGCTTGACAGTGACCGATGCCAGAAAGTCTAAAAAAGGCTTTTATTTTTGAGGATATTATGATATTATAAAAAAGATTAGGTAAATTCGCATAAGTTTATGCGGTAGGAGGAACGACTATGTTCAGTATTGCAATTGATGGACCTGCCGGAGCAGGAAAGAGTACGATCGCAAAAAAAGTTGCGAAAGAGATTGGTTTTATTTATGTGGACACCGGTGCGATGTACCGTGCCGTAGCGTTGTACATGATCCGTAAAGGGATTTTGGGAAGCGATATTTCAGCGATCATAGAAGAATGCCCCTCCATCAATGTGAGTTTGACATACGATGAAAAGGGAGGACAGCAGATTCTGCTTAACGGAGAAAATGTGACCCCTTTTATCCGCGCGGAGGAAGTCGGAAAGATGGCGTCTAGTGTGGCTGCGATTCCGGAGGTGCGAGAGATGCTCGTTGACCTTCAAAGGAATCTTGCCCGGACACAGAATGTTTTGATGGACGGCCGGGATATCGGCACCCGCATACTTCCGGACGCCTCCCTAAAGATTTATCTTACGGCATCTTCTGGTGTCAGGGCAAAAAGAAGATACGATGAGCTTTGCGAAAAGGGGATAGATTGTGACATTCATCAGATTGAGAATGACATTATATTAAGAGATCAGCAGGATATGAACCGGGAGATTGCCCCTTTAAAAAAGGCAGAAGATGCGATTTTAGTGGATTCTTCGGAGATGTCGATTCCGGAGGTTGTCCGCACTATTCGGGAAGAATACGAAAAAAGACGCTAGTCTATGCCGAATGCAGACTAGAGGAGATATCACATGGAAATAACGATAGCAAAGTCAGCGGGATTTTGTTTTGGAGTGCAGCGGGCTGTTGACAGAGTATATCAGGAATCTCACAAAGAGAATGTATATACTTATGGTCCGATTATTCACAACGAACAGGTTGTGAAAGATTTGGAGAAACAGGGCGTTGGCGTGATCAATGACCGCGCCGATTTTCAGAAGCTTAGCCGTGGTACGATCATCATTCGCTCCCACGGTGTTCCCAAGGAAGTGTACTGTGAGATTGAACAAGCGGGGCTAAAACTGATCGACGCCACCTGTCCGTTTGTGAGAAAGATTCATAAAATTGTGGAAAAAGAAAGCAAAGGCGGCAGACAGATTATCATTATCGGCAATCATAATCATCCCGAAGTGGAGGGGATCATGGGCTGGTGCCAGTGCAAGCCCATTGTTGTTGAAGATGAAGAACAGGCCAAAAATCTTTCTTTCGAAGATAATAAAAAGGTATCCATTGTCTCCCAAACGACATATCATTACAATAAATTTCAAGAATTGGTTGAAATTATCTCAAAAAAGGGTTATGATATAAATGTTTTTAATACGATTTGTAATGCCACGGAGGAAAGACAGAATGAGGCGAAGGAACTCGCCGCTTCTTCCGACGCTATGATTATCATAGGCGGCAGACACAGTTCGAACACTCAAAAACTTTTTGAGATAAGCAAAAAAGAATGTAGTAATACTTTTTATATACAAACTAAACAAGATTTGAATATGGAGGATTTTCGTAATATCGGGAAGCTCGGTATTACTGCAGGGGCATCAACCCCAAACAATATTATCAAGGAGGTTCATGAAAGCATGGCGGAAATGAGTTTTGACCAGATGCTGGAAGAAAGTTTTAAGACTATCAGAAATGGAGAGGTCGTAACAGGTACTATTATTGATGTTAAAGAGGATGAGATCATCCTTAATATTGGATATAAATCAGACGGTATCATCACAAGAAACGAATATTCCAACGATCAGAATTTAGATCTTACCACAGTTGCTAATGTTGGCGATGAGATGGAAGCAAAAGTTCTGAAAGTGAATGACGGCGAAGGACAGGTTCTCTTAACTTATAAGAGACTGAAAGCAGAAAAAGGCAACAAACGCTTAGAAGAAGCGTTCAACAACAACGAAGTTCTCACTGCAACCGTTGCAAAAGTATTAGACGGCGGTTTAAGTGTGGAAGTAGAGGGAACCAGAGTATTTATTCCTGCAAGCCTGGTATCCGATACTTACGAGAGGAACTTAAAGAAATACGACGGACAGGAAATCTCCTTTGTGATCACAGAGTTTAATCCTCGCAAGAGAAGAATCATCGGTGACCGCAAGCAGCTTCTCATCGCTGAGAAGAAAGCAAAACAGGAAGAGTTATTCGCAAGAATCGAAGTAGGAATGACCGTAGAAGGTACAGTAAAGAATGTAACAGACTTTGGCGCATTCATCGATCTTGGCGGAGCAGACGGACTTCTTCACATCTCAGAGATGAGCTGGGGACGTGTTGAGAATCCTAAGAAAGTCTTCACTGTTGGAGAGACTCTCGAAGTATTGATCAAAGGAATTGACGAAGACAGAATCGCTTTATCCCGTAAGTTCCCAGATACAAACCCATGGCTTAATGCAGAAGAAAAATATGCAGTAGGCAACGTAGTAGAAGGTAAAGTTGCCCGCATGACAGATTTCGGCGCATTCGTTGAATTGGAACCTGGCGTAGACGCATTGCTTCACGTTTCCCAGATCGCCAAAGAACATATCGATAAGCCATCGGATGTATTAAAAGTCGGCGAGGAAATCACAGCAAAAGTGGTAGACTTTAAGAAAGACGACCGCAAGATCAGCCTTAGCATCAAAGCTATGGACAACGCTCCAGCGGAAGAGTAATTTCAAAAAAGTTAAAATAGCAAATAAATCATCGCAGTAAGGAAGAAATTCTTTGCTGCGATTTTTT
>CAZKQV010000021.1:37851-54126 GCA_964555015.1 uncultured Eubacterium sp. | reverse complement strand
GCTTTTTTGCGTTTTGGGGGTGTGCAGAAGTATTCACCTTGCAAGATAACTCCCATGAATCAATGTTAATACATTTTTCAAATCTTCAATGGCGATCTGCCCGGGCGCGGAAGTTTTTCCCACTGCCCCAAAGGTGATCGAAGAACCGAACACTTCTCCGCTTAGACGGCTGATCATTCCGTTTCCGGCCATAGACATGGTGATGATCGGACGGTCGGCGTAATCGGTCGCCATTTCTTCCGTTGCAGACAGCAGGGTGAGTACATCCCGCTTATTTTGCGGCATCACGGCAATTTTAGGGATGTCTGCGCCAAGATCCTGCATTTTCCTCAGACGATATAAGAGTTCCGTTTTTGGCGGAGTTTTCTTAAAATCATGATTGGAAAGAATGACTTTCACGCCGTGGTCATGGGCGACTTGAATGAGGGATTTAACCAGCTCATCTCCGGTGAATAATTCCACGTCGATGAGATCTGCGCAGCCGTCTGCGGCGATTCTTTGATTAAGGGCTGCATATTGATCCGGGTCTATTGCTTTTTCTCCGCCCTCCCTTAAAGTGCGGAAGGTAAATAATAAAGGCAGATCCTTTAGCGTTTCCCGAAGTTTTGCCGCGGTTTCGGCAGCGGCGTCAAGATCAAAAATGTCTTCGTACCAGTCTGCGCGCCATTCTACAATGTCTGCTCCGGAATGTAAAATCCTGTCGGCAGCTTTTAAAATGTCAGGTCTGGTAGTTTCTACAATGGGAACGCATACTTTAGGAATCCCTTCTCCGATGGTCGTGTTTTTTATTGTAATTGTCTTCAATGCTTTATCCTCCTCCACTTGAAATTACCTTTAATCATATTTGATGTCAAGCACTTCTTTCATGTGGTCGATCGGCATGGTCTGCCCGGTCCATAATTCAAAGGCGGCGCATCCCTGGAACAGCATCATACCAAGACCGTTCATCGTTTTGCAGCCTGCGGATTTCGCCATCTTAAGAAGAGCGGTTTCCCGTGGGAAATATACAACGTCCGTGACAATGAGATCGGGGCGGAAGAAAGCTTTCGAAGGGATATAGGTTTGTCCCTCTAAAGGTTTCATGCCCACAGAAGTTGCATTGGTGAAAAGATAGCTGTCGCTCATTTCTTCCTGCAGTTTATCAAGGTCTGCGAGATCGTATAGCGTTGCTTTACAGTTGGTGTTTTCCCTGATCTTTCGGACGGTTTCCTCGGCGTTCTCCCAGAATTTATCCTTAATATTAAAAATAGAGATTTCTTTCACTCCGTCAAGGGCCGCCTGGATTTCAATGGCGGTAGCGGCGCCGCCCGCACCTGCGATGGTCATTTTCTTTCCGATCACATCGATGTTGTTGTCCTTTAAAGCGCGCATATAGCCGATTCCATCGGTGATATGTCCGGTGAGGACGCCATCTTCATTGACGATGGTGTTGACCGCCCCGCATAATTTGGCGGCAGGGGACAGCTCGTCAAGATATTGATGTACGATCGTTTTATTTGGCATGGAAACATTGGCGCCTTTTAACTTTAATGCGCGCAGTCCGGTGATCGCATCTTTTAGATCATTTTGATCCACTTCAAAGGCGAGGTAGGCGTAGTCAAGCCCTAATGTGGCAAAGGCTTCATTGTGCATTGCCGGGGAACTGGAATGTCTGATGGGATATGCCAAAAGTCCGATCAGCTCTGTGTATCCTGTGATTCTTTCTGCCATAATTTCTCCCTCCAATAGGTGTAAAAAAGATTGGTTCCTGTATTATAGCATAAGAATATGGAGTCTGGGGAAAAGTAAAATCTATGATAAGGGGGAGAAAAGATAAGAAAAAGCTATGAGACTGTTAGCACTCACATTAAATGAGTGCTAATTTCTTCTTGACATTCCATTTTATTGGCGTTAGTATAAGTAAGAATCGTTGAATATTATATGCATATCCCCAAATAAAGAGAATGGCAGCGGGATGATGCAATTATTAAAATGAAAGAGAACAGGAGATGTGAATATGGCAAAAAAAGGAAGTTTATCAATTAACAGCGAAAATATTTTCCCGATTATTAAAAAGTGGCTTTATTCGGATCATGACATTTTCATCAGAGAATTAGTAAGTAACGGCTGCGACGCAGTGACAAAACTTAAAAAGCTGGCAGTGATGGGCGAGTTCGCAGAAGAGGACGATCCGAAGTATCAGGTCGAGGTGATCGTTAGCCCTGAGGATAAAACCATAAAATTTGTGGATAACGGTATCGGTATGACAGAAGAAGAAGTGGATGAATACATCAATCAGATCGCCTTTTCCGGTGCGGAAGCATTTTTGGCCCAATATAAGGATAAGACCAATGAAGATCAGATCATCGGGCATTTTGGTCTGGGATTCTATTCTGCGTTCATGGTGGCAGACAGAGTGACCATCGACTCCCTTTCTTTTAAAGAGGGAGCCGCTCCGGTACACTGGGAGTGCGACGGCGGCACAGAGTTTGATATGGAAGAAGGCGACCGCCAGGAGAGGGGAACCGAGATCACTCTCTATCTTAACGAAGATAGCTTTGAGTTTTCCAACGAGTACCGTTGCCGGGAAGTATTGGAGAAATATTGTGCCTTTATGCCGGTAGAAATTTATTTCAGCAATGCCGATAAGGAAGAGGAGATTCCGGAAGAAAAAGAACCGGAAGTAATCGATGTGGACACCACGAAGGACGCAGAAAATGCTGCGGAAGAATCCGGAGAAGACGAACTGGAATTAGAAGGAGACGAGGAAAACGAATTAGAGGAAGAAGAGAATGACGAAGAAGATCATTCTCCAAAGCCGATCAATGAGATCCATCCTCTCTGGACTAAGCATCCAAATGATTGTACGGAAGAAGAATATAAAAACTTTTACCGGGATGTATTCCATGATTACAAAGAACCGTTATTCTGGATTCATTTGAACATGGATTATCCGTTTAATTTAAAAGGTATTTTATATTTCCCTAAGATCAACACACAGTATGACACCATCGAGGGAACCATCAAGTTATATAACAATCAGGTATTTATCGCAGATAACATCAAAGAAGTGATTCCGGAATACCTTCTGCTCTTAAAGGGCTGTATCGACTGCCCGGACCTGCCGCTTAATGTTTCAAGAAGCGCTCTGCAAAACGACGGTTTCGTAAAGAAAATTGCAAATTATATCACAAAGAAAGTGGCAGAAAAACTTTCCGGTATGTGTAAGACTGATCGGGAAAACTATGAAAAATACTGGGATGACATCAGTCCATTCATCAAGTTTGGCTGCGTTCGCGACGAGAAGTTCAATGACCGCATGAAAGACTATATTATTTTCAAGAACATGGAAGGAAAATACATTACTCTTCCGGAATATCTGGAAGCAGGAAAAGAGTCCTACGAAAATAATGTATTCTATATCACTGACGAAGTGGCACAGTCACAGTATATCAATATGTTTAAAGAACAGAATATTGATGCGGTTTACCTTACTCATGTCATCGATTCCACATTCATCACACATTTAGAGCAGCGGAATCCGGAAGTGAAATTCATGAGAATTGACTCAGACCTCACAGAGAATTTCAAGGAAGAAATGTCGGAAGATGAGAGCAAGGAAATCACAGAAAAGCTCAGCGAAGTGTTCAAAAAAGCCACAGGCAAAGAAAATCTGATCCTTAAGGTAGAAAAACTGAAAAATGCAGAAACTCCATCCATGATCACCGTTTCAGAACAGTCACGCAGAATGGCGGAAATGATGCGGATGTATGGCATGGGAGACAGCATGACGGGGCTTGGAGAACAGGGAGAAACTCTCGTTCTTAATGTGAACAACAACCTGGTGAAGTTTGTCATGGAAAATGCAGAAAACGAGAACATAGAAATGATCTGCCAGCAGATCTATGACCTCGCAAGACTTTCCAACCATCCGTTAAAACCAGAAGAAATGACCCAGTTTGTGCAAAGATCCAACAAGATATTAGAGGTGCTTACTAAATAAACTTTCAGCATACTAACCAAGTAAGCTTTCGGCATAGTAAAACGCCGCCCGCGGCATGGCGGGCGTTTGCCGTAAAATAAAAATAAAATGGGCGCAGATTTTGATGTAAGATCATCAAAGCCTGCGCCCATCGCCGCTGTCCGGGGAAATTATAAAATCGTGAAAGTCGATTGCTCCGCGTCTTCAACGCTTTCGCAATCAACGCAAATATGAGCAAACCGGGCTATTGCCCTATTTGCTCATATTTCCTTGCCCGTCCAATGGTGATGGACCCAGGTATGTAAACCTACCTGTGCCCATCGCCGCTGTCCGGGGCTTTCACTATACGTATTTAAAAAGTTCTTTTGCTTCGTTCTTTTTTGCAGTATCTTTTACGTCAAGGATTTCGGCTTTCACTGTTTTATTACCAAAAGCGATTTCAATAATGTCGCCTTCTTTCACATTAAGACTGGCTTTTGCCACTTTACCGTTTACGGTAACGCGCCCGGCGTCGCAGGCTTCATTTGCAACCGTCCGTCTCTTGATCAGTCGGGACACTTTCAAAAACTTGTCAAGACGAATGGGAAACACCTCCCCACATGAATATATTAGTGATTAACTTTTTCTTTTAATGCCTTCATAGCTTTAAATTTCGGCGCTTTGGATGCCGGAATAGTAATGGTTTCCTTTGTTCTTGGATTGATTCCTTCGCGCTGTGCTCTTTCGGAGACTTCAAATGTGCCAAAACCGGCAAGCTGAACTTTTTCTCCTTTGCTAAGCTCGTCACCGACAACATCCATAAATGCTTTTAAGGCATTATCAGCATCTTTTTTTGTTAACTGAGTTTTTTCTGCGATTGCTGCAACTAATTCAGTTTTATTCATTATTTTAGTCCTCCTGAATAATATATAATACATAAAAAACCGCATAAAATGTAGTTCTTCTCTCTAGTTATAACGGTTTGCCCTGTATTTGTCAAGGATTTTCACAACAGTTATAAAATACATTTTAGAACATATAATGATTAAAAAGGAAAAAGGAGTTTTCCTGATGGATGATAGAAATCGCGAGCATTCCATATATTTTGAGCAGAGAAGCCGGGGGAAGGTCACCGGGGTGAACGATGTGATTTCCTTCGATCTGAATGAGATCATTCTGGATACGGATCAGGGGATTTTGACGATTCAGGGGGAGGATCTTCATGTGACCAGTTTGACGGTCAATGAGGGAGAAGTGGGAATTGAAGGGACTGTGATCAGTATGGTGTATATGCCGAATGCAGCTATGAAACGAGAGGGCGGTTTATTACGCCGGCTGTTCCACTAAAATGTCGGCGATGATAGGTCAGCAGGCCGGGTTATTTCTTTTGAGTATTTTGTACGGAGTGTTCTTGGGCATTTTGTACGGCTGTTTTCGGGTTTTTCGGAAGGTAATGGTGCATAAGGACAGATTTGTGCATCTGGAAGATATTTTATATTGTGTTATTGCCGCATTTGGGTTATTCTATATTTTCCACGTATATAACGACGGAATCATGAGAAGCTATGTGCTTTTGGGAATCCTGATCGGGGCGGAAGCATATTTTGTGTTTGGAAGCGGCATTTTCGAAAAAATACTCTATAAGTTATCCGGTATTCTGTGTTTTTTATTAAAAAAAGTCTTTGGCTGGTGCGTTATGCCGCTGCAAAAAAGTGTGATTTTTCTCGTAAAGTCATTGAAAAAAATAGGGAGAACCGTTAGAATAGTAAGAAGCAAAATATAACAGGTGGTTCGATGGATAAAAAAACTACGAAAAAGAAAAAAAAGAATAGTAAGCAATTTAATAGAAAGTTTCGGCATCGCTCCTGGTCTATGAAGTCGGTTTTTGTTTTGGTCTTAGCCGTGATCCTCATCGTCGGCGTTACGATGGGATATCGTGGCATGGATAAAAAAAGGGAAGCCTACGAAGAAAGTATTGAGGAACTTAATACGGAGTTGGAGGAGCTGGAGAACCAAAACAGTGAATTAAAAGAACAGATGGACAATATGGATTCCAGCGAGTTCAAGGAAAAAATGGCCAGAGAGAAGCTTGGGATGATTGGGAAGGACGAAGTTCTTTTGAAGGAATCGGAAGACGGCTCCACAGGCAGAGGCACCGACGAAGGAGGAGAGGAGACTTCCGAGGCTTCGGATGAATCCTCAGAGTCCGAAGATTCGGAGGGTACTGCGCAGACCTCTTCTGAGGAAAATGAGCCGGAAGATACAGACGGCGGAGATCAGGAAGGCAGCGAAGAAGTCGGAGAGGAATAGTTTTTATAAAAAAGTCATAAAATGGTCAAAAAAAATAAAAAAATTACATATTTTTTCTTGACACTGCGAGATTAAAATGATATGATGAAATCCGTTTGTGTGGCGGGATAGCTCAGTTGGCTAGAGCACACGGTTCATACCCGTGGTGTCGCTGGTTCAAATCCAGTTCCCGCTACTTTTTTATTGTAAAGAGCCCCTAAGGCGGGCAAAAGCGCTGCATGAAAAGATGGTTTTCGTAAATTGTGTAAGCCGCCTGGATCAAGCAAATGTCAGGAATCACGTAAAGCGCGGCGCTCTTAATGATATTTTGACGGTAAATCAGAAGCATTCAGAATAAAATAATTCTGGATGCTTTTCTTTTAGAAGGTTCTGAAACACAGGGAAGTCTGCTTCTTAAGATTCTTTGATTTTTCAGACAAGATTAGACAGACGGACAGCCGCAGATTCTATATACTTTATGCGATGACTTATTGTCGGAAAGTACAAGAGGCGTGTGAGGTGATAGATCATGGCACAGAAATTAATACATCGTACAGATCAAACCAAAATTTCCATACAGCAGGATATGTTAAAACAACTGAGCTCTTTTGAGGAGTCGGCCAATATGCTGTACAAGCTTTCGGAGAAGGTACAGCATGAATCAGAGGAATTTCCCTCCAAAGGATTTGAATATATTTACATATCTCTGACCGATAAAATTTGCCGGAATTGTCCGGCATTCCGGGAATGTTTCGGAGCGGAAAGAGAAAATACACTAAAAGAGATCAGTTATATCTTTAGCCAGATTGAAAGAAAAAATTGTGTGAGTATAGATATGGCTTCCAAACAGTTTCGAAAAAGATGTGTGTATTATCAGGCTTTTATGGAGGAAATGAGTTGGCTTTATAAACTTGCGTATCAGAATTTTTATTGGGAGAATCGGCTGCAAAGTCTGCGGCACAGTATGCACGGACAATTGGCTGCTCAGATGCGTTTGATCTCTGAATTAAAACACAATATGACAACGGGAAGCCGGATGGGGAAAAGAGAGAGGCTCCGCCTTTCTTTGCTGCTGTTTCCTAAGAAAGTAATGCTTTTGGATGGGATGGAATATCAAAAGGAAAACGGATGGATGGAGTGCGTTTTGCTTGTCAAAGCCATGCCAGGAGCAGGAAAAGCGGCGGCTCTTAATGAGACTGTGTCTGCGTTTTATCAAAAGGAAATGAAATTAAATCAGGAAGATTTTTGGCTTAGGAGGGGAGTGAACCGGCTTTCCTTTGTGGAAGAGAGCAGTTTCCACGTAGTGTTTGGAAAGGCCTCCTGCCGTAAGTTAGGAGAGAAGGTAAACGGAGACGCCTTTTCTTTATTGAATTATTCCAGACAACGGGCGGCGATGATCTTAGCAGACGGCATGGGCACAGGAGAGAACGCTTTGTCTGAAAGCAAGCACGCCATTGAAGCGCTGGAAAATATGATCCAGTCCGGGATGAATGAAGAGTATGCGGTGGAAATTCTTCACCAGGCGCTTTTGTTCCAGGAAAAAAGCAAGTTTTCCACGCTGGATGTGGCGGTCGTCTCTTTACAGACCGGAATGCTTAAGCTTATTAAAGCCGGAGGCTGTTCTACGTTTATCCGCAGAAAGGACCATGTGGAACGGATTAAGGTTTCCAGCCTTCCACCGGGATCTTACGGAGGACAGCAATTTGACTTAAAATACAAAAAGTTATATGACGGAGATATGGTGATCATGGTTTCAGACGGGGTTTTGGCCTTTGAGCAGGCGCCGGAACCGTCTTTTTCCATGGAAAATATCATGGCTAAAATTCAAACGAACAATGCGCAAATGTTTGCGCAAAGTCTGATGGAAGCGGTTCCCGTTGATAAAAAATTCGATGATGATAAAACCATTCTCGTAGCGTCGATATGGGAGAAGGGAAAAAAGAATGTGGGATGACATTAAAACCTACGTAAGCAAATATCATATCATAGAAAAAAATGACCGAATTATGGTGGGATTATCCGGCGGGGCAGATTCTGTTTGTCTGCTCCGGTTTCTTGTGGAGATTTCGAAAGAATTTTCACTGTTTTTGGCGGCAGTACATATCAATCATAAGATAAGAAAAGAGGGGGCAGACAGGGATGAAGCATTTGTAAAAACACTTTGTGAAAAATATAAGATCCCCCTTTGCCTTTACCAAATCGATGTGGAACAGTATGCTTCGCTTCATAAATGTTCCGTGGAAGAAGGGGGAAGAGAAGTCCGATATCAATGCTTTCAGGAGGCCGCAAAAGAACACAGGTGCAATAAGATTGCCCTCGCCCACCATGAGGATGATCTGGCGGAAACGGTATTATTCCGCATGATCAGGGGAACAGGAATCGAGGGGCTTGCGGCGATGGCTCCGGTAAACGGCAGATATATCCGCCCTTTGCTTGGCATAAAAAAACAGGAGATTGTGGAGATATTAAACGGCCTTGGACAGGAGTATATGGAGGACGAGACCAATGGCGAGCTGGAATACAGCCGCAATTATATCCGAAATGTGATCATGCCGAATCTGATCCGGGTAAACGACCGGGCGGCGGCACATATGGCCAGACTGGCCGGGGAGGCGGCGGAACTTGCGCAGTACCTTGCCCCGATCCTTGATGCGGCCTATGCTTCCTGCGTGGAAAAAAAGAAAGAAGAGAGCATACTTGACCTGGAAGCCTATGAACAATATCCGGGGTATTTGCAAAAGAAAATTATGCGAAGGATGCTCCAGAAGGAAGCAGGGCATAAAAGGGACCTTGGGGCCATACATATCGGGCTGCTGACAGATCTGGCAAAGGCGCCCGGGGGCAAGAGGATTTCTTTGCCTTATGACCTTATGGCGGTAAAAGAGCAGGGAAAAATCCGGATAGGGAAGAAAAAAAATTACGAAATAACAGAACAAGCTTGCGCTGATACAGAGGTGAAGATCACCCAGGAGATTCTCTCCCGGGGATTTTTGCCCCATCCCGGCGGAAAGGTAAGGATTGAATTTCAGTTTCTTTCGCCGGAAGAGGCAGATTGTCAAAATAATGATTGTATCAAGTGCTTTGACTATGATAAAATAAAAAACAGTATGTGTATAAGACATCGAAAAGATGGTGATTATTTTATTATGGATAAAAATGGACACCGGAAATCCCTCCGCAGGTATTTTATCGATGAAAAAATCCCTTCTGTCCAAAGGAAAGAAAGGTGGCTTTTGGCAGACGGTTCCCATATTATGTGGATCATCGGAGGACGGATGAGCGAAGCATATAAGGTGACCAGGGATACAAAATCTATCCTTAGAGTGAGCATAGATCACATACACTAGAAAAAATGGAGGTTTAAGAAACAATGGCGGATCAGATTAATGTGTTAATTTCAAAAGAAGATGTGGAGAAAAAAATTAAAGAACTGGGAGAGCAGATCAGTCGAGATTATGCCGGCAAGGAAGTGCATTTGATCTGTATTTTAAAGGGCGGTGTTTTTTTCGCCTGCGAATTGGCAAAATGGATTACCATACCGGTTTCCCTGGATTTTATGCAGGTTTCCAGTTATGAAAATGCCACGAAGTCGTCGGGGATCGTCCGAATTAAAAAGGACTTAGATGATTCCATGGAAGATAAGGATGTGATTATCGTCGAGGATATCATTGATTCCGGCAGAACCCTTCATTATCTGATTCCTGTATTGGAACAAAGAGGGCCAAAGAGTATCAAGTTGTGCGCGCTTTTAAATAAACCTGAGCGCAGAGAAAAGGAAGTGACGATTGATTATCTCGGCTTTGAAATTCCAAATGAATTTGTTGTAGGCTATGGATTGGATTATGCACAAAAATATAGAAATCTTCCATACATCGGCGTGGTGACGCCTGATGGGAAGGATGCAAAAGAGTAATCCATATAGGGAAAGGAGAAATTTTGAGTAGAAGTTATAAAAGTGCATTTTTTATTTTGGCAATTATGCTGATACTTTATTCTTGTATGTCGGTATTCACCGCTAAGTCCCTGAGTGATGATAACTATAATAATACACAGTTTTTAGAAGACATTGCGGATGGAAAGGTCCAGTCTCTTAAGATCACACAAAACGAAGAAGTTCCGACGGGAAAGGCAGAGGTGGTCCTGGAAAACGGCGATAGAAAGTCGCTGTATGTTTCTGATGTCAACGAAGTGATAGAGGCGGCAAAAGAAAATAATATCGAATATTATCTGACAGACGTCAAGAGGACCAAGGGAATGCTCAGTTCCCTGTTATCTTTTGGCATTTTGGTCGTAGTTTTAATCTATTTGTTTTTTAACCGGATGCCTGCGGGAGGCTCCGGAGGAAAAATGGCTAATTTCGGAAAAAGCCGCGCGGTGATGATGGATCCTCAGGCGGGAAAAATCCGATTTGACCATGTTGCCGGACTGATGGAAGAAAAAGGGGAACTGGAAGAGATCGTTGATTTCCTGAAAGCTCCCGCCAAATACATTCAGATCGGCGCGAGAATACCAAAGGGCGTTTTGCTGGTGGGTCCTCCGGGAACCGGTAAGACCTTGCTGGCAAAGGCAGTGTCCGGCGAAGCCGGAGTTCCGTTCTTTAGCATTTCCGGTTCCGACTTTGTGGAAATGTTTGTGGGCGTGGGCGCATCCAGAGTGAGAGACCTGTTTGAACAGGCCAAAAAGAACTCGCCGTGCATCGTATTTATCGATGAGATTGACGCGGTGGCAAGAAGAAGGGGCGCAGGTCTTGGCGGCGGCCATGATGAGAGGGAACAAACCTTAAATCAGCTTCTTGTGGAAATGGACGGTTTCGGCGTGAACGAGGGAATTATCGTCATGGCGGCTACAAACCGTGTAGATATCCTGGATCCGGCGATTTTGCGTCCGGGACGGTTTGACAGAAAAGTCATGGTCGGAATGCCGGATGTAAAGGGACGTGAAGAGATCCTTCGGGTCCATACCCAGGAAAAGACTTTAGGGGAAGATGTGGATCTGGAACAGATTGCCCGAACCACACCGGGATTTTCCGGCGCGGAACTGGAAAATCTCATGAACGAGTCCGCCATTATGGCGGCAAGCCGCAACAATACGTTTATCCAGATGGAAGATGTGAAAAAGGCATTCATAAAAGTGGGGATCGGTACGGAAAAGAAGAGCCGTCTTGTGCCGGAGCTGGAAAGAAAGATCACGGCATATCATGAATCAGGCCACGCGATTTTGTTCCATCTGCTGCCGGATGTGGGACCGGTCTATACGGTATCCATCATTCCGACCGGCGTGGGAGCCGCAGGCTACACCATGCCTCTCCCGGAAAACGATAATGTATTTAATACCAAGGGGAAAATGCTCCAGGATATTAAGGTCGGTATGGGCGGACGAATCGCCGAGGAACTGATCTTTGACGATGTTACTACCGGCGCATCCCAGGATATCAAAGAAGTGACCAACACGGCCCGGGCCATGGTCACCAAGTATGGTATGTCGAAAAATCTTGGTTTCATCAACTACGAAGAAGACAGTGACGAGGTATTCCTTGGAAAAGATCTCGGCCATCCGAGACCATTTAGCGAAGAGGTGGCGAAGCAGATCGACAAGGAAGTGAAAGAGATCGTCGATACCTGCTATATGGACGCTAAGAGAATCCTGGAAGAAAATATAGAAATATTACATTCCTGCGCTAATCTGTTATTGGAAAAAGAAAGAATCAACCGCCAGGAATTTGAAGCGTTATTTGAGAAGGGTTCAGAAAATGACAGAGAATCATAAATGTGACTGAAATGTCATATTTTGGACCGAAAAACGACAAAATACGAGAAAACAGAAGGAAATTTGCACAAAAAAAAATAATTTTTTTGGGAATGTTTATGCACACTTAAAATAACATGGGTGCTATTATAATACTCGTAACCCCCCCAATACATTATATAGTTTTTGCTACACTCAATAAGTAACAAAAATACCTTCTCCAAAAGAGGACGGCTCAGGCCGTCCTCTTTTACTGTGTATTGTTGTACTTTCACTGTGCTGCGCGCTGCCATGAACTATTCTTCAATTATTCTGTGTGCTGTGCGCCTGTTCTGTGCGTTGCCTTTTTCGCCATTCGGAAGGGGAGGTTCCATACATCTTTTTAAATTCTTTACCAAAATAACTTAGATCGTCAAATCCACATAGATTCCCGATTTCAGAGATCGTAAGATCATCACTTAGATAAGACAAAGCTTTTTCCAAACGGAACTTTTTTACGTACTGAATGGGCGTAGTTCCCAAAGTGGCCTTAAAACACCGAATCGCTTCACTGATACTGATCGACGCCGCGCCGGCGATTGCTTTTGCGGTCAGATTTTCGTTATAATGTAAATGTATCAAAGAAAGCATTTGTTTTAACCGTTTCTCATCCCGTATGGATTTTTCATTCCGATGTCTGTCGCAGATATTTCCCTGTTCCTGCAGATGAACCAAAAGCTTAGAAAGGGCATAACGCACCTCCACTTCATAGCCGGCAGGTTCGCGGACACATTGCTGCCAGGCGTCTAAAAACAAAGCTTGCACCTTGTTTTCTTCCCGGGAATCTCCGGAGATTTTAATATAATCAAGGGATTTATTTTCAATCAGAGGTTTTGTGTACTTTTGCCAGAAAATACTGTCCTCCCTCCCTCCGGTCAGATAGGGATGCCAGCATACGGATTTTAAAACGCAAGGGTCTTTGGAGCATCCCGTGACGCTATGAAGAATCTCAGCGTTAATAAAGATACTTTCACCTTTGTGAAGCAGTAACTGGTCGGCGCCGACTACCGCTTTGGCGCAGCCGCTTACTACTACAAAAAACTCCAGATCATCATGCCAATGCAGAGGGACGGGAGTTTTTGTTACGTTATCAAGAAAACAGGAAGCCGGAAAAAGAGGAGTCCCCCTCTGAACCACTTCCTTGCCTGTTTCGTCCAACACGGCGGCGGTGTTGCATATAGAAAGAGCCATATTACTCCTTTCGACAATTTTGTCATAATATATGATGATTTTATTCTAATACTTTGTACTGATTTGATTATATAATCCTATCATTCCAAAAAGCAAGAGAGGAGATTATTATGTACGCAGATTTTCATATACATTCAGAATTTAGCGACGATTCCAGGACTCCCATGGAAAAGCAGATCGAAAGAGCCATAGAACTGGGACTTCGTGAAATATGTTTTACGGACCATGTGGATTACGGGATCAAAAAGGATTGGACCGAAGAAAATATCAAGTGGCGGGGCGGCGATGGGATCGGAACCGCCAAGTCGGATTTGGAGCCCCTTGCCAATGTGAACTATCCGGAATACTTTGGAAAGCTCCTTCGAATGAGAAAAATATATCAGGATAGGATTGTCATTCGAAGCGGGCTGGAGTTTGGGATCCAGAGAGATACGATTTCCCGCTATGAAGATTTGTTGAGAGCCTATGGAGAAAAAATGGATTTTGTCCTGTTAAGCATCCATCAGGTGGAAAACAGGGAATTTTGGAATGGAGAATTTATGGAGGGCAAAACCAGAGAAGAGTTTTACCAAAAATATTATGAGGAACTTCTCTATACGGCAAAGCATTTCGACGGTTACGACGTACTGGCCCACGCAGACCTGATTTCCCGGTACGACATGGCAGGCCCTTGTCCCTATGACGAGATCAAAGACGTTTTAAAAGAAATCCTTACCGTAGTCATCCAAAAAGGAAAGGGAATAGAAATAAACACTTCCAGTTGGCATTATGGGCTTTCCGACACGACGCCATCCCAAAATATTTTAAAGTTGTATTATTCTTTGGGAGGAAAAATCATCACCATGGGAAGCGACGCCCACACCCCGGAATACATAGGCGATCATTTCAAAGACGCCCGGCGGGTTTTAAAAGAAGTAGGATTTACGGAAGTCTATACTTATGAAAATCATATTCCGATTGCTCATCCGCTTTGACTACTCCTCGCATAAAGATAAAAAATTGAGGGCGGTCCCTCAAGTCATTTCATGACTTTTGGGACTGCCCTCTTTTTTGTGATTTGCGCTTGGCGCAGATTCCATAATGCTTTATTTGACGTACTTTATCTTTTTTCCAGCAAACTGTGCTTAAGATCAAAAAGCTTTTGCGACAAGTCTACGTGAACGGTCTGCGGATTGACCAGACGGCGGTTTTCATCCCAGAGGGTGTTAAGCTCCTCTTCACAATGCTGCTTAATTTCCATAGTGCTTGGCGAATTATAGACGCATTGTCCGTTAATGAAAATCGGAACCAGCAGTTCTCTAAGATGATAACTGTTTGCAGGAAGCAAGGATTTTTTCCAGGTGGAGATCGGGTCGAAAATCAACAGGTCTTCGCTGGTATCATAGGTCTCTCCCACTAAACAGATCAGGTCTGCTTTGATCTTTCCGGTTTCATTATCATAAATCCGGTAGATGGTTTTATTGCCTGGATTGGTGATCTTTTCCGGGTTTTCTGAAATCTTGATCTTTGCCGTAAACTCTTTTTCGGAAGGCTTTTTAATGGCCGCCAGCTTATAAACCCCGCCAAAGGCAGGATTGTCTGCAGAAGTGATCAGATTGGTGCCCACTCCCCAGGAAGTGATGGCGGCGCCCTGGTTTTTCAAACTGTTGATCAAATATTCGTCAAGGTCACTGGAAGCAGAGATGATCGCATCCGGGAAACCTGCCTCATCCAGCATCTTTCTCGCCTTTTTTGACAGATATGCCAAATCGCCGCTGTCAAGACGGATGCCGTACTTCTTTGAAGTGATTCCGGCCTCCCGCATTTCCTTAAATACCTGGATGGCATGAGGAATACCGGACTTTAGAGTATCGTAAGTATCCACCAGAAGAATGCAGGCATCCGGGTACATATCGGCGTATGTCTTAAATGCGATGTATTCGTCGTCGAAACTCATAATCCAGCTATGTGCGTGGGTTCCCATAACCGGAATATCGAACAGTTCTCCGGCAAGGACGTTGGAAGTTCCGACGCAGCCGCCGATCACTGCCGCCCGGGCTCCCAATGTTCCGGCGTCCGGTCCCTGGGCGCGTCTTAACCCAAATTCCATAACGCCGCCCTTTGCGGCATAATTCACGCGGGACGCCTTCGTGGCAATGAGAGACTGATGATTAATGATATTTAAAATGGCAGTTTCCACAAGCTGGGCTTCCATGATCGGAGCGATGATCTTGACAAGAGGCTCCTTCGGAAAAACCACGCTTCCTTCCGTAATGGCATAAATATCGCCGCTGAAATGGAAACCTGCCAGGTAGGAAAGGAACTCTTCGGAAAAGATGTGAAGACTCCTTAAATAATCAATGTTATCATAAGAAAAAGAAAGATTCTTAATATAATCGATCATCTGATCAAGACCGCAGGTGATAGCGTAGGCGCTTCCCGAAGGATTGCTGCGGTAAAATACGTCAAAGACAACTGTATCCTGGGATCCTTCCTCAAAATATCCCTGCATCATCGTAAGTTCATAAAGATCAGTCATCATTGTCAAATTTGTAGAAATCATAATTAATTCTCCTCGCCCCAGGCTCTGACGGTAGGTTCGCCAGAACGGGTTATATAATCGCTGTTTACATAGCCGAATAAATCCTGGTGCTCCCCGTCAAGCACACGTACATAGGCGTAATTCGTGGAAGGAACAAACTCGATCACTTCCATTTTGGTCAAAGGGGCAAGCCCTTCATCCGTCAAAGGTTCAGAGTCGCTGCTGGCTTCCGAACGAAGTGTGAGAGACTGATAGACGTCTGCCACGTAAATATCAGAATCACTGTCGGCTGTGTTATCATTTGCAGAGGTGCCCTCCTCCGTGGTAGTAACCGGGTCGGACACAGTGGCCGCTAATTGAATCTCTGCCTGGGACTGTCTGCTGGGTACGGAAAAATATAAAGTAATAAATCCAAGTAAAAGGGTGCCGATGATAATACAGGCACAGATCAGAGAGACGATAAGTTTTTTAAACATAGAGCCTCCTTTCGGGATCATATCTAATACATTTAGAATATACATAGTAATCAATATTATTCAGGTTACACTTT
>CAZKQV010000021.1:0-37751 GCA_964555015.1 uncultured Eubacterium sp. | reverse complement strand
CGCCAAATCATAATTTTACATTTTCAATGTTATAAATAAGTGATAAATTGGTTGACATTTGTTTTTCTTTAGTATATGATGGGGCATGATAAAAACGATGACGGAGACAGTAAGCATCGGTTGGAACGCCACAGTGAGGCGGGGATAGTGGAAACCCGCTGTAAGTACACGATCGCCCAATATCACTCCCGAGTTGCATTGCTGAAATTTAAAGTAAGTGATGACGGATTCTCACCGTTAGCAGAGAGACATATGTTGGTATGTAAAGGTGGTATAATGATAGCAGTGCTTTCATCCGTTTACGGGTGGGAGCATTTTTATTGGGAAAACCCGGACGGCGCAACCCTGTTGTCCCAATATTGTTTTGGGAAATGCAGATGCCCTCTGGGAGATCGCAGAGGTGCGCAAAGGGAAATTTTGCTGGCGCGAAAGAGCAGACAATTTTGTTTTTACATTTTTAAATATTAATATATAGGAGGGAGCAAATTGTACAAGAAGGTTTCTACGAATTTAAACTTTGTAGATCGAGAGAAAGAAACAGTAAAGTATTGGAACGAAAATAAGATTTTTGAAAAAAGTTTAAAGCTTAGGGAGGGCAGTCCGGTTTATACTTTTTATGACGGACCTCCAACGGCAAACGGAAAGCCTCACATCGGCCACGTTTTAACCCGTGTAATTAAGGACATGATTCCTCGTTACCGCACCATGAAAGGTTATATGGTGCCAAGAAAAGCCGGATGGGACACCCATGGTCTTCCGGTGGAACTGGAAGTGGAAAAGCTTCTGGAATTGGATGGAAAAGAGCAGATTGAAGAATACGGACTGGATCCGTTTATCGGAAAATGTAAGGAGTCCGTATGGAAGTATAAAGGAATGTGGGAGGATTTCTCCGGCACCGTCGGATTCTGGGCGGATATGGATGATCCTTACGTTACTTACCATGATGATTTCATCGAGTCAGAATGGTGGGCGTTAAAGGAAATCTGGAACAAAGGTCTGTTATATAAAGGATTTAAAATTGTTCCTTATTGTCCAAGATGTGGGACGCCTCTTTCTTCCCACGAAGTAGCTCAAGGGTATAAGACTTTAAAAGAGCGCTCTGCGGTGGTAAGATTTAAACTGGTGGATGAGGATGCCTATTTCCTGGCATGGACCACCACACCGTGGACCCTGCCTTCCAATGTGGCGCTTTGTGTGAATCCGGAAGAGACCTACTGTAAGGTGAAAGCGGCAGACGGCTTTGTTTATTATATGGCGCAGGCTTTATTAGATACTGTTCTTGGCAAACTGGCCGCAGAGGATAAGCCGGCTTACGAAGTATTGGAAACCATGAAGGGAACGGAGCTTGAATATAAAGAATATGTTCCTCTTTATGAAGCGGCAGCGGCATTGGCAAAGAAACAGCATAAAAAATCCCATTTTGTTACCTGCGATTCTTACGTTACCATGTCAGACGGTACCGGTATCGTTCATATTGCCCCTGCCTTTGGTGAGGATGACTCCCGTGTGGGAAGAGATTATGAACTTCCGTTTGTACAGTTTGTCAATGATAAAGGTGAGATGATCGGCGACATTCCGTTTGCCGGAATGCGTGCAAAACCATCGGAAGAACAAATGAAAGAAGATCCTTCCATCGTGGCTTGTGATCCGGAAGTGTTAAAGGATCTGGATCAGAGAGGTCTGCTCTTTGACGCGCCGAAGTTCGAACATGATTATCCGCATTGCTGGAGATGCAACACTCCTCTTATTTATTATGCAAGAGAATCCTGGTTCATCAAAATGACGGCGGTAAAAGACGATCTGGTTCGCAATAACGACACCGTAAACTGGATTCCGGAATCCATCGGAAAAGGACGTTTTGGAGACTGGCTTAAAAACATTCAGGATTGGGGAATTTCCCGTAACCGTTATTGGGGAACGCCGTTAAATGTCTGGGAATGCGCAGAGTGCGGACATATGGACGCCATCGGCAGCCGTAAGGAGCTGGCGGAAAGAAGCGGCAAGCCGGATGCGGAAAAGGTGGAACTTCACAGACCATATATTGATGAGGTATTGATTCCTTGTCCAAAATGCGGCAAACCAATGAAGAGAGCGCCGGAAGTAATCGACTGCTGGTTTGACTCCGGAGCGATGCCTTTTGCCCAGCACCATTATCCGTTTGAAAATAAAGAACTGTTTGAACAGCAGTTCCCGGCACAGTTTATTTCCGAGGCGGTAGACCAGACCAGAGGATGGTTCTATTCTCTCATGGCAGAGTCCACCCTGCTGTTTAATAAAGCGCCATATGAAAATGTTATCGTTCTTGGCCATGTTCAGGATGAGAACGGACAGAAGATGAGTAAGAGCAAAGGAAATGCGGTGGATCCTTTTGACGCTCTGGAAAAATACGGGGCCGATGCAATCCGCTGGTATTTCTATGCAAACAGCGCTCCGTGGCTTCCGAACCGTTTCCACGGCGACGCCGTTGTGGAAGGACAGCGTAAGTTTATGGGTACTCTTTGGAATACCTACGCTTTCTTCGTTCTTTACGCAGAGATCGATCAGTTTGATCCTACAAAATACACTTTAGAATACGACAAGCTTTCTGTCATGGATAAATGGCTGCTTTCCAAATTAAATTCCTGTGTAAAGGCAGTGGATACCAATCTTGATCATTATCGTATTCCGGAAACTGCCAAAGCGCTCCAAAGCTTTGTGGATGACATGAGTAACTGGTACGTGCGCCGTTCCAGAGAGCGTTTCTGGGCAAAGGGAATGGAACAGGATAAGATCAACGCTTATATGACTTTGTATACGGCTCTTGTGACCGTGGCAAAGGCTGCGGCTCCTATGATTCCGTTTATGACAGAAGATATTTACCAAAATCTTGTAAAGACTGTGGACGCTGCGGCGCCGGAAAGCATCCATCTTTGTGATTTCCCGACCGTGGAAGAGGCGTTTATCGACAAAGAACTGGAAAATAATATGGCGGAAGTGCTGAGTATCGTAGTTCTTGGCCGCGCTGCCAGAAATGCATCCGGAATCAAAAACCGTCAGCCGATCGGAACCATGTTTGTTAAGGCAGAAAAGAGTTTGCCGGAATTTTACAAACAAATTGTGGAAGAAGAATTGAATGTAAAAGAAGTAGTGTTCAGCGATGACGTTTCCGCATATACTACTTACACATTTAAGCCAAATCTTCGTTTAGTGGGACCAAAATACGGAAAACAACTTGGAATGATTAACAAAACCCTTGCAAATCTTGACGGAAATGCAGCAAAAGCTGCCCTTGATGAAAATGGGGTTTTGACAATCAATATAAATGATGATAAGATTGAGCTTGTTGAAGATGAGCTGCTCATTACTATGACACAAAAAGAGGGGTATGTGTCACAGGCAGACCGGGGAATTACCGTGGTCTTGGATACGAATCTTACATCAGAGCTTATTGAAGAAGGTTTTGTTCGAGAGATTATCAGCAAGATTCAGACTATGAGAAAGGAAGCAGGATTTGAAGTGACAGATCACATCAAGGTAGCTGCTTCAGATAATGAAAAAATTGTTGAGATTATGAAAAATCATAGTGCGGAAATTCAAAATGATGTATTGGCCGATGAACTATTGTTTGACACAGAATGTGGTTATTCTAAAAAATGGAATATCAATAAAGAAAGTGTACTTCTTAGTGTAGAGAAGAAATAAAAAACAGGAGGATCAGCTAATTGATTAAGAAAGGTAATTTTGACAAGAAAAAATTTATTAATGAAGTAGAATCCAACGCGCGTATGTTGTTCCGTCGTACTCTTGATGAGGCGACTCCGCAGCAGATTTATCAGGCGGTGGCTTATTCTGTAAAGGACGACATTATCGATAACTGGATCGCAACCCATAAGGCATACGAAAAACAGGACAAAAAGATGGTATATTATATGTCCATGGAGTTCCTCATGGGCCGCGCTCTCGGCAATAACATGATCAATCTTTTATGCTACGATGAAATCAGAGAAGCATTGGAAGAAATTGGCCTTGATTTGAACCTCATCGAAAATCAGGAGCCGGATGCAGCTCTTGGCAACGGAGGTCTTGGAAGACTGGCCGCTTGTTTCCTGGATTCTTTGGCAACCCTTGGATACCCTGCATATGGATGCGGTATCCGATACCGTTACGGTATGTTCAAACAAAAAATCGAGAACGGTTATCAGGTGGAAGTGCCGGATAACTGGTTAAAATACGGAAACCCATTTGAGATCAAGAGAGACGAATACGCTCTGGAAGTAAAATTCGGCGGATATGTTGACGTGGAGATGGAAAACGGCAAGTCCAAATATGTTCAGAAAAATTATCAGAGCGTCCGCGCCGTACCATATGATATGCCGATCGTTGGTTACGGAAACGGCATCGTAAACACACTTCGTATCTGGGATGCGGAAGCGGTAAATAACTTTAAGCTGGATTCCTTTGATAAGGGAGAATATCAAAAAGCAGTAGAAGAAGAAAACCTTGCGAAAAATATTTGTGAAGTACTTTATCCAAACGACAATCATATGGCCGGAAAAGAACTTCGTTTAAAACAGCAGTATTTCTTTATCTCTGCTTCCGTACAAAGAGCGATCCGCAAATATAAAGAAACTCATGATGATATCCGTAAGTTCCATGAGAAAGTTACCTTCCAGTTAAATGATACCCATCCGACAGTTGCCGTTGCAGAGTTGATGCGTATTCTCGTGGACGAAGAAGGTCTGGAATGGAATGAAGCGTGGGAGATCACCACAAAGACCTGCGCATACACCAACCATACGATCATGGCGGAAGCTTTGGAAAAATGGCCGATCGAGCTGTTCTCAAGACTTCTCCCTCGTGTATATCAGATCGTGGAAGAGATCAACCGTCGTTTTGTTTTGGAAATTAAAGCAAACTATCCAAACGATCCGGATAAAGTAAGAAGCATGGCGATCCTTTATGACGGACAGGTTCGTATGGCTCATCTTGCTATTGCAGGAAGCTATTCCGTAAACGGTGTGGCAAGACTTCATACAGAGATTCTTAAAAAACGTGAATTAAAAGATTTCTACGAAATGCAGCCATACAAGTTCAATAATAAAACCAATGGTATCACACAGAGAAGATTCCTTCTTCACGGAAATCCATTGCTGGCAAGCTGGGTGACAAGCAAGATCGGAGACGACTGGATCACAGATCTTTCCCATTTGGATCAGTTGAGCGTTTATGTGGACGATGAAAAATGCCAGAAAGAATTTATGAATATTAAGTACCAGAACAAGGTACGTCTGGCAAAATATATCAAAGAACATAACGGAATCGATGTGAATCCTCGTTCCATCTTTGACTGCCAGGTGAAGAGACTCCATGAATACAAGCGTCAGTTGATGAACATTCTCCATGTAATTTATCTGTACAATCAGATCAAAGAACATCCGGACATGGACATCGTTCCGCGTACCTTTATCTTTGGTGCAAAGGCAGCGGCCGGATATTACACCGCAAAACTTACCATCAAGCTGGTCAATGCGGTGGCGGACAAAATTAACAATGACGCCAGCATCAACGGCAAGCTGAAAGTGGTATTTATTGAAGATTATCGGGTATCCAATGCGGAGCTGATCTTTGCAGCGGCAGACGTCAGCGAGCAGATTTCCACAGCATCCAGAGAAGCTTCCGGAACCGGAAACATGAAATTCATGTTAAATGGCGCTCTGACCATCGGTACGATGGATGGCGCCAACGTGGAGATCATAGAGGAAGTCGGAGAAGAAAATGCATTTATCTTCGGTCTTTCTGCGGATGAAGTTATGGAATACGAAAGAAACAAAAACTACTATCCGAGAGATATTTACAACAACAATGAAGATGTGCGAAAAGTCATGACACAGCTTGTCAACGGATACTATTCACCGGAGAATCCAGAATTGTTCCGCGCTCTTTATGACGCTCTTCTTGATCAGGATACGTATTTTACTCTTCGTGATTTCGATTCTTATAAAGAGGCGCATAAGAGAATTGATGAAGCTTACCGTGACGAGGCAAGATGGGCTCGTATGGCAATGCTCCAGACTGCAAAATGCGGTAAATTCTCCTCAGACCGTACTATCGAAGACTACGTAAAGGACATCTGGAAACTGGAAAAAGTAACTCTGTAATAATAACAACCGCTCTGTTTTTCGCCGGAAATATTCCGGGTTCAGGAAAACAGAGCGGTTTTTTTTGCTGCATTAAGAATTTATTCCGCCAAGGTGCGTGATAAATTTTATTGCTTCGCAATACGCGCTCGATGCGGCAAAAAGGGCAAAAGAATACTTATTCATGACCGGGAAAATAAATTTTTACAGCTCAAATTAGACAATTTCCAAAAGATTGTGGGGAATAATCATTGAAAAATTAGTTATATTTATGAGGAGTCAAAATTTTTTTGCTAAAATTCCTATAAAAATTTGCTTTTCTTCGCAAAAAAGTATACAATAGTATAAATTAGTCTCGAGTTTAGTATTTGGGAGGGTCCACATGAGTGCAACAATAGAAGAAATAATTGATTCGCTGAAAAAAGGACAGGGAAAGCGCGCGTCAAATCTGGTTAAAATTGCTCTGGAAGAAGGGATTTCTCCTCAGGTTATTTTAGAAGAAGGATTTTTAAAAGGAATGGGGCAGGTTGCCGAAAAGTTTCGCAAAGAAGAAGTCGGCGTCCCTGAGATATTAAGTATCACCCGAGCGCTGGAAACAGGAGTGAGCGCCCTGCACAGATACACGGGAAACAGCGGTGTAAAAGAAGTGGGAACGGCCGTGATCGGAACGGTGAGGGGGGATATGCACGATATCGGGAAGAATCTTGTGAAGATGATGCTGGAGAGCAAGAACATCCAGGTGATCGACTTGGGGGTGGACGTCTCTCCCGCTAAGTTTTACGAGGAAGCGGTTGCCAGCAAGGCCGATATCGTATGCATGAGCGGAATCCTGTCCCAGTCTGTCAATGATATGCGGGAAGTTGTGGAAGAATTTGAAGACCGGGGAGTGCGCAGCCAGTTCTATATTATGGTAGGCGGCTATTTTATCGACGAGCGGACCGCAAAGGAAGTGGGGGCGGACTGTTATACGGAAGATGCCTGCGCCTGCGCGCAGAAGGCTTATCAATATCTGATAAAAAAGAAAAAGAAAAAATAAAGAATCAAGAGTGTATAAGATTTTTTTGGAAAAAGATTATGCAGTATTGGAATGGGGAATAAATTGAGCAGGGAGAAGGACTGTATATGAGCAACATTTCTATTGGAGAAGTCATTAACGTAAAAGAATTGCAGGAATTGCAGGATAATTGGGCGAAAGGAACGGGGCTTGCGTTTGTTACGGTGGACTGTAACGGCGTGCCTCTTACAAAGTACAGTAATTTTACGCCGTTTTGTGAGCGGCTTCGGCAGGACGAGAAATTTCGGGAAAAATGTTACTATTGTGACGCCTGCGGAGGAAGAAAGGCGAAACGGATCGGGAGAGCCTATGTCTATGTATGCCATGCGGGACTTATTGATTTCGCCATTCCTATCATGATCAAGGGACAGTATGTGGGCGCGATTCTTGCAGGACAGGTAAAAAGCGAGGATACCGGCGATCTGAAAAGGATTATGAAGGAGACAAAAGAATGGGTGGAAAATCCGGAGCTTAAAGATCTGTACGATCAGGTAGCAATTACCAGCGTGGAAAAGATCAAAGCGGTTGCGCAGATCCTGTGCGACAGTTATAATTATTCCATCGGAAAAGAGTATGCCAACAAAGTAAGAGAGGAACTCCGGGAAAAAGACCTGCGTTTGATGAAAGAGGAAAAGCTCCGCATCGAGATGGAAAAGTCTCTTCGGGACATTGAACTAAAGGCGCTGCATTATCAGATTAATCCGCATTTCTTGTTTAATGTTTTAAATACCATCGGAAGGCTGGCTTTCTTCGAAAACGCAAAGATGACAGAGGACGTGGTTTATGCCTTTGCGGACATGATGCGCTATATCTTGAGAAAAAGCTCCAGCCAGCTTAGTACCATGGAAGATGAGATAACCCATGTACTCAATTATTTAAAGATCCAAAAGATCAGATTGGGCAGCCGCCTGCAATATTCCATCGAAGTTCCAGAGAAATATCATAACGTAAAAGTGCCTTTTCTTACCCTTGCTACGATTGTGGAAAATTCCATCAAGCACGCCGTAGAAAAAAAGGCGTCCGGAGGAGTGATCGGTATCACTGCCGTGAGGGAAAAAGACGATCTGGTCATTGAGGTGACGGATAACGGAGACGGTATGTCCAAAACGCAGATCGCCTCTGTTTTGCGGGGAGAAGCGTATAAAAATAAAAATGACGGAGCTGTGGGGATTTATAATGTAAACTCCCGTCTGATCCATCATTTTGGAAATGAATATGCATTATCTATTGAAAGCAATAATAAACCATTTGGAGGAACGAAGGTGACCATCAGAGTTCCCATCAGTGAATCCTAGAAAGGAGACGCTTCATTGTATAAAATACTAATTGTAGAAGATGAAGAATTGGAAAGAACTTCCATAAAGATTTTTCTGGAAGAGAATCTGTCAGAAGCAGAGATTGTCGGAGAGGCAAAAAGCGGATATGAGGCGATCGATCTCATTGACAAGCAGGAGATCAATCTGTTTCTGGTGGATATCAGCATTCCGGGGGTCGACGGTATGGAGGTGATCAAGTATGCCAGAAAGAAGCATCCCGATGCGGTGATCATCATTACTACGGCCTTTGATGATTTTAATATCGCCCATCAGGCGATTAAGTTAAAAGTGGATGACTTTTTGCTCAAACCAATTCGCAAGGAAGCCCTGATCGAGTCTGTAAAATCCTTCGCCGACCGGGTGGGCGGAGGCAAGCAGACGGATAAGAGTAATAAATTGTTGTCAAAAATTGAGGTAGAATTAAAAAAATGCTCATACAAAGCTACCGTAGACCTTTTAAGAACTTACATAGACCAGTTATATTTAGAACATCATGATGTGAATATTATATCAAAGAGACTTCAGGATCTGGCGAAGATGATTCTTAGCATTGCAGAAGAGATGGGCGTGACAGACAACAACGAGCTGGTTGTGCAGATGGAGAAGCTCAAGATCAAGTATCTTTTATATAATAATAAGCATGACGCGTGCAACGAGATCGTAAAGATGGTGGACATCATCTTTGATAAGATGAACATCAAAGGAAAGCTTTCCGATGACGGCATGAAGTCGGTGATCGATTATATTGAGAGGAATTTAAGGCGGGGGATCAGCCTTGAAGACGTGGCCAATCACGTCAATATCAGCACCTATTATTTGAGCAAAATATTTAAAAAAGAGATGGGTGTGAATTTTATCACCTATGTGACGGACCGGAAGATGGATATGGCAAAAGAAATGCTTGTCAACACAGATATTCCGGTGCTTAATATTGCCTTAGATCTGGCGTATAACGAAGCGAATTATTTCAGCAAGGCTTTCAAAAAGAAAACCGGGTTAACGCCATCTGAGTATAGAGAAAAATATAAAACAAGAAAGGAGGAGGACAATGAAACGGTTTAAACTGTCTACAGAAGTGCTTTTCAGTGAGGACGCCATCGACGCTCTTTTGGAAGTGAAAGACGTCAACGCTGTTTTGATCACTGATAAGTTTATGGTAGACTCCGGTATGGCCGATATGATCCTTAAAAAACTGTCAAACTGTAACTCCGTAGCAATCTTTGACTCAGTAATCCCGGATCCGCCGATGACCATCATCGAAGAAGGAGTCAAATTCCTGGAGAACAAGGCCTGTGACGTTGTTGTTGCATTGGGAGGGGGATCTTCCATCGATGCGGCGAAATCCATCGTTTATATGGCCGGACGACTTGAGGAAAAGCAAAATCCGGATGACAGCAAAAAAATCACTTTAATTGCCATCCCAACTACCAGTGGAACTGGCTCTGAGGTAACAAAGTTTGCAGTGGTTACAGATTCAGAAACAGGAGTGAAAATTCCTCTGATCGACGAAAGTCTGATGCCGGATATCGCCATACTCGATCCGGAACTGGTTAAAACTGCACCGCCATTCATTACCGCAGATACCGGTATGGACGTGATCACCCATGCGCTGGAAGCGTATGTATCTGAAACAGCCAGCGACTGTTCGGACTGTCTTGCAGAAAAAGCGGCAGAGCTTGCCTTTGAATATCTTCCAAAAGCATACCGAAACGGCTTTGATATCAAGGCGCGGGACAAAATGCACCGTGCATCCTGTCTGGCAGGTATGGCGTTTAACCTTGTAAATCTTGGATTAAACCATGGTATTGCCCATGCTCTTGGCGCAATTTTCCACATTCCTCACGGCAGAGCGAATGCTCTGGTATTGCCATATGTGATTGAGTTCAATGCGGATATGGCGAGAGAAGCAGCAAAACACAGCAACGATTCCGCAAAAAAATATCAGAAGCTTGCAAGAATTATCGGATTGCCGGCTCCGACGCCAAAGGTTGGGGTATCGAATCTGATCGCAGAGATCAACAGGCTTTTGAAGTACATGGATCGTCCGCAGTGCATCTCGGAATGTGGTGTTTCACTGGAAGAATTTGAAGCAAACAGGAATGAGATCATCCGCAGGGCTCTTGCCGACGCCTGTACCCAGGCAAATCCAAGAAAAGTAACTGCCGATGATATCAGCAAGATTCTTGATAATATTGCGAAGTAATTTTTTGAAAAAAATACTACAGCAACTGCTTTTTTCGAGTGAAACAATGTCAACAAAGTATCATGAGAAAAAAATGTGCATGGAAATTATATGTGTTTAAAAACTAAAAATTATAGGCGAAAGCCAAGTAATTTTGTGAATATTGCTATATAATGATACTATCCTGTAAATCAACCGAAACAGGTCTGTCTAATTGCAAGAGAGACTAAAAAAATTTTGTAAGGAGGTCAATTATGCAGAAAGAAGCTTTAGGAATGATTGAAACCAAAGGTTTAGTTGGTGCTATCGAAGCAGCCGATGCTATGGTTAAATCAGCAAACGTAACATTGGTAGGATACGAGAAAATCGGATCTGGATTCGTTACAGTTATGGTTAGAGGTGATGTAGGAGCTGTTAAGGCATCCGTTGACGCTGGCACTGTTGCAGCTGATAAAGTTGGTACTGTTGTATCTAGCCACGTAATCCCAAGACCACATACAGATGTAGAAAAAATCTTACCACAATAAGTTTTAGTCCTAGTCTGATCAATTATTAATGGAGGTATAATTCAATGAAAGATGAAATGATGGCTAAAATCATGGACGAAGTTATGAAAAAAATGGGTGGAACCCAGGCTGAAAATATGTTCGCTAATGATACAGTTGCAGCAGCTCCAAGCCCACAGGGAATCAACGAAGACCTTTGCGGATTAACAGAGTACGTTGGAACAGCTATGGGACATACAATTGGTTTAGTTATTGCTAACCTTGACTATAGTGTACATGAAATGTTAAAGATCGATCCTAAATACCGTTCTATCGGTATCATGGCTGACCGTGTTGGTGCAGGTCCTCAGATCTTCGCAGCTGACGAAGCAGTGAAAGCTACTAACACAGAAGCAGTTATCATCGAGTGCCCAAGAGATACAGAAGGCGGCGCTGGACATGGATGCTTAGTTGTATTTGGTGCAGAAGATGTATCCGATGCAAGAAGAGCTGTAGAAGTTGGTCTTAGCTTCGTAGAAAAACACTTCGGTGATGTATACGGAAACTCCGCAGGACATCTTGAGTTCCAGTACACAGCTCGTGCTTCCTACTGCTTAGAGAAAGCATTCGGCGCTAATGTTGGTAAAGCATTTGGTATCACTGTAGGCGCTCCTTCAGGTATCGGTATCGTATTAGCAGATACAGCTTGTAAGACAGCTACAATCGACCCTATCGCAATTGCTACACCTGGTAATGGCGGAACATCCTACTCTAACGAGGTTAACTTCTTCTTCTCAGGAGATTCAGGAGCAGTTAGACAGGCTATCATTGGTGCAAGAGAAGTTGGTAAACAGTTACTGAAAGCTTTAGCTCCAGATGAACCATTAGAGTCTGGCTCCGTTCCATATATCTAAGATATAGAGCGTGATTTGATAACTTTTGATTTTGAATAATGGATCGTATGATGTGAGAGTTGTGCGATGAGTACATACTTTGACTGCCTGGGTGAGAGCAGGTGGTTAAAGATATGCTGACTATTTAAAATAGAGAATAAAGTTTAATTGAGAATTTGAGAGGTGTTGAGACCGTGAGAAGTAAACGTTTTGAATATTTAGATCAAAGACCTGTTAATCAGGATGGATATGCCTTAGATTGGCCAGAGGTTGGTTTCATTGCGATGAACAGCCCGTTTGACCCTACTCCATCCATTAAAATTGAAAATGGCGTTGTCGTAGAGATGGACGGAAAAACAGCAGACGAATTTGATATGCTTGACGCTTTCATCGCTAAATACGCTATTAACCTTGATTTTGCAGAAGAAGCTATGGCTACGGATTCTTTGCAGATCGCTCGTATGCTTGTTGATATTAATGTTAACAGAGCAGAATGCTTGAAATATACTACAGCAGTTACACCTGCTAAATTAGTTGAAATCGTTGGTAACCTGAATGTTCTTGAAGCAATGATGGGTATTACCAAGATGAGATGTAGATTAAAACCAGCAAACCAGTGTCACGTAACAAACGTAAAAGATAACATGATCCAGATCGCAGCAGACGCAGCTGAAGCAGCTGTTCGTGGTTTCGCTGAGATGGAAACAACCGTAGGTATCGTTCGTTACGCTCCGTTCAACGCTTTAGCTATCATGCTTGGTGCTAACGTAGGACGTCCTGGTATCCTTACACAGTGTGCTGTAGAAGAAGCTACAGAGCTTGACTTAGGTATGAGAGGTTACACCGCTTACGCTGAGACAGTATCCGTATACGGAACTGAAGACGTATTCATGGATGGTGATGATACTCCATGGTCAAAAGCTTTCCTCGCTTCCTGCTACGCATCCCGTGGTGTTAAGATGAGATTTACATCAGGTACAGGTTCTGAAGTACAGATGGGTATGGCAGAAGGAAAATCCATGCTTTACCTTGAGGCTAGATGTCTTGGTGTTACTCGTGGTGCTGGTGTTCAGGGAACTCAGAATGGTTCCGTTTCCTGTATTGGTGTTCCTGCCGCTGTACCAGGTGGTATCCGTGCCGTTGCATGTGAAAACCTTATCGCTGGTATGCTTGACCTTGAGAACGCTTCCTCCAATGACCAGACATTTACACATTCTGATCTTCGTAGAGTTGCTCGTTCTATTCCACAGTTTATCCCTGGAACAGACTACATTTGCTCCGGATATTCTGCAACTCCTAACTATGATAATATGTTCGCTGGATCCAACTGGGATGCGGACGATTATGACGACTGGGTAGTAATTCAGCGTGACTTAAAGGTTGACGCAGGTTTACTTCCGGCTACAGAAGAAGAAGTTGTTGCTGCTCGTAATAAAGCTGCAAGAGCTATTCAGGCTATCTTCCGTGAATTAGGTTTACCTGAAATCACTGATGAAGAAGTTGAAGCTGGTACATACGCTCGTGGATCTCAGGATATGCCTGACCGTGACGTTGTTGCTGACCTTAAGGCTGCTACAGAAATGCTTGAACGCGGCGTAACTGGTCTTGATTTTGTTAAGGCTCTTTACAAAGCTGGTTTCGAAGATGTTGCTGAATCTATCTTCAACATTCAGAAAGCTAAAGTTGTTGGTGACTACTTACATACAGCATCCATGCTGGATGATAAGTTCCATGTAATTTCCGCAGTTAACAGCCCTAACTGTTATGAAGGTCCTATGACCGGATATCAGATCAGCCCAGAACTTTGGGAAAAACTGAGCAACATTCGTACCGCTGTTGACCCATCTAAAATCGGTTAAAGTATTAAGGAAGGTGAACTAGAATGGCAATTGATGAAAGATTATTAAAAAGTGTTATCGCTGAAGTTCTTAAAGAGATGAACACTTCTGCAGCAAAGGCAGAAGAAGTTTCCGTATCCGAAGGTATGACCATCACTGAGATCGGCGATGCTGAAAAAGGAACAAATCCTAACGAAGTTGTTTTAGGTTTGGCTCCTGCATTCGGTGCTTCCCAGACAACTAACATTGTTGGAATCCCTCATGCAGATATCGTAAAAGAAGTTATGGCTGGCCTTGAAGAAGAAGGCGTTGCTTGTCGTATCGTTAAAGTATACAGAACATCTGACGTATCCTTTATCGCTCATGACGCAGCTGAATTATCCGGATCAGGCATCGGTATCGGTATCCAGTCCAAAGGTACTACTGTAATCCATCAGAAAGACCTTCCGCCGCTGTCCAACCTGGAATTATTCCCTCAGTGCCCGTTGATCGACCTTGATACATACAGAGAAATTGGTAAAAACGCTGCAAGATATGCAAAAGGCGAATCTCCAAACCCTGTACCAGTAAAGAATGATCAGATGGCAAGACCGAAATACCAGGCTTTGTCCGCAGTGCTTCATATTAAAGAAACAGAGCACGCTGACAGAGATAAAGCTCCTAAAGCTCTTAAAGTAGAATTTAAATAATCGGAGGTGGCAATCGTGGATCAGGAATTATTAGTAAGACAGATTATGCAGGAAGTGCTTAAAAATATGCAGGGTGCTCAGGCTGCTGCTCCAGCTTGCGAAAGCGAAAAAGTAACAGTTGCTGATTATCCTATCGGAGAAAAGAAACCGGAATTAATCAAGAGTGCATCTGGAAAATCCCTTGACGAACTGACACTTCAGGGCGTTGTGGATGGTTCTTTATCAGCAAAAGATTTCCGTATTACAAAAGAAACTCTTGAATTACAGGCTCAGGTTGCTGAATCCGCTGGACGTGGATTCTTCGCAGTAAACCTTAGAAGAGCTGGTGAGTTAATCCCAGTACCAGATGCAAGACTTCTTGAGATTTATAACGCTCTTCGTCCATATCGTTCAACAAAAGCTGAACTTTATGCAATCGGTGATGAGCTGATCAACGAATACGGCGCTGTAGTTAGCGGAAACTTCGTAAAAGAAGCTGCTGATATCTACGAAAAACGTAATCGTTTAAAAAAATAAACAGTTGATTTAATTCAACGGAGGTAAGAATAGTGAAATTAGTTGCGGGCGTTGATATTGGCAACTCTTCCACAGAGACAGCAGTTGCCAGAATCGATGGGAAACACGTTACGTTCCTTTCCAGTGGAATTACTGAGACGACCGGTATTAAAGGAACGAAACAAAATATTCACGGCGTCTTCAAATCACTGAAAAAAGCTTTGGATAAACTGGGGCTTGATATCAGCGATCTTGATGAGGTGCGTGTAAACGAGGCTGCACCCGTAATTGGTGATGTTGCCATGGAGACCATTACCGAAACTATTATCACTGAGTCTACTATGATTGGACACAATCCCAATACCCCGGGAGGTATTGGGATTGGTGTTGGAATATCTTATATGATAGACCAGCTTGATAGCGTCGAAAAAGGTAGTGATGTGATTGTAGTCATTCCGTCAAGTGTATCTTTTGAAACCGCCGCTATGCTTATTAATAAATATAATAAGATATTAAATATTACAGGTGCCATTGTCCAGCGCGATGATGGCGTTTTAATTAACAACCGTCTTGAAAAGAAAATCCCTATTGTCGATGAAGTTGGAATGGTGGATAAAGTGCCGATCGGTATGATTTGTGCAGTGGAAGTTGCTCCGGTCGGAGGAGTGGTAGAAGTGCTGTCCAACCCTTACGGTATCGCCACTTTATTTAAACTTTCTTCGGATGAGACAAAACAGGTAGTGCCGATTGCCCGTGCTTTGATCGGCAACCGATCAGCGGTGGTAATTAAAACACCGGAAGGTGACGTAAAGGAAAGACGTATTCCGGCCGGCTCGATAGAAATTATCGGAAAGAAAAAGAAAGTAACCGTTGGAGTGGACGAAGGTGCCCAAAATATGATGGATGCCATCAACAGCATTGACGTCATAGAAGATATCAAGGGTGAGCCTGGTACTAACGCAGGCGGAATGCTTGAGAAGGTGAGACAGGTTATGTCCAATCTTACCAATCAGCATCCCAGAGATATTAAAATCCAGGATATGCTGGCAGTAGATACCTTTAATCCTCAGCAGGTAAAAGGTGGTATTGCCAATGAATATTCCATGGAGAGCGCCGTGGGTATTGCGGCAATGGTTAAGGCAGATCGTCTTCAGATGGAGATGATCGCTGAAGAGTTGACCGACAGACTGAAGATTCCGGTGTATGTTGGCGGCGTAGAAGCCGATATGGCGATCAAAGGAGCCCTCACGACACCAGGAACAGATACTCCTCTTGCGATTGTCGATATGGGAGCAGGTTCTACAGATGCTTCCATTATCAACAAACAGGGTGAGGTTAAGTTAGTACATCTCGCCGGTGCAGGAAACATGGTTACTTTATTGATTCAGTCCGAGCTTGGTCTGGAAGATTTTAACACTGCGGAAGATATTAAAAAATATCCTTTGGCAAAAGTGGAGAGTATGTTCCATATCAGACATGAAGACGGAACAGTTGAGTTCTTCGAAGAACCGCTCGATCCGGCTGTTTTTGCTAAAGTAGTATTAGTTAAAGAGGGTGGAGAACTCATACCGATTGAAGGATTCAATTCCATGGAGAAAATCAAAATGGTTCGGACCAATGCAAAGAGCAAAGTGTTCGTTACCAATGCGATCAGATCTTTGGCGAAAGTTAGCCCGACGGGCAACGTAAGAGATATTGAATTTGTTGTATTAGTGGGAGGTTCTGCACTGGACTTTGAAGTCCCGACTCTTGTGACTGATGCGTTATCACAATATAATATAGTGGCTGGCCGAGGGAATATTCGCGGATGCGAAGGACCTAGAAATGCCGTTGCAACAGGATTGGCAATGTCTTGTGCCGATATAGGAGAATGATTATGGAAGGAATGAGCATTAATTCAGGCTCTAATTCAAAGCCTGCAATAAAAGTATTTTATGACTGCGATCACCTTTCTGAGACTGATTTTATCAGCGTTCTTCTTGGAATTGAGGAAGAAGGAATCCCCTATGATATTCAGGCCCTTCATTGTACCGATGTGTTGCAGTTAGCTTATGAAGCCAGCTTGGAATCAAGATTAGGGGTGGGCGTTGGTATCAGCAAAGAAGGCGTAGTTCTTCAGTATGAGAAACTGGACAAAGCGGCCCCTCTTTTTAGAATTAAATTATATCAAACAGATTTGTTCAGAAAAATCGGCGCCAATGCCGCTAGGCTGGTGAAAAAGATGCCGTTTAAGAGTCTGGACTAATAAAAAAGTCTAAATGTAAGGAGGTGTGAAGGTGGCTGACAAAAGTATTGGTTTTATCGAAACCTTTGGGCTTGCTGCTTGTATTGCGGCGGCTGATGCGGCAGTAAAAGCCGGAAATGTCAAATTACTCGGTTATGAGTATGCAAAGGGCGACGGTATGTGTACTGTTAAGGTGGAAGGTAACGTAGGCGCTTGTAAGGCAGCAATCGCTGCGGGTACACGCGCTGCCGAGCTGGTGAACGGAACCCATAAGGGCATTAAGAGCGTTCTTCTGAAAGCACGTCCTGCTGACGGAATTATGGATGTTATGATCAAACATAGAGAAAACGTCGGCGGCGACATTGCGTTGGCAGAGGGATATCGTCCTAAGGGCGAAAGCAGAGTGCCGGTTCTCGTAAAAAACTGGAAACCAAAAGATGAAACCCCAATAGAAAAGACACCTGAACCGCCTGTAGTGGAAGAGCTTAAGGAAGAGCCTGTGGTTGAAGAACCTGTAGTGGAAGAAGTGACTGAGGAAACTTCAAATGCAGACGAAGAAGCTCCAGTAGAAGCTCCTGAGGCAGAGGAAGCCCCGGTAGAAGCTCCTGAGGCAGAAGAAGCCCCGGTAGAAGCTCCTGAGGCAGAAGAAGCCCCGGTAGAAGCTCCTGAAGCAGAAGAATCTGTAGCAGAAGAGTCCCAGGAAGCGGAAGCAAAAGAAGAGGCAGCTCCTAAGAAGACGACATCAACAGGAAGAAGAAGAAGCAGCAGAAAGAAAAAGAACCCAGATAAATAATTCTTAAGTTTTATTTCTTAGTTTGACTTCTGATACAATTTATATAAAAGGGGTACGATTTTCATCGTACCCCGGATAAAAACGACAAGGATGGAGGAACCGATGAGTAACTCAAATCAGGAAATGCTTGTAAGAATGATTACAAGACTTGTTGTTGAAGAATTATATGGGATGAGTACTCAGATTCCTATTGGAGTATCCAATAAGCACATTCATCTTAGCAGAAAAGATATGGATGTTCTTTTTGGAGAAGGTTCTGAACTTACACCGATCAAGGATTTAAAGCAGCCGGGACAGTATGCGTGTGCTGAGACCGTTGCGGTAAGAGGACCAAAGGGTGAGTTCGGACGCGTCCGGGTACTTGGACCTTTAAGACCTGAATCTCAGGTAGAACTATCCAAGACAGATGCAAGAACGATTGGAGTGAAAGCTCCGATCAGAGAATCAGGAGTTCTGGATGGAACCCCTGGGGTTGAATTAGTAGGACCTAATGGATCAGTAATGCTTGAAAAAGGTGCGATTGTCGCACTGAGACATATCCACATGACCCCGGATGTCGCTAAGAGCTGGGGAGTGAAGGATAAAGATATCGTTGACGTAAAAGTAAACGGTGGAGAAAGAGCGGGCATTCTAGGCAATGTTCTCATTAGAGTTTCTGACAAATATGCTCTTGAAATGCATGTGGATACTGATGAAGCAAATGCGTGCTGCCTTGATAATAATGATACTGTAACAATCATTAAAAAATAAGGGGATCACATGAACGATTATAACAATGTTTTAGTTGGTTTTTCAGAGCTTATTAAAAATGAAGAGTATCGCCCTTATGAGGGAGAACTCAAATTGGGAGTTGACCTTGGAACTGCCAATATCGTAGTTTCCGTAGTCGATTCCAACAATACGCCGATCGCAGGTGCGTCTTATCCTTCTACCGTGGTAAGAGATGGAATCGTTGTAGATTTCCTGGGCGCTTCCAGAGCAGTTCAGAATATGAAGAGACAACTGGAAGAAATGATGGGAGTGGAGTTTCGCGAAGCTGCCACAGCAATTCCACCTGGAATCATGTCCGGTAATGTGAAGGTGATTTCAAATGTTGTTGAGTCCGTGGGACTTGACGTCATTAATGTTATAGATGAACCTACGGCCGCGGCCTCTGTGCTTGGTATTACAGACGGCGCAGTGGTGGATGTCGGCGGCGGAACAACTGGTATCAGCATTTTGAAAAACGGAGAAGTGATTTTTACCGCAGATGAGCCAACAGGAGGAACCCATATGACGCTGGTTCTTGCCGGAAGTCTTGGATGTACCTTTGAGGAGGCTGAGCGGATAAAAAAGGATCCTAAGCAGGAAATGCTGGTTTTCCCTGTAGTGAAACCGGTGATAGAGAAGATGGCTGCGATTGTTGCCAGATTCATCGAAGGATACGATGTGGACGTAATTTATGTTGTAGGCGGCGCCTGCAGCTTTAAGAAGTTTGAGAGTGTCTTCGAAAAGGAAACTGGAATTAAGACAATTAAGCCAAAAGAACCTCTTTTGGTTACACCGTTGGGAATCGCCATGAATTGCAATAAACAATAGGTGACATAATGAATAAAGTAGAATTTGAAAATGCGCTTATGTCAACCATTGTGGATTATATTTCGGATCAGATCATATTAAAATACATGGAAGCCTGCAAAAAGGCAACCGTTCTTTTTACCGGAGCTTTGATCGGTTATAATGACGCAGTGGCATCATTAAAACAATTAAAAGAAGAAGGATGGGAACTCACCGCAGTGATGTCCAAAGCGGCGACAGAGGTGATCACCGAGGAACGTGTTAAAAAAGATATTGATCCAAAAGCCATTTATGTTGAAGGCGCACCAGTGAATGGCAGACAGCTTATCAACGAATCTCAGTTTGTTATAGTTCCTGCCCTTACGATCAATACGGCAGCGAAACTTGCAAATTGTATTTTCGATAATCTGATTACCAATATGATATCCTTTGCGATGCATACAGGAAAACCGATCGTTGCGGCCGTCGACGGCTGCTGCCCGGATAATGAAGTCAGAGCAAAGTTAGGATTTAAAGTCACAGAAAGCTACAAGGCAAAGCTTCGGAGCAATCTGGTGGATATCCAGTCCTTTGGTATTGTATTGACAACAGATAAGAGTCTGGCAAAAAAAGTAAATAAAGTTTATGCTTCCAGTTTTGATTTCCCGATACCGGACAGCGGTGAGGAGCCAAAACAAAAACAAGAAACGGCAAAGCCTTCTTGCGGCTGTGCTGTGAAGCAGGAAGCAGAAGAATCTTCCACCACTTTAGATAAAAGGGTGATCGGAAGAATCGATATTGCTAAAAACGCAAAATATAAAACCATTTATGTAAGTTCGGATGCTTTGGTGACAGTGCTTGCTGCTGAGGAAGCGGTCAAACGAGGTATCACGATTGTAAAGAAGTAGGTGAAGACGTGTATTTAGGTAAAGTAATAGGAACAGTAGTTTCCACAATTAAGGTTCCAGCGCTTACGGGAAGCAAGTTTCTGATCGTAGAAAAGATCAATCAGGATCTTACCGCAAAGAAACAGACAGAAATTGCTGTGGATACTGTCGGAGCCGGCGATGGTGAAACAGTGATTGTTGTTGGCGGCAGTTCAGCCCGTATGGCAAATGGTAAGAAAAATGATCTTCCTGTGGATGCTGCTATTGTGGGAATAGTAGATACTGTGGAAGTATCACAATATTAAGGATGTGAATTATGGCTAATATTTACACAAAAACCGGTGATAAGGGAACGACAGGCCTGTATGGGGGTTCCAGAGTAGACAAAGACAGTTTAAATGTTGACGTTTACGGAACCATCGACGAAGCGATTTCCGTATTGGGAATGGCCTATGCCCAGACTGATTCACCGGATATAAAAGAATATATTAATCATATTCAAAAAAGAATGTTCCAGGCAGGCGCAGAATTTGCCAGTGATGAACGGGGCATGGAAATGCTCAAGGATAAGATCGGGGAAGAAGATGTTAAGTATCTGGAAGCTTTGATCGACAAATCCACAGAAGTCAATGGCGTTATGAGAGAGTTTGTGGTGCCTGGAGTGAATCCATCCTCTGCGACTCTGCACGTTGCAAGAACCGTGGTAAGAAGAGCAGAAAGAAAGATTACAACATTGGCAAGAGAAGTTTCAGTCCGCGAAGATTTACGAAAGTATATCAACCGGCTGTCCGATGCTTGTTTTGCAATGGCTCGTCTCGAGGAAGCCAGAGCGCAGGAAAAAGAAATCGAGGAGATTAAGGAACAGGTTCGCAAGGTGGTAAGAGAATCTTTTGGCGCCGGCGATGAAGGAGAAAGCAAAATGGATTTATCTTTAGAATCTTTAAAGAAAATGGCTGGTTATGTGGAAGAAAAGGCAAATGAAATCGGAGTGCCGGTTGTCTTTTCCGCAGTGGATGAAGGCGGTAATCTCATCTATTTCCAGAGGATGGAAGGTTCTTTATTAATCAGTGTGAAAGTTTCCCAGGATAAAGCCTATACTTCCTGTGTACTTAAGTGTCCGACCTCTGCTCTTGCAGATATAACCAAGCCTGGCGAAAGCTTATGGAGTCTCCATAATTCCGGAGACGGCCGGATTGTATGTTTTGGCGGTGGATATCCAATTGAAGTAGATGGTAAAGTTATTGGTGCTATCGGAATCAGTGGTGGTACGGCAGAACAAGATATGTCCGTTGCTACCTATGCATTAGAAAAAATGCGAGGAGGAAAAGCATAATGAATATTGATGTAGCATTGATCGAAAAAGTTGTCAAAAAAGTATTAAACGATGTTGAGACAGCTTGTCCATGCGAAAGTGAATATACATATGGTATTTTTGAGACAATGGACGATGCGATTGAAGCATCTGCAAAGGCTCAGAAAGAGTATATGAACTACTCTCTGTCTGACAGACAAAGATTCGTAGAAGGAATCAGAGAAGTAGTATGCAACAAAGAAAACTTAGATTATATGAGCGCGCTCGCTGTAGAAGAAAGCGGAATGGGCGGCGTTGAGTATAAGAAAATCAAAAATAGACTTGCTGCTATGAAATCCCCGGGTGTAGAAGATCTTACAACAGAAGCATTATCCGGTGATGATGGTTTAACATTAATTGAGTATTGTCCATTTGGTGTAATTGGTGCGATCGCTCCTACTACAAACCCTACAGAGACAGTAATCTGTAACTCCATCGCTATGCTTGCAGGTGGTAACACAGTAGTATTTAGTCCACATCCACGTTCCAAAGGCGTTTCTATTTGGCTGATTAAGAAATTAAACGCTAAGTTAGAAGAACTTGGCGCTCCTAGAAACTTAATCGTAACAGTTCAGGAACCTTCCATTGAAAATACAAATATCATGATGAATCATCCAAAGGTTCGTATGTTAGTTGCTACAGGTGGTCCTGGAATCGTTAAAGCTGTTATGTCCACAGGAAAGAAAGCAATCGGAGCCGGCGCTGGTAACCCTCCTGTAGTTGTTGATGAAACAGCAGATATCGAAAAAGCAGCAAAAGATATCGTAAACGGATGCTCTTTTGATAACAACCTTCCATGTATCGCTGAAAAGGAAGTTATCGCAGTAGATCAGATCGCAGATTACCTGATCTTCAATATGAAGAATAATGGCGCTTACGAAGTAAAAGATCCTGCTGTTATTGAACAGTTAGTAGAATTAGTAACAAACGACCGCAAGAAACCAAATGTTAATTTCGTTGGTAAGAGTGCTCAGTACATTCTCGACAAAGTTGGCATTACTGTTGGACCAGAAGTAAAAGTTATCCTTATGGAAACAAACTTCGAGCATCCATTTGTACAGGTTGAGCTTATGATGCCAATCCTTCCGGTTGTTCGTGCTGCAAATGTTGACGAAGCTATCGATCTTGCTGTAAAGGCAGAACATGGTAACAGACATACAGCTATGATGCATTCAAGAAATGTTGACAAGCTTACTAAGATGGCAAAAGAAATCGAAACAACTATTTTCGTTAAGAATGGTCCATCTTATGCTGGTATTGGTGTTGGCGGAATGGGCTGCACAACATTCACAATCGCCGGACCTACAGGAGAAGGTTTGACATCCGCAAAATCATTCTGTCGTAAGAGAAGATGTGTATTACAGGACGGTCTCCATATCAGAATGAAATAATTAAGAGGTGAGTTAAATGGAAAAAAACCTTATAGATATTATCGCTCAGTCTGGTATTGTCGGTGCCGGTGGTGCAGGTTTTCCTACTCATGTAAAAATGAATGCTAAAGCTGAATATGTACTCATCAATGGCGCAGAATGTGAGCCGTTGCTGAGAGTCGATCAGCAGTTAATGGCTGTTGAAACAAAGAAGATCTTAGATGCTTTGCAGCTTGTTATGAAAGAAGTTGGCGCAGACAAAGGCGTTATCGCATTAAAAGATCATTATACGGCAGCAATTAATAGTTTTAATCAGCTTTTAGGAGGATATGAAGGGATTTCCCTTCATCTCCTCGAAAACTTCTATCCGGCTGGTGATGAACAGATCACAGTATACGAAGTAACAGGAAGAATTGTTCCGGAAGGCGGAATCCCGTTAAAATGCGGAGTGATCGTTTCCAATGTTGAGACGATGCTTAACATTTATAATGCGTACTATGAAGACCAGCCTGTAACAGATTCTTACGTTACTTTCGCCGGAGAAGTTAAAAATCATATTACATTAAAATTACCATTAGGTATGACTGTTGGCGAAGCTCTTGAGCTGGCCGGCGGTGTTACAGTTGATGGTCCGTTTGTTGTCATCAATGGCGGACCGATGATGGGTAAACATGTACCATTGGATTCTAAAATTACAAAAACTACAAAGGGTCTGATCGTATTGCCTGAGAGTCATCCGTTGATCCAGGACGTAAAGATGGACGTTTCTAAGATGCTTCATGTTGCGAAAGCAGCTTGCTGTCACTGTAGTCTTTGTACAGAAGTATGTCCTCGTAACTTAATTGGACATAGCATTGCTCCGCATAAGACGATTCGATTCGCTAGTTATGGAAGCCTTTGCGATGGATCTGAAACTCCAATGATCGCATATTTATGTTCTGAATGTAGATTATGTCAATATGCCTGCGTTATGAACCTCCAGCCATGGAAGGTAAATCATGAGTTAAAGGGCATCATGGCAAAACAGGGTATCAGAAATTCATTAAGCAATGCACCGGAATCAGCACATCCGATGAGAGAGTACAAGAAGTACCCGATTAAAAAGCTCATTGCGAATTTAGGACTTACTAAATACAATGTTGCTGCACCACTTACAGAATTGCCAAAAGAAATTGATCACGTTTCAATTCCTTGCGGACAGCACATTGGCGCTCCGGCAGTTCCATGTGTAAGCGTTGGCGATACTGTTAAGAAGGGTGATGTAATTGCCAAACCTGCGGAAGGTAAATTAGGTGCTTGTATTCATGCTAGTATCAGCGGTACAGTAAAAGCGATCGCTGACGGTTGTATTTCAATCGAGAAATAAAGGATGGTGTTAAACAGTGAGAAAAGCAGTTGGATTTGTAGAAATTAAAAGCATTCCTGTTGGCATCCAGACAGCAGATGAAATGGTAAAAGCAGGAAATGTTGACTTATTATTGGCTACTCCAATTTGCCCTGGTAAATATGTTATTATCGTTGGCGGACAGGTAGGTCCTGTAAAGGCTGCTATGAGCAAAGCAGAGCTTGTAAGCGGAATTTATTTGATCGATACACACGTTCTTGATAATATCCGTGAAGAAGTTCTTCCTGCAATTTCAGGATTTACGAAGACAGAAAATATCCAGGCAGTTGGTGCTATCGAAACAATCTCCGCTTTGACAGCAATTATTGCAGCCGATGTTGCAGTAAAAGCTTCTAAAGTAAGCATTGTTGATCTTAGAATTGCCAGAGGTTTAGGTGGAAAAGGATATCTCATCATTACTGGTGAAATCTCATCCGTAAGATCCGCAATCAATGCGTGTCTTGCAAGATTAGGAATCAGTGGAGAAGTTACTTCTACTTCTATTATTCCACGTCCTCATCCATCTATTGTGGAAAATCTTACAAAATAATATTTCCGGCACACATATTTTGTGGATAAGGGAATTTTGCTTTTAAGAAGTTCCAATAATAGGATTTTATTACGAAAACATATAAAACAGAGCAGTATGCCGTTGGTATACTGCTCTTATTCCATGTAGATGTTATTTTGGAGGATAATATGTCAGGTACTTATATTCCAATTACAGAATTTAATCTCAAGTTAATTAAAAACTTTATCGGTCTTTGCAGAATGAACGGTTTGGAGGGGCCGCAGGAACCGAACTTTACCTTCAAAGAGGATCGGGAAGGGATTGGAAACATTATCTTCGATCTTTTTTTCAGAAACAACGGAGTGACAGAACCGTGCTGGTGTATGACGGTGAAAACAGACACCAGCATCCGTTTCCATGACAATATCCCGGCAAAAAATGGAGATATTCATTGCTATCTGGACTCCTACACCATTCAGGCGGGGACTTTGGAGTTAAAACATAAAACGTCAAAATTCAATATCTTCTCGTTTTAATTTAGCTAGTACCATTTTAGTATAACTAGTGAAATGAAAAATATATAAATTTATACAAGTAAAATATTTTGAATTTTTCTTGTAGATTTATGAGAAGGAAAACGAAATAAAAAGCGCTCGGCCCTCTTTTATATAGAAGAAAGCCGAACGCTTTGTTTTTTATGATATAGAAAAGTTTTTTAGATCTTATAAAATAGTATACTTCTTTGTGATCTCAATGATATCGTTAATTGGCTCTTTGATATTCTGGTAAGATGACCATTTTTCAAAAAGGCATTTATCAATTTCCACAGCAAGGAACTTCGTCTTAGTTCTAAGATCATTGTCTTTGATGGAATCGTATTCTACGGTTTCCATGTCCCCCATTACTCTGCTGAAATTCACGCAGGCGGCAAAACCGAAACATTCCCGAAGAATGTCGAGGGCCAGCGTCTCTTTATATCCGTTGGTAATGCGGTATTCTAATTTGGCGTCCTTATCCCAATATTGGAAGAAATATTCGATATAATAAGTATATAACGATTCAACGATGGTGAGCAGATAAGCGATGTACTTTCTGCGCTGTGTCTCTGTCAGATAAGGTCGGTAGGTGGCAGAACTAATCTGAGAGAGGATATTGGCAATAATGAAACCTAAATCATAAGAGAATGGAGCGCCAAAAGTATACTCCATATCAATTACCTTAAGGTGTGTATCATCTGCAAATATATTGGAAGTATGGAAATCACCGTGAATCAAAGTTTCCGACTTCGACATGAAAAGATGGCGAAGCTTATATCTCTCAAATTGAAGTTTTGGGTCAAAACGGATGGATTCGCAATACTTCGCAAACTCCGGTCCGCAGGCAGGATCGTAATGATCAGCCGCAAAAATATTTAGGAAGATACCATCTTCCATGACGGTCCGCAGTTCCGGATTCATAAAATAAGCAAGCTGTCTTCGGAAGGCGGCAGTTTCCATATAAAACTCCGAAGTATAAAAATGAGTTGCCGCCAGATATTCCGCACCCTGTCTGGCAAGATCAGGAAAATAATGGTTTTTATTTAATTGGAAACGAATCAGCTTTAAATTGGAAACGTCCTCCATGATAAACACATGATTCTCAAAATCGCCGTGATACAGTTTTGGTACATATTGAGGTACGTACTTGGAGCGCAGTTCCATGATCTCATATTCAAAACGATTGCGGGAAGGAGAGATAGGTCTGTGTCTTCGGCGAAGATGAGGCGTGGACTGTTTTATAATGTATGAATGCGTTCCGTCCGAAATGCGGAACACATAATTACAATAGCTGTCCCCCTCAATCTCCTTATCCAAATCTCCGTCGCCAATCTGATTGATCTGCACCGGTTCCTGAAGCTGGATGGAAGGGACCTGCTCACGAATATAAGAAAGTAAATTTTCTTTCGTCAAAATAATCATAGCCATACCTTCTTTCTACAGTTCCAGGTCAGCGATATTTTTGCAGTAGATCTCTTCGATCACCTGAATGTCGCTGATGATTTCGTCGATAGTATTATAATTTTCCCAGTTCGTAAGAAAACGTCTGCACAGGATGATAGACAGACATTTTGCATTATGACGCTGCACATAATCTTCAATCTCGTCATAATCCGCATAAGGAATGATATTACAGATCCGGCCAAGCTGGGCGCTGGCGCCGAAGCCGATAAACTCCCGAAGGCAGGTTAAGCAGAAATCTTCCTTGATGCCCGGAATATTTTTATATTCCTTTTTGGCGTCCTCATCAAAATACTGGCAGAAATACTCGCAGAACTTCGCATAGGTTTCCCGGATCATATGAAGGCAATACTCCTTATAGCTGTTTCGTTCTTCTTCCGAAGGGAAAGGACGGAACACAGCCGCCTCATATTGTGCGAGGAAATTAGCGAGGAAATAGCCCATATCGTAAGAGAATGGGGCACACATCGTATATTCCATGTCAATGACCTTAGTCTCTTGCGGTCCTGCAAAAATGTTAGAGGTATGTAAATCCCCGTGGATAAGACATTCGCCCTTCGTCATAAACAGATGTCTCAATCGATGCCTGGAAATCAAAACGTCCGGATCGGCGCAAATTCTTTTTGAAAAAGTAATAAATTCCGGATCAAGAGGCCGTCCCACAGTATCTTCAGGTGTGACGCTGGTCAAAAACATACCGTTGTCCATAATCTCTCTCATTTTCGTGTTTAAGAAATGAACAGATAAATTCCGGAAAGTACGGCCGTCAAGATAATATTCAGAGGTATAAAACTCTGTGGCGGCCATATACTTGCCTATGTGATCGGCAAGTTTCGGAAACTGAACTCCCTTAAGTAATTGAAAACGGGAGATCTTTAGATGAGATACATCTTCCGTGATAAAGACGCGGTTCTCATAGTCAATATCATAAACGTCCGGAATCAGATCCGGGACAATTGCTTTACGCAGCTTCATGCTGTCATATTCCAGCTTATAACGATTCACATCCAAATGATATTCGCCGCCTGCCCGCGCATCGTTGCGCGACTGCTTTACGATAAGCTTATGTTCTCCGTCGGATACGCGGAAAACAAAGTTAATAAAGCCGTCTCCGTCTTCTTCCAAACTGCCTTCTCCAATGGCAGAAACGGCGATATCTCCATCCGGATTAAAAAAATCAAGCCGTGATATGACATAGCTGACTACATTTTCCTTAGATAATATAAACAAGGTTCTTTCCCCCCCTGGTTCTAGTCATAACGATCACTATTGATACGTTCGTTTAGATCCTTTCTAAATTGGCTGAGGATGTTGTTGAGCCCTTCTACAAGCTCCGGCACTCCTTTGCCGGTATAAGAGCTGACTTCAAAGATATTTTTGCATCCGGCCAGCTCCAGATAAGCTCTGGATTGTTTTGGATTGGAATCTTTGCTGTCAATTTTTGTGATAATACCCACCACAGGCTTTTCAAACTTAGAGGCGGTCCCGCCCGAAAACCAACAGTCTTCGCTGGTGGAATCGTGTACGAGAGCGATGATTTCTGCATCGTTGGAAGTTACCGTGAGGGATCCCCAGTAGCCCCGCTGCTGCATATATTCCCCGGGAGTATCGATAAAATTACCCACATACTCCACTGCCTGGGTTTTGTCGTATTTAATCTTTTCATCGGAAAGGCGCTGAATCAGCGTGGTTTTTCCCGCTGCGGAAGCGCCGATCATCATTAATCGTATATTCATAAGAAACTGGCTCCGTTTTTACGTCAAGTTTTGGTGATCGCTACAGCGTCAAAACCAAGCTTATTATAAAATGTGGTGATTACACTATTGAGAGCAGTTTCTACATTGGCGGTCGAGCCAACAATAATTAAAGAACCGGAAAAACGATCTACAAATCCTAACTTGATGGAAGCAGACTTCGTGCAGATATCCGCAGCGATGATCGTAGCCTCCGACGGGGTGATGGTCATAATACCGATCGCATCATGATAATCATCCGGCAAGCCAAGCTTTTTATATACAGAAACCTTTGGTCTGGTTACCATATGGGCGAGAGTAATCTGTTTTCCGGGAACATATTCCTGAATGACACGGTCTTTATCTTCAGAACCGACGCCATTATTGATCATGTCCTTTGTCATGGTTTCTCCTTTCTGGATAGAAGCACACAAAAATCCATAATGAAATAATTTGTGAATATTATATAAAGAATATGATAAAAAGTAAATGTAAAATCGGTAATTTTGCAGGGATTCTTTTGTGGTTTTAAAAAAAAATGAAGACCATTTTTGGGTTTTGGAAAAATTCAGACAAAAAATTGTTATTTGGAGATATTTATTGGACATAAATAGATAGAGAATTGAAGGATGAGTTATATCTATTAAGCATAAGATAGATATAAGAATAGACATAAGAAAAGAAAAAAGTTCATAAGATATAAGATGAAGTATTTTATAAGATGGGGGCTGATTATTTGTGCGCTGATGCTGATTCCCGGGATATGCACCCTGATCATGACGAAAAAAACGGGAAATATGCAAAAAAAGATGGGGATTACCGTAACCATGGAGGACGGAAGCAAGATTGACGGAGAGGAGTACGTGATGGGGATGGCGGCGACCATGAGCTCTTATATCCAGGAAAAGGAGGCCTGGAACGCCTGGATGATCGTTTGCCGGACAAACTTTATGAAAGCAGCAGGAGACAAAAAACAAGTCAAAGAAAAAGATCTGGAACTGGATTATCTGTCCAAAGAAGATCTGGAAAAAAACAACGGAAGAAAAACCTATGTGGAATTGATTTACCGGCTGGAGCAATCAAGCGCCGATACTTTTGGCAAAACGATTCAATATGACGGACAACCCATTGATGCGCTGTACCATGAGATCAGCATAGGAAAGACCGTATCGTCAAAAGAAATCTACGGAGTCGAAGTTCCCTACCTGGTCAGCGTGGACAGCAGCCAGGATGTGGAAGCGGACGGTTACATGACAGTGAAAATATTATCCTATGAAGAATGCGCGAAAAAATTAAAAAAAGAAGGACATACCGTAAGTAAGGCAGACTGCAAAAAACTAAAGATCCAGGAGCAGACCGAAAGCGGCTATGTAAAAACGGTAAAAACAGGAGATCAGGAATGGAAGGGAGAAACCTGGCAGGAAATCTTTGATCTTCCATCGTCAAATTTTTACCTGGAAGACTATGGGGGAAAGCTTCGGATCGTGTGTCTGGGAAAAGGGCATGGTATGGGTATGAGTTTATACGGGGCGAACAGTTTGGCACAAAGGCATATGGATGCCCGGATGATTTTGTCTTATTATTACCCGGGAACAAAAACGGATGTATAAACTGCAAATCTCTGGAAATGATATAGATAGGCATTTGCCTGAAATATCAGAAACGAAAGAGGTGATACCATGAAGCTATCTATGAAAAAAGTTCCGAAAAAATGGTATTCCGGTCTGGCGATCGTGGCGTTTTTGGCCTTATCGGTGATGACTGCCTATAATATCAAAATTGGCAGTGACGTTTCCGAGACCAAGAGCACAGCCGGACAGGAAGAACTAGGGGAAAGTAAAGATACCATAGGCTCTGCGGTAGTGCCGGAGGATTCCGGAGAAGAAAGCGCAGATACCGAGTCACAGGATTATAAAAGCTCAAAAGAAAAACTGTTAGAAAACGGTATGGAGCAAGAGGAACAGGAAGAAGAGACAAAATCAGAAGAGTCCCAGGAAACCAAGGAAGAAAACGGAAACAGAGAAGATACCGAGGAAAGAGAAGGAACACAGGATCAGAAGAAGAGTACATTTCATTATGATGGGGAGAAGACACTAGAGTGGCCAGTGGTGGGTAACATTGTTCTGCCATATAGTATGGACACCACGATATACTATACCACATTGGATCAGTATGCCTGCAACGACGGCATTATGATCAGCGCAAAAAAAGGAGAAGAAGTAAAAGCGTCTGCCGACGGCAGAGTGGTAAATCTTTATGAATCAGACCGCTATGGAATGATCATGACCGTGCTGATTGGCGATTATTATGAAATCAGCTACGGTCAGATTGACAATGCAAAATACCAGATCGGAGATGAAGTAAAACAGGGAGACGTCTTAGGAACGGTGGCAGAACCGTCCAGATCCTTTGTGCTGGAAGGCCCGAATTTATTTGTAAAGCTAACCTATAAAGGGGAAGCAGTGAATCCGGCAGACTATCTGAAATCCTAAAACTGTCACCAGAGTAAAAGAAAATGCATATGATAAATAAAAGTACAGCCGGATTACCCACTTTTATAACTTTTTAAGAACTTTTTAACAATGCCTGACTCTTCACTTAAGTAAAATACCAGATTACTCCGGCTGATAGAATATAGGAGAAGCATCACGCTTCTCCTAAAAAGAAAGTACAGCGGCAAAAATCTGTGTTATAATGAGCCATACGGAAAAAATAAGGCGTACGTAAAAAGCAGGCCATACGAAAAAAAATATCGGGCGAAAAAGCTGTGCGCCGCCGTGGGCGTGACATTGGAGGAAACATGAACTATACATATATTCTTAAATGCAGGGACGGCAGTCTGTATACAGGCTGGACCAATGATTTAAGAAAACGGATAAAAGCCCATAACGAAGGAAAAGGTGCAAAATACACAAAAAGCAGGGTCCCTGTTTCGCTAGTATACTTCGAAGAGTATGAGACGAAACAGGAGGCCCAGAAAAGAGAATATGCGATCAAGCGCTGCACAAAAAAGCAAAAGCTGTCACTGATTTCCAAAATGGACGGCGAGGCTTTAAGTGCGGCTTTGTGTGCGGCAGCCGATGCAGAAGAGATCATGACACAGCATTAAAAAAGCCAGCGCAGGTTTGTGCGCTGACTAATTATGAAAAATCTGTGGATTGTTGATTTTTGATTTGATCTTTACTTAATCTTTGCTTAGAGAAGATACAGATACATAAAAATATAGTGGCATAAACTTCCGCCCATGACAAAGACATGGAAAATCTCATGGATGCCGAAATTCTGCGGGAGATACCGGAAGATCGGAAGCTTTAACGCATAAAGGACGCCTCCAATGGTATAAACGATCCCTCCTGCCAGCAGCCATAAAAACGCCGAAAACGGAAGCTGAGTGTACAGGCTTTTAAATACAAAGACGCACATCCATCCCATGGCGATATAAACGATGGAGCTGATCCACTTCGGGCAATTTACTAAAAATATCGTAAGGCAGATACCGATGATGCCGATGGCCCACACAGCGATCAAAAGAGGGATCCCCTTTGAAGGCGCAAGGGCGAGCAGGCAAACAGGCGTATAGGAACCGGCGATCAATACAAAAATCATGGAGTGATCAATGCGCTGCAAGATCTTGTTCACCGCAGTGGAAATATCAAAAGTATGATAGACTGTGCTGGCACAGTATAAAAGAAACATACTGGAGATAAAAACTGCCATGGAAAAGACTTTGATGGTTCCTCCGGAGCCGGCGGCCTTATAAATTAAAGGAAAAGCAAACAGCGCTGCGGCGCTCATGGCAATAAAATGTGTAATAGCACTCCCTGGATCTTTTATTTTCACTAACATAATAAACCTCCTTATCTTGTCACTGCACTGCGCAGTACAATTCTTGAATTTTAAAAGTTATGATTATTATATGATGTAGTTTTAAAAACTATGTAATGTTATTAAGGATACTATCATATTATTGGGAGGAATGCAACCCTTTTTGGAGGAATTTTTATGAAAATTGGTTTAGTACAAATGAATATTATATGGGAAGATATGGAAGCGAACATGGAAAAAGCCCGGCGGTATTTTAAAGAAGCGGCGGCCGGGGGTGTGTCCCTCCTCATCTTTCCGGAAATGGCATTTACCGGCTTTTCCATGAACGTAGATACTTTGGGCGTTCGGTGGACGGAGCAGGTGGATTTTATGAAACAGATGACGAAGCACTATAAAATAAGCGCCGTTTTTAGCTGTATTGTGAAAGAAAAAGACTGGGATAAGGGCCACAACGATCTCTTCTTCGTGGAAGAAGGGGAAATTATAATGCGATATACCAAGATTCATCCTTTTTCTTTTGGAAGGGAAGCAAAGTATTATGAAGGCGGAGATAAAATCCGATCTGCCAGATGGAAGGGAACGACAGTGGGAGCGTTTATCTGTTATGATCTGCGCTTTGGGGACGTATTTAAGATCAGCGCAGAAAAAAATCCGGTGATCATCGTGGTTGCCAACTGGCCGAAAACGAGGATTTTACATTGGGACAGACTGCTCCAGGCGCGGGCTATAGAAAATCAAAGTTATATTATCGGAGTAAACCGTACCGGGAGCGAACCTTCTCTTTGCTATAACGGACACTCTGCGGTGTACGGACCGGACGGCGCTTTACTTACGGAGATTACAGAGGATGAAAAAATGGTGACTGCGAAAATAGAAGCGGATCTGGTATGGCAGGTTCGGGAATCCTTTAACGTGAGGGCGGACCGAAGGGAAGAGCTGTACCAAAATCTTAGGGTGACCGAATCTTAAAATGACCGTGATCGAATCTTAAAATGACCGCCGATTGACTTTTTTAATTTCTTATGGTAGGTTAACAAAGACTTTGTCATAAAATATTGCACTAGATTGGAGCATACATGGAATTAGCAGGTTTTCATTCTTTGGAGATTAAAAATGAAATTATAAAAGCAGTAGAAAAAATGGGGTTTGAGGAAATGACGCCAATTCAGGCAAGGGCGATCCCGGCGGCGCTTTCGGGAAAGGATCTGGTAGGCCAGGCCCAGACCGGAACGGGGAAGACCGCAGCCTTTGGCATTCCGATCTTGGAAAAAATACAGCCGAAAGTAAAAAAGCCCCAGGCGTTGGTGGTCTGTCCGACCAGAGAACTGGCGATTCAGGTGGCGGAAGAGATCCGGAAACTTTCCAAGTACCTTCCGTCCGTCAAGGTACTGCCCATTTACGGAGGGCAGGAAATCTCAAAACAAATTCGTTCTTTAAAAAGCGGAGTGCAGATCATCATTGGCACGCCGGGGCGGATCATGGATCATATGAGAAGGAAAACGGTAAAGTTTGATCATGTGAACATGGTCGTTTTGGATGAGGCGGATGAAATGCTTGATATGGGCTTTCGGGAAGACATAGAGATGATCCTAGGAGAGATTAACGAAGGTCGGCAGACTCTTTTGTTCTCTGCGACTATGCCAAAACCAATTCTGGAATTGACTCGTCTTTATCAAAATGACCCGGAAATGATAAAAGTTACCAGAAAGGAATTGACGGTTCCTAACATTACACAGTATTATTATGAGGTGAGGCCGAAAAATAAATCCGAAGTGTTATCCCGCCTTTTGGATATTTATAATCCGCAGCGTTCCGTGGTATTTTGCAATACCAAAAAAGGTGTGGATGAGCTGGTGGACGAACTGAAAGGAAGAGGATATTTTGCGGAAGGTCTTCACGGGGATATGAAGCAGTCCATGAGGGACCGGGTCATGAACGGATTTCGAAGCGGTAAGATTGATATTCTGGTCGCAACGGATGTGGCAGCCCGGGGAATTGATGTGGATGACGTGGATGCTGTATTTAATTATGATCTTCCCCAGGATGACGAATATTACGTACACCGGATCGGAAGAACGGGACGCGCCGGAAAGGACGGCATGGCCTTTACCTTTGTGGTAGGCAGGGAAGTTTATAAATTAAGAGATATCAAAAGATACTGTAAAACCAAAATCAAAGCGCAGCCGATCCCTTCTCTTGACGATGTGAGGGAAACCAGGGTGCAAAAAGTATTGAATCGTTTGGAGGATCACATCGAAGACGGAAATCTGGGACGCTATCTGGATATCATTGAAGATGTGGTCAATGAAAAAGATTACACCGCCATGGAACTTGCCGCGGCTTTGCTTGCGGATGTTCTGGGAGGAGAGGAATCCGGCCGTGGAAGCCTGGAAGATCCTTACGACGAAAGCCGGGCGGAAAAAGGAATGGTACGTCTATTTGTCAATATCGGAAAAAGGCAGGGAATCCGGCCGGGTGATATCTTGGGGGCCGTTGCCGGAGAGAGCGGGATTCCGGGAAAGCTGGTGGGAACCATCGATCTTTACGATAAGTATACCTTTGTCGAGGTTCCAAAGGAAGTGGCTTCGGACGTTTTAGACGCAATGAAAAATGTAAAAATAAAAGGAAAAACCATTAATGTGGAGCCTGCCAGATAGCTGTCAGACTGCATAGCGATGAGGAGAGAAAGACACATAAAAAACTGGAGAAGAAAGGGGAGGAACACTATGGGAGCTGTCCCTGGCATGGAGCGTTTTCAAAAGCTTTCATTATCGGAAAAGTTACAATTACATATCAATCGTACAAAGCCCATTTTGAACATCCGTGCGTTATTTACCGATGGCAGTGGAAACTATTTGGAACCGATGGAACCAAATGTGGGAGATGAAGTAAAGGTTAGAATCCGGACCGGAAGAGACAATGTGGAGCACGTCTATTTTTGCAGCGGCGAGGAACGCTGCGAGATGAAAGTAGGCAAGCAGACAGAATTGTTTGATTTTTACGAATATTCTTTTGTTATGGGAACCGAGAGGATCGACTATTATTTTGAGATCGTGTCCGGAGGATTAAAATGCTTTTTTAATAAAAAAGGACCGATCAATAATTTGGAACCGTTTTTTAATTATCAGATCGTGCCGGGATTTTCCACGCCGGACTGGGCAAAAGGTGCCATCTTTTACCAGATCATGGTGGATCGGTTTGCCAACGGAGACCCGAAAAACGACGTAAAAGACCGGGAATACATTTATATCAATGAACCGGTGAAAAAGGTAAAAAATTGGGATAAGTACCCGGCTGCAATGGGAGTTCGGGAATTTTACGGCGGAGACTTGCAGGGAATCCTGGATCACCTTGACTACTTGCAGGACTTGGGAGTAGACGTCATTTACTGTAATCCGATTTTTGTTTCCCCTTCCAATCATAAATACGATATTCAGGACTATGACTATATTGATCCGCATTTTGGAAAGATCGTAGTTGACTCCGGGGAGGTGCTTCCTTACGGAGCAAAGGACAACTGCCATGCAACAAAATACATCTCCCGGGTGACGGACAAACGCAACCTGGAAGCAAGCAACCAGTTCTTCATCAAGTTTGTGGAAGAAATACACAAACGTGGAATGAAGATTGTCCTGGATGGAGTGTTCAATCACTGCGGATCCTTTAATAAATGGATGGATGGAGAGCGGCTGTACGAGTATCAGTATGGCTATGAAAAAGGCGCTTATATTGACGCTAACAGCCCTTATCATAATTATTTTAAGTTTTATAATCCGGAAGGATGGCCTTATAACGATGATTATGACGGCTGGTGGGGGCATAAAACACTTCCAAAATTAAATTACGAAGAATCCCCTCAGTTATATGATTATATTTTAAGAATCGGGAAAAAATGGGTTTCCCCGCCTTATAATATTGATGGCTGGCGTCTGGATGTGGCGGCGGATCTGGGATACAGTCCGGAGATGAACCACAAGTTCTGGAAAGATTTTCGCCGTGTGGTAAAAGAGGCAAATCCCGAGGCGATTATTTTAGCGGAACATTACGGAGACTGCGGAGAATGGCTCGGCGGAGACGAGTGGGATACCATTATGAATTACAGCGCCTTCATGGAGCCGGTGACCTGGTTTTTGACCGGTCTGGAAAAACACAGCGACGAAAAAAGGAGCGATCTTCTGGGCAATACTCAGGCGTTTCATGACGCTATGATCTACCATATGTCCCGCTTTATGTATCCTTCTTTGGTGGTGGCGATGAACGAGCTGTCCAACCACGACCATTCCAGATTTTTAACAAGAACCAATCAGACCGTGGGCAGGACGGCCTCACTGGGGCCGGAAGCGGCGGACCAAAATACAAGTATGCCGATTATGAGGGCGGCGGTCATGATCCAGATGACCTGGCCGGGAGCGCCGACGGTATATTACGGAGACGAAGCCGGAGTGACCGGCTGGACAGACCCGGACAACCGACGGACGTATCCGTGGGGGCATGAGGATAAGGAACTGATCCAGTACCACAAAGACATCATCGCCATTCATAAAAATCATGAGGCATTGATGAAAGGGTCTCTTAACTATCTGCTGGGAGGATATAAAGTTCTGGGATATGGAAGATTCACCGAAACGGAAAAAATGATCGTGCTTATTAACAGCGGATTTGACGAGGCAAAAATAAAAGTGGGAGCCTGGGAAGTGGGCGTGACGGGAAAAGAAGCTATGGAACAGGTGATAAAAAGTGACGAAAACGGCTATACGATGGAGAAAGTAATTTATCCCGTAACCCAGGGAATGCTGGATATCGTACTTCCGCCGACCTCCGCCATACTGTTAAAAGCCGTTCCAAAAGAAACTTCTGAGACAGCCCCAAAAGAATCTTTCGGGACACTGTAAATTAATATTGGCAATAAGCACGATAAAAATCGCAAAAAATATTTCTTGCTTTTTTCTTTAGAATAAGATATAATAACGTCCTGTCAGGCAGTTGATGTCTGACTATGGGTGGATTCCCGAGTGGCCAAAGGGGACAGACTGTAAATCTGCTGCAATTTGCTTCGGTGGTTCGAATCCACC
>CAZKQV010000020.1:31703-54462 GCA_964555015.1 uncultured Eubacterium sp. | reverse complement strand
GTAAAAAAATAGATGAAAAAAAGCAGCCTTTTTGATTACCGAAAACGGCAACAAATAAGTAATAAGCTGATTTCAATGTATCAAAATTGCCGATAGTTTGATATACTTAGTATAGTAAATAAAAATAAGATTATCCGGAATGATGACTTTGCCGCCGCCAGAAATTTTTCTTTTTATGGTTGACGTTATCAGCGGTACAAAAAATGATGTGGTTGTGAACATATCCTTTGTCAATGTGGGGAGTGACAGCATAAGAGTATTTCCCCTCTAAAAGTTTGTCAGCAAGCTCTATGCCTATCTGACGGGCTTCCTTATTAAGAAACCTCGTCGGAGAGAGAAAGGCTGTATCAGATGATAGGCTTTGTTGTTTGTGCATTGCTTTTAAGCCATGCTGCTGTGATCCCCCTTGAGTAAACGAGATAATATATTGAGATACTTAAGTAATCATGACCAACGAAAAAATAGATTAAATTAATTTGAAAAATAAATATGTCCTTCATGTAAATGTCTTTCGCCAAGCGGTAATAAAATTTCCTTCATCTGCTCATCCAGCCGGTAAAACACAACACATCGCTTTTGAAACAATCCATCCACAAAATCCGCTTGCTTTTCGGATAAATAACTCAAAATTTCCTGATATAGACGACAATCCTTATATCGTATCAGCCCAAATAAAAGTTCCACATAGCACTGGCGAGATTTCTGTCGGAAATCCCACTCTTTAATCAGATCATTATCCCATTCCCTTTTTATCCAGGCAAAGTTTTTATTGTCTTCTTTTACCTCAATCTTTCTATAGCTTATTCTGCCATATGAAGAAAGCTCTTTTACATATTCATACTTTTTAACGTCCCTTTTTCCAGGCTCATCCAACAAAATGCGATTTGTATGAAGATAGTGATTCCAAACTATTTCCCAAATTTTATTGGGAGGAGTAGGAAAAGACAATTTTTTCTCAATCTGATAAATAGACATTCCCTTCTCTGCATATCTTCGAATTACATCGCCACCGGCAAACTCATAAATAAAAGAAGAAAGAGCCTTTTTAAAATATTGACCGTCTGCTTCATTCTTCATAAGAGCACTCTACAATACCTTCTCAAGAAAAGACTCGCACCCTACAATCAGATCATCGTAGGTAGCATCAAAATTGCCTGTATACCATGGATCGGCAATCTCCCTGTTTTCACCGGCGTATTCTAGCAGCATATGAACCTTGTTATCCGGATCCTTACGAATAATCTTCATGATATTTCTCACGTTCCACTGATCCATACAAAGAAGGTAATCATAATTTTCATAATCTTTTTTGGTCAATTGGCGGGCACAGTGCCTTGTATGAGGGATTCCCATCTCATCAAGTTTTGCCCTCGCACCATAATGCAGGGAATTACCAATCTCTTCTGTGCTGGTAGCACAGGAAGCGATAGAAAACTGATCGGCAATCCCCCTCTTTTTTACCATATCTTTTAAAATAAATTCCCCCATGGGTGAACGACAGATGTTTCCATGGCAGATAAATAATACTTTTTTCATAATGATTAAATTCCTTTCTATGCCAATATATGCCACGATATGCGGGGTTTTTATAAAAAAATCACTATATATTGTAATTCGTTTTTTGTCATATCTTGGTGTATCTTGGCATATCATTGCCTTCAAAAGTAGTAAAAAAAGTAGTAAAATCCTTGAAAATCGGTATTTTACTACTCGCAAAAATTAAGCAAATTTTACGACTTTCTCAGAATGTTGTCCTTTCTCTATTTTTTTCATTTCTTCTCTTGCATCCTGTAACCCTAGGTGAGTGTAGGTGTTAAGTGTAATACTAATATCAGAATGACCCATTATATATTGTAATGTTTTTGGATTCATCCCCGCTTTTGCCATATTACTACAATAGGTGTGCCTGCATATATGAGGAGTGATCTCCGGAAGCTGCACTCGTTAAATACTATTGTACTTGCCTACAGCGTGTTGATAGTACTTTTCCCAATGCATTGCTACCATTAGTTTCTTATTTTTGTCATAATATAGAAATTCACCGATTTTTTATTGAAGAAGCTATGTCAACCTTTACCTAAAATTGCGGAGGTTTTACTATAACAAAATATTTTAAAAGAATCATACAGTCTCTTTTACGTGTTTTTTTCGGCAATTAACATCATAAAAAAAACTGTATGATTGGGAAGCAGGGAATTTCTCTTTAAAAAACTACAAATCCCAAATTTTCCGTATGCTTTCAAATAGATAGATTGCTGATACTACTTCACTCCCGAATAAATTGATCATTGACAGGAGGAGATCATTTGCCTCATATCATCGATCAAATCCTGTAGTGTAACGGATCGCATTTCTGTCTGCATTGCTTCCTGGATGGCCAGAAGCTTGTTATCCAATACAGCGTGGACGTTTTTTCCTATAGGACATTCCGGATTTGGATTTTCGTGAAAATGAAATAAATCTTCTTCTTTTTCAACGGCGTAGAATACATCCATCAATGTGATGTCTTTCGGTTGCTTTACGAGAAAGGCGCCGCCTTCCCCGGCTTTTACTGTGACAAGTCCAGCAGCTTTTAGCTGCCCCAAAGTATTGCGAATCACAACCGGATTTACGTTTACACTTCCTGCAAGGAAAGTGGAGGTTGTCTTTTCTTTACCGGCAAATTCATTGATTGCCAGTAATATATGTACCGCAATTGGTAGTCTTGAAGAAAACTGCATTTTTATCACCTCTTAGTTTAGTTATCCAAATTATAAACGAACCAAAAAGTAATGTCAACGGCTGCCGAATGCCCCTCCGCCTGATTGAATGTTATTTTCTTGTATCAATTGCAGTTGTTATTCTTCATTTGCTCTCTGCAAAAACTTTTTTCCAATAGATTAAGACTACGATAATACTGATGATTCCAGACAGTCCATCGGAAAAAGGACCGGCCCAGAGGATACCTTCCTCGCTTGCGAGATTTCCGAGTATTATGATTGCTGGAATTAATAATATAATCTGTCTTAAAAAGGATAATGCTGTTGATGGCATTGATCTTCCAACTGATTGGAAGAAAATACAAATAACAAGATTTGATCCTATCATAAAGCTTGAGCTTAAGTAAGTGCGTAAACATTTTACCGCAAATTCCATATATAAATCTGATTCCTGACCAAATAATCCGATAATTTGTTGTGGAAAAAGTTCGAATATAATCAGAGAAATTACTAAAACTATGGTGCTTGTAATGATTGCCAGCCGGAAAGTTTTCTTTACCCGGTCGTATTTGCCGCATCCGTAATTATAACCATAGATTGGTTGTGCTCCGATGGCAATTCCCAGTGCAATTTGTGCTACCACCATACATAATTTCATGGTAATTCCGATCACTGCCAGAGGAATATCACATCCATACTTCGAAGTATTTCCAAATGTCACAATTGCATTATTCATGGTAAGGATTACAAAAACCGTGGCCATCTGGGTAATAAAACTTGGGATACCTAATAAGATTATCTTTTCCGCTATTTTCTTATGAAGCTTTAATGAATCTTTTTCGATTTTTACGGATTGAAAATGAAAAAGAAGATAGATGTAATAGACGGCATTTAATATTTGCCCGATAATGGTCGCCCAGGCGGCGCCTGCAACACCCCAGGAAAATTTCATAACAAACAGGTAATCTAGTATGATGTTTGCGGCACATCCAATTAACATACCTGTCATACTTTCTTTTGGACGTCCATCTGCTCGAATGACGCCGGCTAAAGAGTAATTGATCATGGCTGCCGGAAATCCTGCGACAATAATTCTGCCATAATCCAAAGCGTAAGGTAAAACGCTATCGGTACTTCCAAACAAATGACACAACGGATTTAAAAATAATTCAAATAACACACACAAAAGAATACCCAATATGATCATCATGATAATGCAATTTGCGACTCCGTTTGCTGCTTTTTTCTTGTTTCCGGCGCCAAGCTGTAAACTAAGAAAAGCGGAGGTGCCATCGCTGAGCATAACTCCTAAAGCAATCTGTACCGTCATCAAAGGTAAAATAATATTTGTCGATGCGTTCCCTAAGTATCCCACTCCTTGACCAATGAAAATCTGATCTACCATGTTGTAAATTGCATTTACAACAAGAGAAATCACACTTGGAACCGCAAATTTGCATAATAATTTTCCTATGTCTCCTGTCTCAAGAGAATTGGTTATCAGACCTGTTTTGCTCAATTTATTCACTCCTTTAAACTTTTTACAAAAATTATAAACTCTGTTATAATAACAGAGTCAATAAAAGGAGAAGATAAGATTGAGCGAAGCGAAAGGAATGGATATAAATATGAAGTATGGTTTTACTATCAGCGAATTTGCAAAATTAAGAAACATAAATATTAATTCTTTACGCTACTATGAAAAAATCGGAGTTTTAAAGCCCAATTACACAGATCCAAAGACAGGCTATCGATACTACACTCCCGAACAGCTTTCTTTACTTGATGTGATTATTTTATGCGTGGATCTTGGCATCCCTTTAAAACAATTAAGTGAATTTAAAAATGAAAATGGAATGATACAAAACAGAAAGCTATTTGAAACAGGAAAAATAGTGGCACAAAATAAAATTCGTGATATTCAGACTGGATTAGACAAGATAGAATATACGTTACGTTACTTTGACGTGAATCAGCAATACTTGAACATGGATGAACTCTATGAAAGACCGATTATTGAAAGAACTTTTGTTACTTTAGATTATACTGATGATTTGATGGACATTCAAAAAATTGAGATTGCTTCTGCAACATTATACAGTTATGCACAGAAAAATCAGCTTTCCCCGGTTTTCCCCGCCGGATTACTCATTAGATTTCATGGCAGTCTAATAAATACAAAAGTATTTTTTGAAATCGTAGGAGCAGATAGAAAAAATGCATCAATCATGAAAATACCGGAAGGCAATTTTTTGTGTAAGCAAATTGATATGACGCAAGGAAGCAATCTGATCAATGTAATTCAATCTACCTTTGGAAATAATAAAGAAGGAGAAGAAATGGAGATCATTGTTTCCAATATGCTTTTGGATAAATTTCAAGTAGGCACAAAAAGAAGCGAGCTGCAAAGGCTTATTAAAAAGAAATATAATTTTTGACCTGATAATAGCTATTGACATTATGACTAGGAGATGTTATTTTTCTCTTATCGTTGTAACTATCTGTGTTACAACGATGCGTGTAAAAGTATGTAAAAAATGATAAGTCAGGGGAAAATAATATGTTGTTGCAATCTTGGTTAATAAGGAGGGGCAAAATGAAATTTGAAAATTTTGTATGTGGTGTTCCTGCGAGGGATTATATTTTTCAAAAAAATCCTTATGGAGAACAGGTTCAGTCGGCCGCAATGGCGATTCGGGAAGCGGATTATGTCCTGATCGGAGCGGGCGCCGGTTTATCGGCGGCGGCCGGACTTCAATACAGCGGAAAGCGTTTTACAGATCTTTTTCCGGAATTTATTAAAAAGTACGGAATGACGGATATGTATAGCGCCGGATTTTATCCTTTTCCAAACGAAGAAGCCAGATGGGGATATTGGTCTAAGCACGTTTATGTAAATCGTATTGAGCCGGAGGCTCTTCCGCTCTATAAAGAAGTATTTGATCTGATAAAAGAAAAAAAGTACTTTGTTCTTACAACTAATGCGGATCATCAATTTTATAAAGCCGGTTTCGGCGAGGAAAATATTTTTGCGACACAGGGAGATTATGGCTTTATTCAGTGTTTGAAGGGATGCCACCCGAAAGTTTATAGCGATATTGAGATGATGATTGAGATGAACCAGGAAAGAAAAGATTGCCTGATCCCTTCTCATTTGGTCCCGAAATGCCCGGTTTGCGGCGGGCCGATGACAATGAATCTTCGCTGTGATCATCGTTTTGTGGAAGATGAGAAATGGCATGAGGCAGAGGCAAGATTTGGCGACTTTTTAAAGGAATGTCAGAGTGAAAAAACAGTGTTGCTGGAATTGGGAGTTGGATTTAACACCCCGGTGATCATAAGATTTCCTTTTGAGAAGATGGCAAAGGCAAGGAAAAATATGACGTTGATCCGCCTAAATCTGGACGAGGCAATTGTGCCGAGGAGTCTTGGAAGCAGAGCCATTGGTATTAATGCAGATATTTCAAAAAGTGTAGAGGATATTTTATATGAAATTAAATAAGCTGGCGTTTTATATATTACTCGTCGTTGTATTTCTTACGGGGTGCAGTGCAAGTGAAAACGATGTGGCAGAAAATGGAACATTTTCGGAAAATAGTGAGATAGTGACTGAAATGAATCAAGTGGATATGACAAAATGGAAATATGAGAAAGATTCGGATGTGTATTGGCAGACCGGGATTGTTTACTGCGAAAATCCGGCAGATGAAAATTATGAAACTCTGGGAATCTATGTCCCTGGAGCATATATGAATGCCACAGATAATGGAGATGGAACTTATAAATGTGAGATTAATGCATCGGGCGAATCGGAAGGATTTACGGCGGATACCGCGCCGATGTGATTCCTGTGGATACGCCGGGTTATGCGGCCATGAATGCGCCGACTGGGTATACGGATCAGGTGTCTTCATATACAGATGCCGGATTGATCTATGTTTATGCCGGATGCCGGGGTCGTGATGCCGGCGCACCGGCAGGTGTGACAGACTTAAAGGCGGCAATTCGTTATATTCGTTATAATGAAGATTTATTGCCTGGAAATACAGAACGGATTTTTTCATTTGGAATGAGCGGCGGCGGCGCACAGAGCGCACTTCTTGGAGCCACGGGAGACAGCGATTTGTATACGCCCTATTTAAAGGCGATCGGAGCGGTTGATGGCGTCAGTGACGCCGTTGCCGGTTCTATGTGTTGGTGTCCGATCACCTGCTTGGATACGGCAAGCGAGGCCTATGAGTGGAATCTTGGCATGACAAGAACGGGTCTGGCAACGGAAATGCAAACTTTATCCGATGAAATGGCTGAGGATTTTGCGTTATATATTAACGAGTTAGGATTAAAAGATGAAAAGGGAAATCCTTTGACGTTAACTGCGTCGCAAGAAGGTATTTATCAGGCGGGCAGTTATTATGATTATATAAAAAGTACCATAGAAACCTCATTAAATCATTTCCTGGAAGATAAGACCTTCCCTTATACAGTGTCTGAAAATGGTTTTGGAGGCTTTCCGAAAATGGGCGAGGAAGGCCCGGATGACAAAGATGATAAATCGGATCGCCCTGTAAAAGCTAACATTGATAAGATGGATTTGCAGGGAAAAATAGAAGATAGAGACGGCGTCAAACGAGAAAACATGGAAGGGGGGCGTTCAACTTTCCGGAACTTACGAAACGCCGCAGGATTATATTGATGCGCTGAATCAGGAGGATCCTTGGATCACATACGACAGCGAAACCAATACGGCATCTATTACCAGCGTTGCCGATTTTGTCAGCGCTTTAAAAACGGCGTCGAAGGATGTGGGCGCTTTTGATGCCCTGGACGAATCGCAGGCAGAAAATATATTATTTGGAGATGGTGACGGACAGGGGGATCATTTTGATGAACGAATGGCAAAATTGTTAAAAGATACCGATTACAGTCCGGCATTTGAGGAGGATTTGCTTCGGTTAGATTCTCTTGGCGTCTGTGTTGCGGACCGCGTCAATATGTATAATCCTTTGTATTATCTCACCGATTATTACGAAGGGAAGGGAATTTCCAATGTTGCGCCTTATTGGAGAATACGTTCTGGAATCAATCAAAGTGACACTTCCTTGTTGACGGAGGTCAATCTGGCCCTTGCACTGGAAAATTACGGTGCAGACGTGGATTTTGAAACGGTATGGGGACAGGCCCATATTGAGGCGGAACGTACTGGAAACAGTACAGCTAATTTTATTGAATGGGTGAAAAGCTGTTGTAAGTAAAACAAAAAAGGAGAAGAAATATGTCGCAAAGTGAAAAGCGTTTATTTTTAATCAAGGAATTATTATCGGAAATGCCACAATATAAAAATATGGAGATTCCGACAGAAGAAGAGGATCAAAAAAGGTTGTTAAGGAGTTTGATGAATATTCGCCCTCCTTACCCGATCAGCGATGAATTTTTAACTGTACAAGATGAATATTTAAAGGAAGAAGTGAGAAAAAAGGGAGTGGTGGACGGAGATACCTTACCGGTTTCTCTCTCAAACAGCCGTCTTGTCCTTTGGAGAGGCGATATCACAACCCTAAAGGCGGACGCCATTGTAAATGCCGCAAACAGCGCATTGAGGGGATGTTTTGTGCCATGCCACTCTTGTGTGGATAATATCATCCACAGCGTAAGCGGCATACAGCTTCGGCTGGCGTGCGATAAGCTCATGAAAGAGCAGGGGCATGACGAGCCCACAGGCCATGCAAAAATCACGCCCGGATTTAATCTTCCATGTCGGTACGTGCTTCATACCGTCGGCCCGATCGTTTCTGGGATTTTAACTAAAAAACATTGTGAACAGCTTGCCGACTGCTATCGGTCCTGTCTGGAACTGGCTTCATCTAATGAATTAAAAAGAGTTGCTTTTTGCTGTATTTCCACCGGAGAGTTTCATTTTCCACAAAAGACAGCGGCTAAAATTGCGGTGCAAACGGTGGAAGAGTTTTTGAAAAAGGATAAAAATATCGAGCGGGTAATCTTTAATGTTTTCAAACAGGAAGATTATGATATCTATAAAAAAATACTGAAAATTTGAAAAAATATCTCGGATTCTTATTTCTTATGGAAAAAATTTTGATTGCATTGGAAAAATTATGACTTATAATATAGCTTATGGTATAACTTATAAAACTTTTAATATTTTTAATTTGAGTTAATATCATTGATCTGAAAATAATGAAAGAAATTATGGATGTATTATTATGAAGAATAAGATGATAAAAATATCTGCCGCTGCCACAGCGGTAACGACTTTTCTTTCTTTGGGATGGCCTTTTTTTGAGATAACGGTTCATTCTCCCAAAAACAAAAAGCAGTCAAAAAAGAAGTGGTCTGGTTTTTCCTACACTAAGATCAATCATCCCCGGTATAAGTTTGAAAAAGAGTACGAGGAGGGGAAAGCATGGTGTCTGGAACAAAAGATGCAGGATTGTTATATTGTAAGTAAAGACGGTCTTAGGCTCCATGCTCATTACCTGCCTGCCTTCCATGCAAAAAGATTTGTGATTCTGTGTCATGGATATAAGGGCAGCGGCTTTGGAGATTTTGCCAACACGGCCAGATTTCTGCATGAGAATCACTGTAATCTGCTTTTTATCGACCAGCGCTGCTGCGGGACCAGCGAAGGGGAGTTTATTACTTATGGAGCGAAAGAGAAGTACGATGTTCAGCGCTGGGCTTATTATATTGAAAAGCAAAACAAGGATCTGCTTCCGATTTATTTATATGGAGAATCGATGGGAGCGTCGTCCGTGCTGATGGCTTCCGGACTAAAGCTTCCTCAAACGGTTCGGGGAATCATTGCAGACTGCGGTTTTCGGTCCATGAAGAGCCAGCTTGAGGATATTGCTTCGAATTGGTTCCATATAAAATGGATTAAGCTGCTGTTGTTTCGGGTAGACCTGTTTTGCAGAGTGATGGCGGGATTTCGCATGAAGGAGGCAGATACGGAAAAAGCCTTGGCAAAAAATAAAAGACCGGTTTTATTTTTCCATGGTTTGGAGGATACCTATGTCTTCCCGGAAAATTCAAGATATCATTACTCTGTGTGCCGCGCCCCGAAGGAGCTGGTTTTGGTGCCGGAAGCAAGGCATCTTTGCAGTCCCTATGAGGCACAGGAATTGTATAGAGAAAAGCTGCTGAGTTTTTTTAGTAAATATGATGAGAGATAATCAAACAGATTCTTTTCTATTTTTTGACAATGAAATATTAAAGTAAATCTATATGACTTGGAAGAGGTTTCGGCCTCTTCTTTTTTATTTATTTTGCCAACAATAATTATACTTTAAGAGATTCATGACTTGCGCGGGCCTCTGCTTCATGGCAGGAAAGAATTGCCGATTTTTTGCCTTTGGAGAAAAACCGCATAAACCAACAAATAAACCACAAAATATCAACATTCTTCTTGACTATGTTTTGTGAAAATGGTAATATAAAATCACATAAAACAACATAATCACGATCAGAAAACAACAAAAAATACATCTCAAAAGGTGAGGAGAAAGGAGAAGGCGATGAAAAAGTATATCATGGTTATTGATGAGGGGACTACGGGTACAAGAGCATTACTTTTTGACAAAGATTTTCAGATTGTGTCACAGAGTTATGAGGAATTTACACAGTTTACGCCGGCGGAAGATCGGGTAGAGCATGACGCCCTTGAGATTTATGATAAAACGATTGCGATGTGTAAAAAAGCAATGGAAGAGGCGGGGGCAAAGGCTGAGGAGATTTCTGCGATCGGTATTACAAACCAGAGAGCCACTTCTGTGATCTGGGATAAGGAGACGGGACTGCCGATTTGCAAAGCCATTGTTTGGCAGGATTCCAGAACGGCCAATCGCTGCGCCCAAATTAATGAGAGTGAGTGGGGAAAAAAGGCAAAGAACGCTACAGGATGGACGGTCGCTCCGGTGTATTCGTCTTTGATGATTGAGTGGCTCATGAAAAATAATGAAGAGGTGGCAAAGAAATTAACGGATGGGACGGCGCTGTTTGGAACCATTGATACTTGGCTGGTTTGGAAATTAACAGGAGGAAAACGTCACACGATCAGTTATTCCAACGCTTCCGTAACCGGAAGTCTTAATCTGGCTTCCCAAACCTGGTATGAAGAGTTCCTTGAGTATTTGGGGATCCCGGTTTCCATTTATCCGGAAATTATCGATGATTCCGGGGATTTCGGAGAGACATATCCGGAATTGTTCGGCGCTCCTATTCCAATCAATTCCTGTATCGCAGATCAGCACGCCGCATTATTTGCCCAGGGATGCCGCGAGGCCGGAATGGCAAAATTGACAAATGGCACCGGGTCTTTCCTTGATATGAATATCGGGGAAAAATGCGTTGTCCTTGAAGGCGCGGATACGGTGATCGCATGGAAAATCGGTGAGAAGATCAATTACGCTTTGGAAGGCTATGCTGCGGTAACCGGTTCTGCGGTCCAATGGGTGCGGGATGGTATGAAGTTTATTAAAAATTCTTCCGAGATTGAAGCCTTGGCGAGATCCGTAGATGATACCAACGGCGTTTATTTTGTTCCTGCCCTTACGGGACTTGGCGCACCTTACTGGGATCCTTTTGCAAGAGGAATGATCATTGGTATCACCAGGGGAACTACGGACGCGCATATCAGCCGCGCCGTTCTGGAATCCATTGCTTTTTCCATTCGTGATATCACGGACGCCATGGAAGCTCATACCGGTTCGAAAGTTAAGGATATCCGTATTGACGGCGGAGCGTCCAATAATAACCTTCTTGCCCAAATGTTCGCAGACATAATGGATTGTAATATCGCCCGCCCGGCGTCCGTTGAGGCGACCAGTCTGGGAGCGGCTGAAATGGCGGGATTATATAGCGGATTTTGGAAAGAAGAAGATCTGGAAAAGGCAATGACATATGACGCAGAGTTTACAAGTAAAATGCCGGCAAGGGACAGAGAGAAAAGATATGCCGCCTATAAAGATGCCGTGACACGGTGCATGGGCTGGACCAAGGATAAATAAGACAACAAAGGAGGTTTTTGGATGAGTACATTCCAGGAAGCCTTCGTTTCCGGTCTGAATCATCTGAATCTGGAGCATTCCGGGGCAGAGTTTCATTGGAACGAGGACATTCTTTTTTTAGAAGGCGAAATGGATACCTGGCAGCAAGTGGTGGATGTGGGTCATATGGCTGCGAAGCTTCCCGGCGTGACAAAACTGGTAAACCATATGACCAGCAAGGATGCGCCGGTAAAAGAAACCAAAGATATCCGGTCTTTGTATGATCTGGATGAAATAGACCACGCAGAGGTGGTGATCATCGGAGCCGGAATTACCGGCTGCGCCGCAGCAAGACAGTTGTCCAAATATAACCTGGATATTCTGGTTGTGGAAAAAGAGGAAGATATCTCTTGCGGCACAACAAAATGTAATAATGGCATGATCCATTCCGGATACGATTCCAAGCATGGTTCTCTGAAGGCAGAGATGAATGTAAAAGGAAATGCGATGTATACACAGTGGGCAAAAGAATTACAATTTGCCTTTCGTCGCACCGGATCTTTTGTACTTGCTTTTAACGAGGAAGAGTATGATACATTACAATACTATTTGGAAAATGGAACGAAGAACGGCGTTCCCGGAATCAAACTGATCACCGGAGAGGAGGCAAGAAAAATTGAGCCAAATATCAGTGACGAGGCCTTGTGGGCCTTGTGGACGCCTTCCGCAGGTTACGTAGAGCCTTATGAAGTGGCCCGCGCTTTGATGGAAAATGCCATAGATAACGGCGTAAGGCTCCGGCTGAATTGTGAAATTGCCGCAATTGAAAAAGAGGGAAATCGGGCGTCTGTTTTAATCACCGATCAGGGAAAGATTCGGTGCGATTATCTGATCAATGCGGCGGGTTTATATTCCGATGAAATTGCCCGGATGCTTGAAGATGAGTTTTTTACCATTCATCCAAGAAGAGGTACTCTTGTGATTTTTGACAAAGAAAATAAAGGAAAAATCCATACTTTTTCCGGACAGGCTCCAAGCGCCTATACCAAGGGTGGCGGTCCCCAGGAAACGCCGGAGGGTACCTTGCTGTTTGGTCCGTCGGCGAAGGAAGTTCCGGAAAAAGACGATCTTGGCGTGGATCAGGATGATCTGGATTTTGTGGTGGATAAAGGGATGTTCCTTATAAAAAATGTGGAGCGTTCCAGTCTGATCACCTTTTTTGGCGGGAACAGGGCCGCCACCTATATGGAAGATTTTATTATCCAGGCGTCGGAAAAAGTGGGCAATGTCATCCACGCCGCCGGGATTCAGTCCCCGGGTTTGGCAAGCGCACCTGCCATCGCACAAAGAGTCGAAGAGATTTTTTTAACTTTAAAGCCGGATCTTGAAAAAGATAATAATTATAACCCGATCCGTACGGAAAAAAAGCCGATTCGTTTTTGTACCATGGAAGAGCGGGATGCCAGGATCAAGGAAAAGCCGCTGTATGGACGTATTATCTGCCGATGTGAAACCGTAACAGAGGGGGAAATCGTGGATGCGATCCACGGGAAAATCCCGGCGACAAATGTGGACGCCGTCAAAAGAAGAACCAGGGCCGGAATGGGAAGATGCCAGGGTGGTTTTTGCCAGGCAAAAGTTTTGGAAATACTGGCGAGGGAGCTTGGCGTTTCGGAAACGGATGTCACTTTAAAGGGAAAAGGTTCCAATATATTAAAAGAAAGGACAAGACAGGTGGGAGAGCATGAATGATAAACAAATTGATGTTGCTGTGATCGGCGGCGGCCCTGCCGGTCTTGCCGCTGCACTAAAGGCAAAAGAAGAAGGGCTTAACAAGGTCGTGCTGATCGAGAGGGAAAAAGAACCGGGAGGAATTTTAAACCAGTGCATCCATGATGGTTTTGGGCTGATTCGGTTTGGAAAGCAGTTGTCCGGCTGTGAGTATTCCCAGAGATATATTCATATGGCAAAAGAAGCCGGAATTGAAATTCAGACAGATACGATGGTCCTGGAGATCACTTCGGATAAGAAGGTATATGCCATAAACCAAAAGGACGGAGTGACCTGTTGGCAGGCAAAGGCAATTATTTTGGCCATGGGATGCAGAGAGCGGACCAGACCGCAAGTGGGAATACTGGGAACCAGACCCTCCGGTGTTTTGACGGCCGGCGCCGTACAAAAATATATTAACGTACAAGGGTTTAAACCCGGGAAAAAAGCAGTGATTCTTGGATCCGGAGATATTGGAATGATCATGGCAAGACGAATGACCCTTGAACACATGGAAGTGGAAGGGGTGTATGAAGTTATGCCATCCCTTGGCGGATTGCGAAGAAACAAAGTACAGTGTCTTGATGATTATAACATTCCCCTCCATCTGGCAACCACTGTTGTAAGAATACACGGTAAAAAGCATTTAGAAGGAGTGACCGTTGCCAAGGTGGACGGCCATAGAAAACCTATTTCCAACACGGAGCGTTATATTCCCTGCGACCTTCTTGTGTTATCCGTTGGATTGATCCCGGAAAATGAACTGAGCAGGCAGGTCGGGATTGCCCTGGATCCGGTCACAAAGGGACCGGTGGTAGATCAGCATATGATGACTTCTATCCCCGGTATTTTTGCGGCAGGAAATGTGTCCGCTGTGTTTGACCTGGTGGATTATGTTTCGAAAACCGGCGAGATTGCGGCAAAAGGAGCGGCGGCTTATATCCGTAAGCAAGAATCTTTGGGTGAAAATATATTAAACGATACCATAAAAATAAAAACGGGAGAGAATATTTCTTTCACGCTTCCACAGCTTGTCCATCCGGAAAATGGACCGGTCACTTTTTATATGAGAGTCCGAAAACCTTTGGTAAAACCGACCATTCAACTGGTATGCGACGGGGAGGTGATCGGCAAAAAGAAAATGGCCGTTGCCAACCCTCCGGAGATGGTTTCCATAACCGTGGATTGGAAAAAACATTACTCTGGCGATCTTGTTATGGAAGGAAGGGAGGAGTCATTATGAGAAAGGAATATACCTGTATTGTATGTCCAAGAAGCTGTGACCTGATATTGGAAGAAGAAAAGGAACAAATATCTGTGACCGGAAATTGCTGCAAACGGGGAGAAGAGTATGCGCGAAATGAATACCTCCATCCAATGCGAATGATCACCACCACTGTGAAGTTAAAAAATGCTTTAAACCGAACCCTTCCGGTCATCAGCAGCGCTTCGGTTCCCAAAGAATTGTTAAAAGATTGTTTAGACTATTTATATAATCTTGAAATAGAAGCCCCTGTGAAACTTCATGAGGTAATCGTAGACAATATACTAGATACCGGCGTGAAAGTCATCGCGGCGAGAGATGCAGAAAGGATGAAATAAACAGATGAACGATAATTGGAAAACATTTTTAGAGCAAGTGGCAGCACAGTGTCCGGAAACGATCATAACCACGCAGCCGGAAGAACGTCTTATTTATTCCCACGGATGTTATCCCAGAGAATATAAGTGGCTCCTCCAGGGGAATTATCCCTACTTGACAAAGGCTGTGATCTCTCCTGCAAAGGAAGAGGAGATCTCTGCTATTGTAAAGCTTGCCAGTGACAATGATGTGAGAATCATTCCTTATGGCGGCGGAAGCGGAATCGTCGGCGGCACCATTCCCTATCACGGAGAGATCATGATCGATACGAAGCGTTTGACTGATTTTTCCATCAATCCGGTAAACGGAACGGCAACAGGCGGCGCCGGTCTTACCGGGGCGGAATTTGAAAATAAGTTAAACGAATGCGGTTATACCTGCGGACAATATCCCCAGTCTTTCCAAAGCGCAACCCTCGGCGGAATGACGGCCACAAGGGCGATCGGAACCTTTTCTACCAAATATGGAAAAATGGACGATATGGTAACGGCTCTTCATGCAGTGCTGCCCGACGGACAAATTTTTAAATCTCACCTCGCGCCAAAACGGTCCACCGGACCTGAACTGAATCAGATCTTTTTAGGGAGCGAAGGCGTTTACGGGATTATCACAAGTGTGGAAATGAAAATTTATCCGATTGCTGAGGAGAGAATATTTCAGGCTTACACCTTTCCATCTACCCATGACGGTCTGACTGCCATTCGCAATTCGATACATAAAGGTTTGCGTCCGGCTGTGGTCCGGCTATACGATGAAGTGGAAGCAGTTCCCAAGATCGCTTCTTACGGATTTGAAAAAGGATTTGTCCTCCTGATTCTCGTATTTGAAGGGAATAAAGAAATGACCCGGTTGGAAGCAAAGATGACCAAGGAGATCTGTTTGGGAAATAACGGCCGTTATAAAGGGGAAAAAGCTGCGACGGATTGGTTTGCCACCAGATTTTCCACAAAGAAGATGCTTGATTTTGATGCGGTAAAAGGAGGGACTGCCGACGCGATCGAAGTGGCCGCTCCATGGGATTGTATTGAAACCGTATGGAGTAAGATGCGAGAAGCCTTAGAACCGATTTGTACCGTGGTGGATTGTCATTTTTCCCATGTGTATCACAATGGAGCAAGCGTGTATATGATTTATCATGCCAAAACCGGAGGGGACGATAAAGCGGGTGAGGAAAAATATCTTGAGTGTCTCGATACTGCGATTAAGACAAGCTTAAAGTACGGCGGAAATGTTTCCCATCATCATGGCGTGGGAACTGCAAAGGCAAAATATATGGTAAAAGAACATGGGAAAGCAGGCGTACATATGATGAAAGCGCTAAAAGATGCCATGGATCCTAAAGGAATTATCAATAAAGGAGTGTTAGGATTATGAGAAAACTATCATTTGAAAATTCGGAGATAATGGATATTTTAAATCACCAGGTAATTCATATGGATCAGGGTATCACTTATACTCCGGAATATATTGCGGCAAGGCAAATGCGTTACTATCCATCCAGAACCGCCCAGATCATCCGTTCCGTTCTCCTTGGTGAGATCGCGGCGTCGGAATACGGCGCTGATGCGGTATTTGCCTCCATACTTTCCGGACAGGGAGAGAGATGGCAAAACTTCGGAGAAGACCCAAACAGTTATATTTTAATCATTATGCTTGGGCGTGAATTGTTTTATCAAAAAGGACAAAGGACGAAAGAGACCGATCAGTTAAAAGAAAGAATCCTAAAAAATAAAGGGTATCTTGAGAAAAAAGAAGAAGATATCCAGGCGTGGGAAGAGGAACTTCCGATAGATAAAAATAGCCGCACCGGACTTCTTTTAGATGAGGCCACCTTTGCCTATGCCAAAAAAAGCCGGGGAAAAATCGGAAGCTTTTTAAAAAACAAAGGGATCACGATTTCTTCCTTTGGCCCCTGCTTTACCGGTTTTGATTATCTGGCAAACGGTATGATTGAAGAGGGAATCATGGTCATAAAAAACTTATTGACGGCCTGGGAAGAAGAAGGGCTTAACAAAATGATCACCCTCGACGGACAAAGCCAATATATCTTTAAATCACTGCTGCCTTATCTTGGGCTGGAGACAGACATCGAGTTTCTTTCTATTTTAGATCTGGCAGACCGGCTTGAGACGGAAAATGCCTATCTCTATGGAGGAAGTTATTTTACCAGGTATTTGAGAATGGATCGTAGGTTAAATGAGCTGCTTTCCAACACTGTGGAAACGCCGATCTTAAGCTGCCCGGAATTTCTTCCGGAAGTGGAGGGAGATAAAAGGAAAAATGTGGTGGGCATTTGGACGCCTCCCCTTTGTGCGGAATACCACACCGCGGGTATGCAAAACGATATGGAAGAAACCATTTACCAAAACAGCTTAGAAACAATAAGCCAGACGGCATTTAAACGATTGGTCGTTTGCGATCCCTTTGCATATAAGGCATTGAAAGAACATGGATATCCTTCTGAAAAACTGGTGTACTTTACGGATGTTTTAAGATAATAATAAAATAAAAAGAGAGAAAAGATAAAAAAGATTAAGCTCAGATCACAGAACCTTTTTGCAAAACCGCGAAAGATTAGGAAAAGGGGACGTTGATCTGAGCATTTTTTATGATCTTGAAAGACTATGATCTTGAAAGACTATTATATGACTTCTATGTTATGAAGCTCCATATATTCACGATACTCTTTTGGAAAATGTGCGTCCACAATAAATGCGTCTGCGTCGGACAGATCAAACATTTTAAAGGGAGCGCTCTGCTGTACCTTGCTGGAATCGGCAACAATATATGTTTTTTTGGAAATCTCCACCATGGCCTTGTTGCCTTCCACTTCCTCGCAGTTTGGATGACAGATCCCACGGGATAGATTAATGGCGGAAATTCCGCAGAAACATCGGTCCAGCGTAAAGGTCTGGATGTACTTTACGGCGTCGGAACCGATGATGGATCCGGATCGTGGTCTTAATTTGCCACATGGAATAAAAACGTCAATTCCATCCATCATCATCGCCTTTGTGGCGACGTATACATTGAGCGTGACAATATTGAGCGGCTTTTTATCCTCGATATAATCCAGGATATATTCCACCGTAGAGCCATTATTCAGCCCGATCGTCTCTCCCGGTTGTATTAAAGCAGCAGCTTTCTTTGCAAGGAATTGCTTTTCTTCGTAATGTTCTGTTCTTTTAGAATGCATGGTGATTTCCTGAACTGAGGGAGCAGTCAAAGGATTTTTCAGCACGGCTCCGCCATACACCGGTTCGATGTCCCATTTGAGTGCCAAAGCCTTGATGTCCCTTCGGATCGTTTCTTCATGGACGTCAAACTTTGCGCTTAATTCCGAGACTTTCACAGAACCGGATTGGTAAAGCAGATCTAATATAATTCTTCGTCGGTCTTTACTTAACATTTTTTTCCTGGTTTCATTTTTATATTTATTCAAGGGTTAATTACTGCATGAATATTATACCATCGAATCGATAAAAATAGTATAAAAATCTGAAAAAAGCCGGAAAGGAACGATTTGATGTAAGTCTCGGTCATTTTTGGGTAAACTGTTTGTTAAATCTTTCATAGGGTAGAAATTAAAAATAAATTGTGATAAGTTCTCTCAGGTGATGAGTTGAAAAGAGAATCTCAACGATTTATTAGTTTTTTGAACATAACAATCCGCAATAGGAGGTAAAAATGAGAAAATATTATCCTTTAACCGCAGCACAAAAGATGCACCATAATTGGATTAAAAAATATAAAACACAGCAGGTATCCGGAGTCAGCATCGTAGCTTCTCTGAAATCCGAGCTGGACTTTGGTCTCCTCAAAAAATGCATTCAATTGGAATTTGAGCGATACGGCTGTATGAGAATACGTTTTACAAAGGAAAACGAAGAAGGAGAAGTAAGACAGTATATTGTAAAGAAGGATTCCAGAGATATTCCTTTAAAGGATTTATCTGGAATGACTTTGACCGAGGCGGATCATTTGATGCAGCAGTGGGCTTATGAAACTTTTGACGGTGACAATATTCCCCTTTGCGATGTGACCATGGTCAAACTGCCGGAGGGATTCAACGGATTTTTCATTCATATGGATCACAGACTGATCGACTCTTGCGGTCTTGTTGTGATGGTAAATGACCTGATGCAATTATATACCCATTACAGATTTCAATCGGATTATCCGGAAGACCTTGCTGATTTTGAAAAGGTTTTGGATAAGGATTTAAAAAGAGCCAATAATGAAAAGCGTTTTGCAAAAGATAAAAAGTTCTGGGACGATCAGTTAGATGCTTTGGGCGAGCCGCTTTATTCGGATATCCAGGGACCTTCCGTTTTGGAAGAGGCAAGAAAACGTCACGGAAATCCGGATCTAAGAGCGGCAGATATCGAGCTTAACCAACTCTTTGTGGATGTCAAAGATTACTACCTGGAGCCGGAACCAACAAAGAATCTGATGGATTTTTGTATGAACCACCAGCTTTCCATGACAAACCTTTTGCTGTTGGGGATTCGGACTTATTTATCCAAAGTAAACAACGGGCAGGAAGATATCACCATTGAAAACTTTATTTCAAGAAGATCCACTCATGACGAATGGACTTCGGGTGGAAGCAGAACGATCATGTTCCCTTGCAGAACGGTGATTTCACCGGAAACCGATTTCTTGTCGGCTGCCTACGAGATCCAGAATGTGCAAAACAGAATTTATATGCACAGCAATTACGATCCTGCTCTCATTGAAGAAGAGATGAGAAAGCGTTATGGAACGCCGGAAAACACAACTTATGAGAGCTGCTATCTTACCTATCAGCCTATGCCGGTGAAGATGGACAATCCTCACCTTGTAAATATTGAGCAGCACGCCAAATGGTTTGCAAATGGCGCCGCCACAAAAAAGATGTATTTGACCGTATCCCACACTCCGGATGGAGGCATGAATTTCTCTTATCATTATCAGACGGTTCAGTTGGAAGAGCATGACATGGAGTTATTATATTATTATATGATGCGGATCCTTTTTAAAGGAATCGCAGAACCGGATATGAGCATTGGAGAGATCATGAGACTGGTTTAATTTAAAAGCCCGAATGAAAAGAAATAGAAAATTTTTAAAGCAGAAGTATGGAGGAAAAAAGAATGTCACAGGAAATGGAATTTAAAACAATTGTAGCACAGTATTGCCAAATAAAGCCGGAGGATATGACAGATGAAATGAGATTTCGTGAAGACCTGGGATTTAGTTCCCTTGATTTTATGTCCTTTTTAGGGGAATTGGAAGATACTTTTGATATTGAATTAAATGAGGAAGACGCCCTTAAAATTTTGACAATCGGCGAAGCGCTTACATTACTGAAAAAATATCAGGAGGAAATGTAAGGCGTCCCAGGGAGGTAAAACAATGCTGATCAGAGATATTATTGAAACAAGCGGAAAGAGCTATGCAGACATTAAAGCAGTAAAATGGCTCAAAAAAAAGGAAATTTTTGATAGAAGCTACCAGGAACTTTTAGAAAATGTAAAGACGGTGAGAAAGGGACTTGAAGCCGAAGGCTTCCAGGGAAAACATATCGCATTGATCGGAACAAGCTCTGTAGAGTGGATTGAGAGTTATCTGGGAATTATTACAGGAAGGGCAGTAGCAGTTCCGTTGGACGCAGGACTTCCGGCGGAAGACCTGGTTGATCTTCTTGACCGTTCCGATGCAGAGGGACTTTTCTTAAGTCCAAAATGCCAGAACCTTTTAACAGAAATTTTGCGTCGGTGTCCTAAGCTTAAAAAAATCTGGATGCTCCAGGAAGAACCGGTAAAAACGGAATCAGAAGACGGAAAGGTGACTTCTCTGGAAGAATTAAAACAGGCGGTTAAGGACGGCGCGGCTGATGCCGAAAGACCGGACTCTGGCGATGTTGCCACGATTATTTTCACATCGGGTACCACGGGAAAAAGTAAAGGAGTCATGCTGACACAGCAAAATCTGGCTTCCAACGTGGAAGCGGTGGATTTTACCGTAGAACCGGGAAGCACGCTTCTTAGCGTACTTCCGATCCATCATGCCTTTTGCCTGGTTATGGATTGGATGAAAGGATTTTCTCTGGGAGCGACGATCTGCATCAATGACTCTCTGCTCCACATGGTGAGAAATATGAGTATTTTCCAGCCGGATATCATGCTCATGGTTCCGTTAATGATTGAAACCATTTATAAACGGCTTGCCGCTGCCGATCCTTCCATTCCGAAAAATATTTTAGCGGCCAAGGTATTTGGAAAGAACCTTAAAATCATCTTCACCGGAGGAGCCCATCTGGATCCTTATTATATTGAAAAATTTGCAGAATATGGAGTGAGCGTTCTGGAGGGATATGGTATGTCCGAATGTTCGCCGGTTATCAGCAATAATACGCCGAAGGTCCATAAAGCAGGATCCATCGGAAAACCGCTTTGTAACGCTGAAATTACTTTTGAGGACGGAGAAATTCTGGTAAAAGGCAGCAGTGTGATGAAGGGCTATTATAATATGCCAAAGGAGACTGCCGAGACCTTAAAAGACGGTTGGCTGCACACGGGAGATAAAGGATACATGGACGAAGACGGCTTTTTGTTCATCAACGGACGTGTGAAAAATCTTATCATCCTTTCCAACGGTGAAAATATTTCTCCGGAGGAGATTGAAAATAAGCTGGCGCTCGGCCTGCTGGTGGGCGAAGTGATCGTGACGGGAGAAAATAACGGGCTGACCGCAAGAATCTATCCGGATCAGGATGTGGTTCAGGCAAAGAATTTAGATCAGGAAACCATCCAGAAAAGTTTACAGCAATTCTTAGATGATTATAATAAAACACAGCCGACCTACCGCCAGATCACAGGATTGGTTGTGAGAAAACATCCGTTTATAAAAAGCGCCACGAAAAAAATAAAAAGGCAGGAAGCCTTAATTGATGAAGAAAACTAGGCGTGGCCGCATTGTAGAAGGCGCCCCGAAAGTTATTTTACGACTTTTGGGGCGCCGGATTTATCGCTTTCTTTAGGACATATAAGGAAGCATCCCTTCCACAAAAACGTGGGTCAAAAGATCTGCGATCACTTCCTGGGGCGTTTGAAAGTTCTCTAAACTCCATTTGTGGAGCACTCCGATGGAACTGCCGATGGCGCAGGCGATCACATAAGATAGTTCTTCCTTTGTATGGTTGGAGCTAGTGTTATTGTGGGTTACTTTAGATACATACCGATGAAGCATCGTGATTGCTTTTTCAAAAAATGTGCTTTCCTGAGGATTTTTAAGCAGGTTGGCCAAAAAAAGATTTTTTTTGGTATAATTACAAATAGTCAAAAAATATGTCTTACACATATCATAGTCATTTTTGGGATGAAAAGTTTCCATGAGAGAAAAAATATCCTCAATGGTTTTATCCTCAATGGCGGTGATAAGGTCTGGAATGTTCTCGTAATGGTTATAGAAGGTGCTTCGAACAATTCCAGCTTTTTTAATTATGTCGGCTACGTTGATTTTTTCCAGCTCTTTTTCTTTGAGAATCAAGAAAAACGCATCATAGATCGCCTCGTCAACCACAGAAAATCTCTCGTCTTTTATTTCACTGTTCATACTCGATTTCCTTTCTGAATTTTTCATGCTAATTTATTTAACATCTT
>CAZKQV010000020.1:0-31603 GCA_964555015.1 uncultured Eubacterium sp. | reverse complement strand
CTGTTCATACTCGATTTCCTTTCTGAATTTTTCATGCTAATTTATTTAACATCTTAATCGGTGGATTTGTTTATTTCTTAAGATCATATCATTAAGATTATATCACAAAAATTATGGTTCCACATAAGGCTCCTTTATATTTTAAATCATTTCTTTAAAAAATATTGACAAGATGGCAGTGAGATTATATATTAATGATAAGTCATGAATACGTATTCACAAAAATTTGTTCCAGACAAGCATGGCATATTTGCTAACGAATATTTAACAGTAAACAGACGAATATAAAAACAAAATATGTATAAAAATAAAGTGTTTTTGATGAAAACTAATACGACAATAGATTAATAATAAGATTATTTTAAAGAATTGACTAAGGAATTGACTTTATGATAACAATGACAGAACTGGCCAAATTAGCGGGGGTATCTCAGCCCACAGTTTCCAGGGTGTTAAATGGAAATACCTCGGTAAATCCGGAAGTGGCAAAAAAGGTAATGGATTGCGTGAAAAAATATAATTATCATCCCAATCGGATGGCCAGAGGGCTAAGCGCTAAAAAAACATTTCTGCTGGCCGTGATGGTGCCGAATATATCCAATCCTTTTTTTGCGGAAGTGATCGAGTCCATAGAAAAAGAGGCGGAAGATCGGGGATACAGCGTTTTAATTTTTAATTCAAATTATGATGAGAAAAAAGAGCGAAAATGCCTCCAGGTGATTCAGCAATACTGTGTGGATGGACTTCTTTTTGCCCCTATTTACGGGGAGGATACGTCTGCGGATTATTTTGGGGAAATGACGATCCCTAAGATAATAATCACTAATCATGTAAAGGATATGGACTCTGTTTATATTTCCCTGGAAAAAGCAGGATATATGGTGGCAAGGCATTTGCTTTCCCTTGGAATAAAAAAGTATGTGTTCGTCGGTGAAAGAAAAGATTATAAGTTTATCGGCTTTGAAAAATGTCTGCGGGAAAATGGCGTGGATCTCCAAAATGATCTGTCTGTTTTTTGGGAAAAGGATCATGATAAAATGCTCCGTCTTTTGGCAGAGTATTTAAAGGAAACCGGGGAACGGACGGGGATATTTGCTTTAAATGATATGGAGGCTCTGGTAATCTTAAACACATTGATGAGCGCCGGAATCCCGGTTCCGGAAAAAGCGGCTCTGGTAGGGTTTGACAATACTTTTTTAAGCAGACAACTCCGGATCACCAGTGTAAATCAGCCAATTAACCAGATGTGTAAAATTGCGGTGGATTGGCTTTTAACACAGGGAAAAGGCGAAAAAGGTCATGAGGTCCGGCACTTTGAGCTGGTGCCGGAATTGATCATAAGGGAAAGCTCAGAGCATTAAATTTATTATTTTTTTAGGCAATGATTTTATTAATTTTAAGGACATTGAATTTCCAATGTTCTTAACTTTTAAACATTTGTGAATACGTATTCACAAAGAGAAATAAAATGCAGGGAGGAGAAACATCATGAATTTATTTTACACACCAAAGCACGCGAAAACAGGGGATATCATTCCATTTTATAATGAAGAAACAAAGCGCTTTGAAAATTATTATTTAAAAAACTGGAATCCGGACGCCCCGGAGGATCAAATCGTATGCGGCTGGCATCGTCTGATCACTGAAGACAATTTAAGCTTTGAAGAAAGTCCGATCTATGTTGACGGCGGAACCGGGTCCATCGTGAAAGTCGGCGATACCTACCATATGTTTTATTGCACCTTTGAATTTGATAAAAACCCGGTTTTCCAGTGGGCAAGACACGCAGTGAGTACTGATCTGATCCATTGGAAAGACATTCCGGAAGATAAATTCGGTCCGGACGGAGAAATTTACCGTCTGAAATCGGATTGGAGAGACCCTCATGTTTTTTGGAACGAAGAAGAACAGCAATGGTGGATGCTGATCGCTGCCAATGAAAATGCAGCCACAAAACGAAGCGGCTGCGTAGGATTGTGTGTATCCGATGACTTATCCCACTGGGAATACCGAAAACCTCTTTATGCGCCAAGAATGAACCAGGGCGCCAACGAATGCCCGGATTTATTTAAAATGGGAGACTGGTATTACCTGGTATATTCCAATTATACAGACGGCCTGCGGACCTATTACAGAATGAGCCGTTCCACAAAAGGCCCTTGGATCAGACCAAAGGTAGACACCTTTGATGGAAGGGCATTTTATGCCGGAAAAACAGGATTTGACGGGAAAGATCGCTACATATTCGGCTGGAATCCTACAAAAGGGGAAAATATCAAAGGATTTGACCCGGGAAAAGATTTTGGAAAAGATTATTGCAGTTGGAACTGGGGCGGCAGCGTTGTTGTCCATAAGATCGTCCAGCATGAGGACGGGACTTTGGGAGTATGCCCGACCGACAGTCTGGCAAATGCTTTTCACACAAGCAAAAAGGCCAAAATAAAGGGGCTTACCGGAGTTTGGGAAGAGAAAAACCACGTTGTAAAATGCAGTTCTCAGGACGGATATTCTGCTTCCATCTCCGATAAAATTCCTTCCCAATGCTGCATCAAGGCAAAATGCAAATACCATGGAAATCCGTCAAGATTTGGCGTCGCCTTGCAGATCGATGAAAATTTTGACTTTGGATATTATCTGATGTTTGAGCCGGACTTTAATAGAATTGAGTTCAGATCCGGACTTCGTATGTACGAAAATGGCGGACAGATGTTCCCTTACGAATCGGAAATGGAACGTCCCCTTGTCATGGAAGCAGGAAAAGAGTACGAGCTTTCACTATATATTGAAGATACCATGGCAATCTTATATGTAAACGACGACCTTGCTTTCGGTTTTCGAATGTATAACTGGAAGGAGAGAAATCTGGGATTCTTTGTGGCAGACGGAGAGCTTGAGATCTCGGATGTCGTGATCATGACAGAATAAAACGAAAACAAGATTGTAAACTAAATTATTCTGTGCGGTTGACAATTGTTTTGCCCTATGATAATATTTCTTTATTTCGTACTAAATATAAAGTTTGATATAAAGAGGTGTCATTATGGTTTCTAAAAATGAAACAAAGGAAAATCTTTCTATTTCCCGGGAAGAGGCGATGGAAATTTTAAATACTCCGGAAGAACAACTGGATGAATTAATTAAAAGGGCAGAAAAGCTTCGCAGAAAGTATAAAGGTAATCGTGTCAGTATCCATATTTTAACCAACGCCCGAAGCGGGAATTGCTCCCAGGATTGCGCTTATTGTGCCCAGTCTTGCCGTTCCAAAGCGGAAATTGACAAGTATAGATGGGTATCCGATGAGAAGCTCTATGAGGATAACGATTTTGTAAAACAATATCATTTGTCCAGACATTGTATCGGTCTTAGCGGAATACAATTCACAGATGAAGAAATCGAAGAACTGGCAAAACGCATTCGTAAATTGAAGGAGACTTGCGAACATCTTTGCTGTTCCATTGGTTTTTTGACCAAAAAACAGGCGCTGATCTTAAAAGATGCGGGGCTTGACCGTATTAACCATAATTTAAACAGCAGCCGTGCCTATTACCGTAATATTTGCACCACGCATACCTTTGAACAGCGAATAGAGAATATAACTATGTTAAAACAACTCGGATTTGAAATATGCAGCGGCGGCATCATCGGCATGGGAGAATCCAAAGAAGATGTGGTGGATATGCTTTTTACACTTCGTGAAATTCAGCCGGAAGCCCTTCCAATCAACTTCCTTCTTCCTATTCCTGGAACAAAACTGGAAGATCAGGATATTTCCGGACTTACCACCTCTTACTGTATGAAAGTGCTGTGTCTTGCGAGAATTTTAGTGCCGAAAGCAGATCTTCGCTGCGCCGCAGGGCGGGAGGTTTACTTTAAGGGAGAAGAAAAGAATCTCCTTCGTGTGGTGGATTCCATTTTTGCCTCCGGCTATCTCACCGCAGGCGGCCAGGGAATCGAAGATACCATAAAAACCATTACCGACGCCGGATTTACCTATGAGGTTGAATCCTGAATTTGCCTTAAATCATCCCATAAAATAAAAGTGTGCTTCCAAACACCCTCTCGATTTTATAAATCTATCACGAAGCACACTTTTACTTTTCGCACACTTTTGCCGCGCCGGGTTGCGCATTGTGAAACAATACAGTCCATTAAGAAATGATGAATCCTTTTGGGATCGCCGGCATTATATTGAATCACCTCTCTTAATAGGGCATGATGTGTTTTAAAATCTGATGTCATAATTTCCTCCTATGCTGTTTGATCCTTCCCTTCCTTCCGTCTTGCAGCGACAAAAAAGCTTGCTTTTTGAATAGGTAAATACCAAAGAATAACAAATATTTTATAAGAAAGACATAAACATTGCAAGGTTTTTCTTCTCATGCTATACTGATTACGCACTAGGTTAGAAGAAACGATACTCACATTCTATAAAAAAGGAGAAATACAATGAACAGAGCAGATTATGCAGATCAGTTACACAACAAAGGATATAATTGTGCCCAGGCAGTTGCCTGCGCTTTTAGTGATCTTACGGATTTATCTGCACAAGATTTATTTAAAATATCAGAAGGACTTGGAGCAGGCGGCGGAGATATGCAGGGCACCTGCGGCGCTGTTTCCGGCGCAACATTAGTGCTTGGGCTTCTTTCAAGCACAGGCAATCTGGAGCATCCGGATTCCAAAGGAGCCACTTATAAAAAGTGCAAAGAAGTTGCCGGAAAATTCCGCAGCCAGAATGGATCCACGATCTGTAAAGAGTTAAAAGGGATCGAGACGGGCAAAGTTTTAAGAAGCTGCCCGGATTGCATCCGTGACGCCGTGAATATTCTTGCAGATTATTTGAATGTTTCCAAAGAAATATAAGGTTTCAAAGAAATAAAAATAGGAGAGGAAGTACCATGAGTCATTTAGCAGAAGAATTTTTTGCAGAACTTACTTATTCCACAATACAAAGGGACGCCGCCTGGATGGAATACGAAGAGGAAATGGAAGATTTTTCCTTTCTTCAATATATCGATGAAAGTTTGATTGGAGAGGCAACCGTTTTTTTATGCGGCTATATCCCTCAGCTTGATATGGAACTTGCAATCATCGGCGTTTCCCAGGAAGGGAAAGGATATTTTTACTGTAAAGTGAGAGAGGAAGATCAAAAACTGCGCACCAGCGAATTTGTTCTTTCAGACCGAAAGAAGGATTTTGCGGTAAATATGCTGATGTATACTGCAACCACCCAGATCATGCAAAGAGAAAATGAAAAGGCATACCATAAACTGGCCGCAGAGTATGCGCAGTCAAAAAGCAGATGCGGCGGATGTACCAAGTGTAATCCGGCATAGCTTCTCATCGGGCGATAAATATCGGGTATAAAGATAAATATCGGGCATGAAAATAACATAGAAAACAGCTAAATCCACAGTAAACATTTTAAAGAGTATACGTGTTTGCTGTGGATTTTTTTGTTTTTCTATTGTTATAGAAACTTCTTCATGCAGAATGCGCAATGATCCATAAAAACGTGTATTGTTTGTTTTTATTAACTCAAATATGTATATAAGTCAAAAAACTTAGACAATTTTTGTTATTTGCCTAAATAGCAAAATGGTGATAAAAAAGTATCTGAAATGACACCATTAAAGATATCGATTCAGATACTTTTATCTATTTTTGATGATTTCCTTTAAAATGCAAAATGGACTCTGGTTTTGAGCCATAAACTTCTATAAGTTCACTGGCTATATGATAAGCCGTATCCACCGCTTTTTTAACAACGCTGTAATCTCCGGTGATTCCGATAATAACTTCATTGGTCATGGATAAATGGTAGGATGGCGTGCCATGCCATACAATTTCTACCGGCGACTCTTTGACTGCTTTATCCATGGCAACCAAGCTGATCCCGGCAGGCCCGGCGCAAATAAAGCCGAATGCTCTATGAAGGGGAGTGTTAAAAATCTGATGGAGCACTTCTCCCGCATGAGCGGTATAGTGCATCTCCATATGACCGACTTCATTGATATGAATCTTTTCGGCACGTTCATCAATTCCTGTAAGCGCCAATTCCACAACGCGTCTTGCATCGGATACATCCTGCGTACCCAGCACAAATAAATTACCATGTCCGCTGTAGCCTTCCGTGTCTCTTGGAAGTTCAAAGCGCAGCAAATCCGCCGGCGCTGATTTTACAGCGTCGTCGATGGCAATGGCCTGCGCAGCTGCGCCGATGCGAGAGGTAAGAATCGCGATGGAAGAGTATTGGTTCGGAATATTTAATAGTGTTCGGATCGTGGGATCCGGGTTGGCTATGACCATACCAATGGTATGGCCGGCCGCTGTCCCTATATATTCCCCTGCCTGTTTGAGTATTTCAATCTGATGATTCATAATGCTGTCCTTATACTATATTTTTTCTTGCTGCAGTAATGTCGCTGTAGCAATGTGCGGATTTTGCCGCAATAAATGGGATTATACTTCCTTTAATATAAATACTGTTTGGCGATGGATCTTAATTCTTCCGGATTTTTCTCAAACCATTCCTGGAAGGTAGTGTCCTGGGCGGTAATCGTTTTTCCCAGTTCCACAAAAAATTCCGGAATTTCCTTTTCTTTCATGAATCCCCACTGCTCGCCAAATCGTTCCTGTCCTTCCGTTTCACATCCGTTGACATGGAAGGTAAAGCCGGATTCTGTTTTGCCGTCAATGCGCTTGGAACTGCCGTGGAAGCCGAGCGTTCCGATCTGATGAGTTCCGCAGGAAGAAGGACAGCCGGAAATATGAATCCTTGGCAGCACTCCATCTGCAAAATGATGTTCCTTGACTGCGCCAAGAATGCTGCGTAAAAGTCCCTGTGAATTGCGAAGACCGACCTGACAAATTGTATTGCCGATGCAGGAAACGGAAGTCTCCAATAAGTTGGCTGCGCTGTCAACGGTGATTTTTAAGAGGTTCTCACATTGATTTTCCGGCACATTAATAATATAGATTGTTTCATCCGGTGCGATTCGAACCTCAGCCTTCTCCATATCCTTTATTGCTTCATAAATCGCAGAAAATTTTTCTACAGGAGGCAGCCCACCGATCGCATGGTATACCACAGAGTAAAGACCTTCCTGTTTTTGTGGAATGAGCCTTGCGTTTGCCTTATTATCCTTAGCAAAACAATCCGTCTCTTCCTGGGAGACAATCTGGTTTTGATAGATTTCTTCCAAACGATTTAAATAGAATGCAAATTCCGGATGATTCTGCCGTTTTACCAGATCAAGTTTTTCAAGAAAGGCTTTGCGATATCCGTCAACACCAAGAGTATCCTGCATATAACGGGTGCGGGCCTTTCCCCTTTGTTCATAGTTCCCATAGGTTGTAAAAGTTTCGATCATTGCTCTGACATAATAAATCAGTTCTATCGGCGAAATGTCTTCCATGATTAAAACGCCCATTTTAGGGTTATTTCCGAGACCGCCTGCGCTGTATACATCAAAATGCCCGTCTTTTCTGGCAACAAAGCCAAGATCGCGGAAGGTAGCATGGGTGACATTTTTTGGTGAATTGGAAAAACCAACTTTAAGTTTTCGCGGAAGTTTTACAGTTTTTATGCAAGTAAGAAGATAATCGTATACAACCTCTGCATAAGGCAAAACATCAAAATATTCTCCCCGTTCTACCCCGGAAAGAGGAGAGACCATTGCATTTCTCGGGAAATCTCCACCGCCGCCCATGGTAATAATCCCAACGTCCAGCGCCTTTTCCATAATATCGCAAATGACCTCTGGTTTCAGATTATGGAGCTGAATGGTTTGGCAGGTGGTGAAATGGGCGGTTTTTATATCGTAATCCTGGATCATCTGAGAAACGAACTTAAGTTTTTCCTTTGTGAGACGCCCTCCCGGCAAACGCAGACGGAGCATACCATATTCGCCGCCTCTTTGAGCATAACTTCCAAATCCGCCAGAAAATCCTTTGTATTCCTTCATACTGATTTCTTTGTTATAGAACTGGGCAGAAACTCTGCGAAATCTACCCAGATCACTTCTAAATTGATTGATTAATCTGTCCATAACAATATTCTCTCCTTATATCGTAAGCATTTCTTTGCCTATTATAACTTTTTCTTATAACTGGTTTCTATTATAATAAATAAAAACAAATAAAGTCAATATATAAATAAAGTCAATTGTAGTTTTCAAAAGGGAGTCTATTCCTGACAAAATATTCTGGTTGATCGCATCTATAAAAAGGAGACTGATACTAAACTATTCGCAAAACTCAAGTTTAACGCAGAGTAATATATATAATTTACCACATTATCCAAAAAACTTAATTTTATTCCGGTCTGCATCAAATTAAATAATTATTTTTCTTTCTCTTTAAGTTTTATAGACATTGTTCTTTATTTTATGATATCATTAATATAATATTATTTTATTTAGATTACAAATTACATTGATACAATGTTATGGAGGTTTAAACATGCTTTTTATCGGAAACGGAACTCTCATTACGCGTAATTCCAAAGATCCTTTGCTTTTACACGGTGCGGTGATTATCGATCAGGATTCCATTGTTGCCTATGGTAAGGAATCAGAGATGAAAAGCCAATGGAATGAATCGGATTATGAATATATTGATGCTCATGGCGGTCTTATTATGCCGGCCTTTATTAATATGCATGAACACATTTACAGTGCTTTTGCCCGTGGTCTTAGTCTCAGGGGTTATGACCCGAAAGGATTTCTGGATATATTAGACGGAATGTGGTGGACCATTGACCGAAATCTGGATTTTGACAGTACATATCACAGTGCCATGGTTACTTACATTGACTGTATCAAAAATGGCGTGACCACAATTTTTGATCACCACGCCAGCTTTGGACAGATTGAAGGAAGTCTCTCAGAAATTGAGCGTGCCGCCAGAAAAACCGGAGTTCGCTCTTGTTTATGTTATGAAATCTCTGACCGTGACGGAGAAGAAAAAAGAAAGGCTTCGATCAGGGAAAATTTTGATTTCATAAAACATATAAAAGAACAAACTGACGACCTTATTGCGGCAATGATCGGAATGCATGCAAGTTTTACTCTTTCAGATCGTACGTTATATGAGTGTGCTTCTCTAAAACCGGATGATGTGGGTTATCATATTCATGTTGCAGAAGGAATTGAGGACCTTCATGATTGTCTCCATAAGCATCACCGTCGGATTATTGACCGGCTGATGGATTTTGATATGCTTGGAGAAAAAACCATGACAGCACACTGCATTTATATCAATCAGCATGAAATGGAATTATTAAAAGAAACTGATACTATGGTAGTCCATAATCCGGAATCCAATATGGGAAATGCCTGTGGCTGCCCTCCTACTATGGACATTTATCATCATGGGATATTGACAGGTCTTGGAACCGATGGTTACACTCATGATATGATGGAATCTTATAAAGTGGCGAATATTTTACATAAACATCATCTTTGTGACAGTCAGGCTGCCTGGAGTGAAGTGCCGGATATGCTCTTTCGGCAAAATGCCCTTATGGCAAATCGGTATTTTAAGAAAAAACTCGGTGTTATTGAAGAAGGATCCAGCGCCGATGTGATCATTGCGGATTACCAGCCGATCACCCCGATGGACGCCTCTAATATAAACAGTCATCTTCTCTTTGGTATCAACGGAAAAAGTATTGTCACCACTATCTCTTCCGGAAAAGTTTTAATGAAGGATCGGATTTTAACCGGTATTGATGAGGAAAAAGAACTTGCAGATGCCAGACAAAGCGCTGCCGCCCTATGGAAACGAATCAATCAGGGGAAATAATCATATTCACAGACAAATGTTACATCTTAGGATTTAAATTTAATCTGTAACGTTTGTTTATGATAAAGAAACTTATTAACCAGAAAACCTTATTGCATGAAAAAGGAGAAAAATTTATGAAAAACCAGAATGAGAAAACAAAAGTTCAGGGCAGTCCTAACACCTTCGAAGGAACTTTGCCTTTGAAACAAGCGATTCCTCTGGGACTTCAGCATGTCATGGCAATGTTTGTCGGCAACCTCACTCCGATTTTAATTATCATGGGAGCAAGCGGACTGACTTTTGATGCCGGATATGGTGATCTTCGTACCGCCCTGCTTCAAAATGCTATGACCATTGCAGGACTTGTAACTCTTGTACAGCTTTTTTCCATTGGACCTTGCGGTGGTAAGGTACCGATCATCATGGGAACTTCATCCGGTTTCCTTGGTGTGTTCCAAAGTGTTGTGGCTACTATGGGCGCAGGTGTTCTTTCCTACGGTGCGATCCTTGGAGCTTCTTTAATCGGTGGTCTGTTTGAAGGAGTGCTTGGATTTTGTTTAAAACCGCTCCGTCGTTTTTTCCCTCCTGTTGTCACAGGATGTGTGGTAATGTCCATTGGTCTTTCTCTTCTTAGCGTTGGAATCAATTATCTTTGCGGAGGAAGTGGAACGATGGATTATGGTTCTCTTTCCAACCTTTTCCTTGGAATGGTGGTTTTAATTACAATTCTTATATTAAAACATTTCACCAATCCAAAAAGCATGGTGAGTTCCTCTTCTATCTTAATTGGAATCATCGTTGGTTACATTGTTGCAATTATTATGACTTTGGTTTTACCAAATACCGGCGTCATTACAAATGCGGAAGGTGTTCAGGAAACCATTACATACTCCTGGGTTGTAAATTTCCAACAAATTAAAGATGCAGCCTGGTTCTCTTTGCCAAGTTTCATCGGATTTGGCGCATTAAAAGAGATTCATCTTGTATTTGAAGCAAAGGCAATTATCCCAATCTGTATCATGTTCATTGTTACCGCTGTAGAAACAGTAGGTGATGTATCTGGATGTATCGAAGGTGGTATGAATCGTGAAGCAACCGACAAAGAATTATCCGGAAGCGTAATTTGTGATGGTCTGGGATCTTCTTTTGCCGCTCTTTTTGGTGTATTGCCAAATACGTCATTTTCACAGAATGTAGGTCTTGTCACCATGACAAAAGTGGTCAACCGCATGGCCCTCTCCATCGGCGCCATCTTCCTGATCCTCTGCGGTCTTTGTCCGAAGCTTGCAGCATGCGTATCCATTATGCCGCAGTCTGTACTTGGAGGTGCTGCCGTAATGATGTTTGCTTCCATTCTGGTATCCGGTATCCAGTTAGTGACCAAAAATCCAATTGGCGCCCGTGAAATTACAATCATTTCCGTTGCCCTTGGTCTTGGATACGGACTTGGTTCGACCTCCGGTGCAACAGGAAGCCTTCCATATTATGTTCAGCTTATTTTCGGCGGTTCCGGAATTGTACCAGCAGCTTTTGCAGCCATTATCCTCAACATCATTATTCCGAAGGATCCCGATATAAAATAACAGGAGAAACTAAATATTTCTGGAGAAACCGGCATGTCAGAAAGTCATGCCGGTTTTTCTGAATAATACAACAAATAAGGAGCTTGATTTTATGAAAAAAATATTAAAGGGTGGAACAGTCGTTACTGCTGCCGGATCATCAATACAGGATTTGCTGATCGACGGAGAAGTTATTGCAAAAATTGGTCCTTCTCTTTACGAGAAGGATGCAGAGGTGCTCGATGTGACAGGCTGTCTTTTATTTCCCGGATTTATCGACGGTCACACACATTTTGATCTGGAGGTGGCGGGGACGGTCACAGCCGATGATTTTGAAAGCGGAACCAAAGCAGCTATTGCCGGAGGAACCACACTTGTTGTGGATTTCGGTACCCAATATAAGGGAGAAACATTAAAACAGGGGCTCGCAAACTGGCATAAAAAAGCAGATGAAAAATGTTCCTGTGATTATAGTTTTCATATGTCTATTACGGATTGGAAGAAGTCTGTAAAAGATGAAATTCCTGCGATGTTTGACGCAGGAATCAGCACTTTCAAACTTTATCTTACCTATGATAATATGATGATCGGCGACAGGGCTGTTTATGAAGTAATCAAGGAACTGAGAAAATACGGCGGTATTGCCGGTGTGCACTGTGAACATAATGAAGTCATAAAATCATTGCAGGAAGAAGAATATCAAAAGTCGGATCAGGGACCTCACTCTCACGCTTTAAGCCGTCCGGCTTGCCTGGAAGCGGAAGCCGTTGCCAGGCTTTTGCGCATTGCCGAGGTGGCTGATGCCCCGGTGTGGGTGGTACATCTTACCTGCAAAGAAGCGCTGGAGGAAATCCGCCGCGCAAGGAAACGGGGGCAGACCGTCATTGTCGAAACCTGTCCGCAATATCTGTTGCTGGATGATACTTATTTATCCCGTCTGGACGGGGATCTTTATATTTGTGCGCCGCCTCTTCGAAAACGAGAGGATCAGGACGCTTTGTGGAAGGCATTAAAAGATGGAGAAATTCAGCTCATTTCCACAGACCACTGTTCTTTCACCTCTCGGCAAAAAAAGCTGGGAAAAGATGATTTTCGAAAAATTCCCGGAGGACTGCCCGGCGTTGAAACAAGGGGAAGCCTGCTTTATACCTTTGGTGTAAAAGAAGGAAAAATTACCCGGGAAGACATGTGCCGATTATTAAGTGAGAATCCTGCCAGATTATTTGGGGTCTATCCGAAAAAGGGGATCCTAAAAGAAGGTTCCGACGCAGATATCGTTGTTTTAAATCCTTTGAAAACTTCTGTGATCAAAGCGAAAGATCATCAAAGTAAAGCAGATTATGAACCATTAGAAGGAACCCCTCTCTCCTGCTCCATTGACAAAGTATTTCTAAGAGGTGAGCTGGTAGCCCAGAACGGAGAATGCATCAAAGAAAAAACCGGACAATATATACACCGGGAAAAATCCTTGTTCAATACTCTCCTTTAAAAATCCTTCTAATGTTTCTATTACAAGCTTTATTAAAAAAATTTTTTCGCCCTAAAAATAATTGTTTTCTTCATTGTATCTCTCACACACCCATGTTAAAATAGAAACAGGTTGTTTTAGAATAAATTAATTATGAAAAAGATATATGGAGGTACAATGAAGATGATTGATTTAACCCGTAATGAGGAGGCTCTTGCCCGTAATATTGAGAAAGCAAAAGAAAATAATATTATCATCCCAACTATTGCACAGATGAAAAATCCGGATCTCATCCCGGATGTGATCAAAGAGAAATTGAAGTCTGTCGGTCTTTGGGATGTTAACCCTCTGAACTTATTCCGTATTACCTGGAAGAATGAGCAAAAAGAAAGCGGTGGACTTTATCATGGCTCAAATTATATTGTTCTTCCTTCCGAGCTTACCGGAGTTCCGGCAAAAATCATTTGTATGGTTGGAAAATGGTTTCCAACCGGATGTCATAAAGTTGGCGCTTCTTTTGGATGCCTTGCCCCGAGATTGCTGACCGGACAATTTGATGCCTCTTATCACAAGGCTGTATGGCCATCCACCGGAAATTACTGCCGCGGCGGTGCATTTAACTCTAAACTCCTTGCCTGCCAGTCCGTTGCGATCCTTCCGGCAGAAATGAGCAAGGAAAGGTTTGAATGGCTTTATTCCATTGCAGGTGAAGTTATTGCAACACCGGGATGCGAGTCAAATGTAAAAGAAATTTTTGATAAGACATGGGAACTGCGCACTACTCGTGACGACTGCATGATCTTTAATCAGTTTGAAGAGATGGGCAACTATTTATGGCACTACAATGTTACCGGAAATGCCATTGCTGACGCATTTGAGGAAATGAAAGAAGAAGGTGATCATTTTGCCGGAGCAGTGTTCTGTTCAGGTTCTGCCGGAACCATGGCTTCAGGAGATAAATTAAAACAGCTTTATCCTACTGCAAAACTTGGTGTAGGTGAAGCCCTTCAATGTTCTACTCTTCTTGACAATGGATTTGGCGGTCATCGTATTGAAGGTATCGGTGACAAACATGTACCATGGATTCACAACGTAAAGAATACCGACATGATCATTGATATCGACGATGAAGACAGCCAGAGACTGCTTCGTTTCTTTAACGAACCTTTGGGACGTGAATATCTGATTAAGGAATGCGGTGTGGATCCCGCCCTCGTAGAACAGCTTGGTCTTTTCGGAATTTCCGGTATCGCAAATATGCTTTGTGCAATTAAAATGGCAAAATACTATGAGATGACGGAGAATGATGTGATTGCAACCGTTATGACCGACTCCGCTGAGATGTACGGCTCCCGTATTAAAGAGCTTCAGGAAGAAACCGGAGAATATACTCCTGTTATGGCTGCAGTGGATTATGCCCGTCACATTCAGGACATTAAAGATGATAACATGCTTGAATTGAGTTACAAAGACCGTCACCGCGTACATAACCTTAAATACTATACCTGGGTGGAACAGCAGGGAAGAACTGTGGAAGAACTTAACGCACAATGGTATGATTTTGATGGTACGTGGGGGGCTGTGCAAAAGCAGGCAGATGATATCGATGCATTGATCAACGAGTTCAATGAAAGAACCGGCCTTCTTAAAAACCTGTAATTAATTCGTGCAAAAACAAAATTTCACAAAATATAATTTGAGGATATCACTATGATGAAAAATGTTATTTCTGCCGTTTGTATCAAGTGTGGACATGAAATTCCTGCCAGTGCAGATATTACCACCTGTCCGAAATGTGGCGGAATACTTGATATAAAATATGACTATAAATGGATTGCTTCCCATGTGACCAGACAGGATGTTGAGGACTGCAAAGATCGTTCTATGTGGCGGTATAGGGCGTTTTTACCTGTGGAGGGGACCTCGAAAAGGCCAAAGCTTTGCGTGGGTTGGTCTCCTCTTTACGACTGCCAGAATCTTGCCGATTTCCTCGGAATCCGGAAACTCTATGTAAAAGATGACGGGATCAATCCGACCGCCAGCTTAAAAGATCGTGCTTCTGCTATGGCGGTGGTAAAAGCTGAAGAAGCAGGCGCTGACACTATCGCCTGCTCTTCCACCGGAAATGCCGCCTCCTCCCTTGCCGGAAATGCTGCGGCTGCCGGATTTAAAACTTATATTTTTGTTCCTTCCAGAGCTCCAAAGGGAAAAGTATCTCAGTTAATGATTTTTGGAGCAAATGTCATTTCGGTCAGGGGCTCTTATGAAGACACCTTCCGTTTATCCGCAGAGGCGATTGATCGATGGGGATGGTATAATCGAAACGCAGCAATCAATCCGTATCTCATGGAAGGCAAAAAAACCGTTGCCTTGGAACTGGCAGAACAGCTTCACTGGCAGATGCCGGATTATGTGGCAATCTCTGTTGGAGATGGCTGTACGATCTCCGGTGTCTGGAAAGGTTTAAAAGATCTTTATGAAGCAGGATTTATTGACAAACTGCCGAAACTGATTTCTACCCAGGCAACAGGATGCTGCCCGCTTAACCGGGCGATACTAGAAAACAAACCATGGACTCCGATGGAGGAAAATACAATTGCGGACTCTATTGCGGTGGGTGTACCGAGAAATCCGGACAAAGCGCTGAATGCAGTTCGTGAATCCAAAGGAATCTGTGTCAACGTTTCTGATGAAGAAATACTCGCTGCAATGAGACTTTTGGGAAGTACCTGCGGTGTGTTTGGAGAGCCTGCAGGTGTGACCGGCACAGCCGGAGTAAAAAAAGCCGTTGAAAGTAGGCTGATTTCTCCGGATGCCACTGTTGCCAGCATTGTGACCGGCAATGGTTTAAAGGATACTGCAAATGCCATTGCAGCGGCAGGGGAACCAATCGCCATTGAGCCGGAGATGGATCTTTTACTGGAAGCATTTCAGAAAATCGGAGGTCCAAAGTAAGCAGACAAAAATTCGACCTGACGGAAGGAGGGATTTCCATGTTTCAAGTAAAAATAAACGGAAACTACTATACAACAGATCAAGATAAAACATTGCTTCGATTTTTAAGAGATGATCTGAAACTTACTTCCGTAAAAGACGGCTGCAGTGAAGGAGCTTGCGGCGCCTGCACCATTTTAAAAAATGGCGAACCAGTTCGCGCCTGTACCCATAATCTTTCTGACTTTACCGGGGATGAAATTGTCACCGTAGAAGGATTTTCCGAGAGGGAACAGGATGTATTTTCCTATGCTTTTGGCTCTGTGGGGGCAGTGCAGTGTGGTTTCTGCATCCCGGGAATGATTCTTTGCGCAAGGGCGCTCATCGCAAATCATCCGGACCCTACAGAGGAACAGATCAGGGAAGCCATAAAAAATAATTACTGCCGATGTACCGGATATGCCAAAATTATAAAAGCAATTCGTCTTGCAGCGAAAATGTTTTTGGAGGACGCTTCTGTTCCGAAAACTTCCTGCGATAAGATTGGAAGCCCTTCTGTTAGAATTGATGCCCGGGAAAAAGTTCTGGGTACCGGTCTTTATCCTGATGATCTCTATCTTCCGGACATGATTTATGGCGGAGCTGTCCGTGTTCCTTATGCCCGCTGCCAGATTCTTTCTTTAGATACCGCAAAAGCAGAGCAGCTAGAAGGTGTTTACGGAATTTATTTTGCAAAAGACATCCCGGGAGAAAGGTTTACCGGACATATTATCAACGACTGGCCGGTTCTTATTGATGTCGGAGAGATTAATCACACCATCGGTGATGCCGTCTGTCTTATTGCTGCCAAAGATCAGGAAACACTGGAGAAAGCAAAAAAATTAGTAAAAATACAGGCGAAAGAACTCCCGGCAGTCTTCTCTCCTTCCGATGCCCTGAAAGAAGATGCAGTGATAGTACACTCTGACGCAGAGTCTAACATATTAAATAAACAGCATCTTGTTTTAGGCGATGTAAAACAGGCGTTTTCTAAAGCAGCCCATGTGGTGACCAGGCATTATTCCACGCCGTGGACGGAACATGCCTTTTTGGAGCCGGAATGTGCTGTTGCAGAATATAATGAAGAAACCGGTGAATTTACATTATACTCAACCGATCAGGGTGTATATGCCACTCAGGCGGAATGTTCTCATATTATGGGCGTATCTAAGAATAAAATGCATGTTATCAATATGCTGGTCGGCGGTGGTTTTGGTGGCAAAGAGGATATGACCGTGCAGCATTTTGCCTGCATTCTCGCTTACCATACAAAAAGACCGGTCAAAGTAAAATTATCAAGAACGGAATCTTTGCGTGTCCATCCAAAACGTCATGCTATGGAAATTGATATGTCCACTGCCTGCGATGAAAACGGAATCATACTCGGTCTGAAAGCCAGGGTCATTTCTGATACAGGGGCTTATGCTTCCCTTGGCGGTCCGGTGCTTCAGCGTGCCTGTACCCATGCTGCCGGACCTTATAATTTTCAGAATATCGATATCCTTGGGATTGCTGTTTATACGAACAATCCTCCTGCCGGAGCTTTCCGCGGATTCGGTGTAACACAAACCTGCTTTGCCTCCGAATCCAATTTAAATGTTCTGGCAGAAATGGTAGGAATCTCTCCCTGGGAAATTAGGTACCGGAATGCAATTCATCCGGGACAAATCCTGCCAAATAACCAGATGGCCTTTCCGGGAACTGCTTTAGAAGAAACTTTACTGGCAGTAAAAGATATTTATGAGCAAAACGAAGGGCATGTGGGTATTGCCTGCTGTATGAAAAATGCCGGTACCGGTGTCGGTCTTGCCGACTGGGGACGTGTGAAACTCACAGTCGAGGATGGAAAGGTTTATATACGGTCCGGTGCAAGCTGCATCGGTCAGGGACTTGGCACGGTACTTACAATGATGACTATAGAATGCACCGGGCTTTCGGCAGATCAAATTTGCTATGTTCCTGCGGAGACGATCTACTCTCCGGATTCCGGAGTTACATCGGGATCCAGGCAAACGCTTGTCACAGGGGAAGCGCTGCGAAGAGCCTGTGAAGTCCTTGCCCGGGATCTGCAGCATTACAGTTTGGAAGAGCTTAATGGGAAAAAGTATCTGGGAACCTATCTGGCACGCACCGATAAAATGGGAGTGAATAAGAAAAATCCGGTATCCCATGTGGGATATGGTTATGCCACCCAGCTGGCCATCGTGGATCCGGAAACAAAAATGGTGACCGATATTTATGCAGCCCATGATGTGGGCAGAGCGATCAATCCTCTCAATGTGGAAGGGCAGATTGAGGGCGGCGCAGTGATGGGCGCAGGTTATGCTTTAAGAGAACAGTTTCCATTATTAAAGGGAGTTCCTGCCGCTAAATATGGTTCTTTAAGGATGTTCCGGGCTCACGAGACACCGAAGATTCATCCGATCATTATAGAAAAAAATAAAGATAAACTTGCTTTTGGCGCAGTGGGCTGTGGAGAAATTACCTCGATTCCGACTGCCCCTGCCATAGCCGGAGCTTATTATCAGCTTGATAAAACACTGCGTACTTCTCTCCCATTAGAAAATACGCCGTATCACAAACTTTATGACAAAGAATCTTTCATTCCGGCAAATGAACTGGTTCCTGCCTGCGGTGAGATTGCTATAGATCAGGAAAATTGTATCCACTGCGGACTTTGTAGCCGAAATTGTCCGGCGGAGGCGATTCTTACCGACCGAAAAATAAAATTCTGGGCAATCAATCCTGATCTTTGTCTCCATTGTGGTGCCTGCATCAGCCGTTGTCCGAAAAATGCACTTTCCTTTGAAAAAAAGAGTTAAGGAGGTTCTCATGGGCGATATTATGAAACAGATTGCTTTTCTTGATCTGATGGATCAGGCAATGTGCGACTACCAGACAAAACAAACTTTATTCGGTGTCCCAGTGGCTCCAATCCTCAAAATACGCAACTGGGTTCCTATCTTTGGAAAAATCATGGAGACCCCCATCGGCCCTGCCGCCGGTCCTCACACGCAGCTTGCACAAAATATCATTGCCGGTTATGGTGCCGGCGGACGTTTCTTTGAGTTAAAGACTGTTCAGGTTTTATGGGGAGAACAACTGGGCATCAAACGTCCCTGCATTTATATCCGTGATGAAGGATACAACACAGAATGGTCTACGGAATTGAGTCCGAAACAGGCGGCGGAAGAATACATTAAAGCATGGATTGCACTAAAGCTCCTCGCTAGAGAATACGATCTTGGCGACCCGGACCGTTTTATATTTAATATGTCAGTGGGATATGATCTGGAAGGAATTCAGAGTCCTTCTGTGGATGAATTTATTGAAACGATGAAGGATGCCTCTTCCTCAGAAATCTGGAAACAATGTATCAGGGAAGCTAAAACCATTCCGTTTACCGTGGTGGATGAAGAATATATCGATCAGATTTCTCCGCAGGTCAGCAATAATATTACAGTATCTACCATGCACGGATGCCCGCCGTCTCAGATCCAGGCAATCGGGGAATACATGCTGACAAAGAAACTTCTTCATACTTACATTAAATGCAATCCTACGCTAATCGGATACGAAAAGACCCGCGCTCTTCTGGACGGCCTTGGCTATGAAGATCTTTCTTTTGGACGGGAACATTTTGAACATGATATGAAGCTTGACGAGGCCATTCCAATGCTCACAAAGCTTTTGGCTCTCGGTGAAGAACAAAATCTGCAGTTTGGCGTGAAGCTGACCAATACATTCCCTGTACACATCGTAAACGGAGAATTGGAAGGCAGCGACATGTACATGTCCGGCAAAGCTTTGTACCCACTCAGTATCCATACCGCAGCTATCCTGGAGGAAGCATTTGAGGGAAGACTTCCGATCTCCTACTCCGGCGGAGCAGATGAAAACAACGTGGAACATATCTTCTCCACGGGAATCTATCCAATTACCGCGGCAACGGTACTGTTAAAAAAAGGCGGTTATAAAAATCTCTCAAAGATGATGGAAAAAGTTGCGAATCTGAAACCGGATTTCTATACTATAGACACTTGTTATATCAATAATCTGGCAGAGCTTTCTGTCGATGATGAGTCCTTAAAACGTCGGGAACAAAAAATCATCACAGGAGTACCACAACCATTTGCCTGCGGAAAATGTAACCTTTGTGTCGATGTCTGTCCAAACCGGGCAAACTACATTATATCTGGTCTGGAGAGAAAAGCAATTCACTTAGACGGCCCATGCAACGACTGCGGAAACTGTGCAAGTATGTGCCCATTTGGATACGAACCATACAAAGACAAATTTATTCTCTTCCCGGACGAGCAGACCATGTCAGAAAGCGACAGGGACGGATTTGTGATTCAGAAAGACGGATACATCGTAAGATATCAGCATGAATTAGTAAAAGACACTGCCTCACTTCCGGACGAAGTGCGGAAAGTAATGGACGCAGTGAAAAAGATGGATCTTAGACAGTAGGGACAACTGAAAAAGAAAAGCCGGTCATTGCTCATTTTTTGGGCTTTGATCGGCCTGTTTTCCGGAACAACGGGATTTTTCTTTGTTATCTTATCATTCCCCTTCGCAGTCAGCATAATCACAGAGTGATATATCATAAAAAAACAACTGGGAATTAAGGTCTAATATATTCTGGTACCGGTTTTTCCCCGAATTCCCTCTCTTGCTTTATCAAGCAAAGTAATAAGAGCTGCTCTTTTCTTGCCGGAAGAAGCGAAGGAGATGGCGGCTCTCATTTTCGGGAGCATAGAGCCTTCCTCAAAATATCCTTCCTTGATATATTCTTTTGCCTGCTCTACTGTAATTTCTGATAAATCGATCTGTTTTGGAGTCCCATAGTGAATCGATACTTTTTCCACTGCCGTTAAAATAATCAAAAAGTCAGCATCGATTTCTTCTGCCAGAAGAGCGCTGACAAGATCCTTATCAATCACAGCGCTGGCACCTTTTAAAGCATTATTCTTCCCTTTATGTGTGACAGGAATTCCGCCTCCGCCACAGCAGATCACCATCTCTCCCTGATCTATTAATGAGCGGATTGCTCCAATCTCAATGATTTTTTTTGGTGCAGGAGAAGCCACGATTCTCCGATATCCTTTTTCCCCAAAGTTCTTCATGATGTGACCATAATTTTCGGTTTGTAAAGCAGCCTCTTCTTCGGAGACATATTTTCCAATTGGCTTATTGGGATGAGAAAAGGCCGGATCTTCTTCATCAACCAACACCTGCGTTACCATAGTAGATACCGGAACATCTTCAATATGGCGATTAATTAATTCTTCCCGAAGAGCATTCTGCAGATCATAACCAATATATGACTGACTCATAGCAACGCAGACAGATAACGGTGTATTTGGCTGTGTTGGATCTTCTCTGGACAGTGCCGCCATAGCATGGTTGATCATGCCAACTTGTGGGCCATTCCCATGAGTAATAACAACATGATACCCTTCCTCCACCAGATCTACAATAGCTTTCGCTGTATTTTTCGCTGCGATCATCTGCTCCGGCAACGTATTTCCTAAAGCGTTTCCTCCAAGAGCAACAACCACTCTTTTTTTCTTTTCTAATATCTCTTTCATTTTTTCAATCTTTAATCTTTCTCCCAATTAGCATCTAATAAAGCTTCCCATTTTGTGGCTCTTTATGCAGTTTCTTTTACTGGGAACAGGTGGATTCCTATCTATTTTGCAACGGCCCCTTGGAACTAATTTAGATTAATGAAATGCTCTCGGCATTCCACGTTTTTCAAGCTTCTTTAAGATTTCCTGAGGATTTTCAAATTTGGATAAGAAAATCATCGCTGCAATGATATATGGCTTGAAAGATGCCTGTTTATAGAGAGGCACGCGATAACGATCAAATACAGATGCATCTACTTCCCCGTCTTCACAGCTTACACCAGAAATATCTGCCGGAAGACAATGAAGATAAAGTGCCTTACCATCTTTTGTAAGCTGCATCATCTCTTCTGTACAAGCCCAGTCCTTATGGTCCGCATTTTGTGCCAGCAATTCTTGTTCCAACTGATCGATCCCATCAAAATCGCCTTCGTCGTAAAGATTCGTCCTTTTTTCCATGGCGGCAAAAGGAGCCCAACTCTTAGGATATACGATATCAGCATCTTTAAAAGCTTCTTTCATATCATAGGTCTTTGTAAAGCTTCCACCGGATTTTTCAACATTGGTTTTTGCTATTTCTTCAATTTCAGGCATAACTTCATATCCTTCTGGATGTGCGAGTACAACGTCCATTCCAAATCTCGTCATAAGACCGATCACACCCTGAGGGACAGAGAGCGGTTTTCCATAAGATGGGGAATATGCCCAGGTCATGGCAATTTTTTTGCCTTTTAATTTGTCGACACCGCCAAACTCATGAATAATATGTAACATATCAGCCATGCACTGGGTTGGATGGTCAATATCACACTGGAGATTCACCAACGTCGGTCTTTGTTCAAGAATTCCCTTCTGATTTCCCTCTGTCACTGCATCAACCACATCATGCATGTATTTGTTTCCCTTTCCGATATACATATCATCCCGGATACCGATAACATCTGCCATGAAAGAAATCATGTTGGCTGTTTCACGAACTGTCTCTCCATGAGCAATCTGGGATTTCTTCTCATCCAGATCCTGAACTTCCAGTCCAAGAAGGTTACAGGCAGAGGCAAAAGAAAATCTTGTACGGGTAGAATTATCACGGAAAATAGAAATTCCAAGACCGGATTCAAATACTTTCGTTGAAATATTATTCTCTCTCATAAACCGAAGTGCATCCGCCACAGTAAAAACAGCTTCAAGCTCTTCGTCTGTTTTCTCCCAGGTGAGGAAAAAGTCATTCTGATACATTTCTTTAAAATTCAGGGCATTTAATTTATCAATATAGTCCTGTAAAGTCTTCATAATCGCTCTCCTTTTATTTTGAACAGTATATCGTCGGTAAGGCAGCATAAACAGCCGCACATTTTATAAGGTCTTCCTTCCATGTGATCTCATTTGGAGCATGTGCCTGAGCCTCTGCACCCGGACCAAAACCGATACACGGAATACCGTTTCTTCCCATAATAGTTACGCCGTTTGTAGAGAATGTCCATTTATCAATGAGAGGTCTGGCTTTCCTCATGGCATCTTCCTTTGGAGCGCCGGATCTTTCTTCCCCAAACATTGCTTTATATGCGTCGGCAAGGGACTGGGTGATCTTATCATCTTCCGGAAGGATCCATGTAGGGAAATAACATTCAATTGGATAAACAAGACCTGTGTAGGATGGCCTGTCGTACTGATACATTGATACTTTTACAGAATCTCCGTATTTTTTCACACTTGGTAATTGCCTGATTTCTTCAAGGCAGGACTCCCAGGTTTCTCCCGCAGTCATACGGCGGTCCAGAGAAACTGCACAAGAATCTGCAACAGCGCAACGGCTTGGGGAAGTAAAGAAAATCTCAGAAACAGTAATGGTTCCTCTGCTTAAAAATCTGGCATCTTCCCACTGGTCATTATACTCAGGATTCAGCATCTTAACCAATCCCTTGATCTCAGTTTCGTCTGCGTCATCATTTTCATTTAATGCACGAACATCCTGCAAAATATCTGCCATCTTATATATCGCATTATCTCCTCTTTCCGGAGCAGAACCGTGACAGGAAACACCGGTAACATCCACCCGGATCTCCATGCGTCCGCGATGACCGCGGTAAATTCCGCCATCTGTAGGCTCAGTAGAAACTACAAACTCCGGGCGAACTTTATCTTCGTTAATAATATACTGCCAGCACAGTCCATCACAGTCCTCTTCCTGAACAGTACCTGTCACCAGTACCTGGTACTCACCCGTCAGCAGACCAAGATCCTTCATGATCTTTGCTCCATAAACAGACGAAACGATACCGCCCATCTGATCACTGCCGCCTCTGCCGCCAATCTCGCATTCATTTTCATAGCCTTCATAAGGATCAAAATTCCAATTTTCAGGGTATCCGATTCCAACGGTATCAATATGTGCATCAAAAGCAATCAGTTTTTTCCCGCTTCCCATATATCCGAGGACATTCCCCTGCGGATCAATCTCTACTCTGTCAAATCCAACTTTTTTCATTTCTTCTGCAATACGGTCGATGTGCCCTTTTTCCTGGCAGCTCTCTCCCGGTATACGGATTAAGTCTCTCAAAAAGCGGGTCATATCTTTTTCATAAGAACATGCACTTTGTTTAATTTTATTGAAATCCATGATCATTTATCCTCCAGTATGATTAATATAGTAATAAATCTCACGTAAAGTATATCATTTTTCCCCCAAAAATAAAGAGGAAAACTAAAAAATATTTAGCTTCCTGTATCAGTTTTATCCTTTGTTGCTGCACTGAGATAACTGTAAAGTGTATATTTTGAAATCCGGAAATAATTTGAGATCCTGTCACCGGAATGTTTAATTAAAAATGCGCCGGATTCATTTAAAAACTGAATGGCAGTAATTTTTTCATCTTTGTTCATAAGGGATGCCGGCTTTCCGATAAGCTGCTCTGACTGCTCAATGAGCTGATCAAGAAGTTCTTCCACATTGTGAGGAAAAGATGCGGCTTTTGTTTCTGTTTTCATTGCACCGGTGAGACTCTGCAATGCATTCTGTGCTGTGATTATGCCACTGATGTCAAAATTTATGGAAAAGACATATTCTGCCTCTCCCTTTTCATTCTTAATAAAAGAAGTAGAGGATCGAAGCACTTTTCCGTCATTAGTATGCATCAGATACCCACATCGATCTTCCAGGGAATGATCGGACTGATTTAATGCTTTAAGTACAATTTCAGACGGACCATCTCCCACAGACCTATTTGAAATAAAACCATTTTCGATATGTACGATAGAATGCTCCAGATCCTGTTTCAAATCGTGAATTACCACTTCACAGGAGGAACCAAATTGCTCTGCCAGACAGGAAGCAATCTGCTTTAACATGTTTAATGTATTCATTATTATTTTCTCCAATTTTTCTTATTTACTTAATTGTGTTATAAAGTAATCGTTAGCATGTTTTTACTTTTTCGTAATTATTCAAAGTAAAGAACAAAACACTTTGTGTTTACCTGGCTCTGAACAATTTCATTTTATCATACATTCCGCATTTTTTATTAATAACTTTCTTCTTCGAGAAGAAAACTCCGTGCAATCAAACTCATATGGATCCTTTTGTGAAGCCAAATACTGATAACTGAAAATACAATATCCTTTCACAGAAGAATTTTTTTCCACAGCAGCAATCTGTTTCTTTAGATATTCATTATCCTGTAATTCATCGTAATCAGACTGACTTTTATCATCAGTGCCTAATCGATACATTTGCAGGCCAATATAGAGATCCACAGAAGAATTTTTTGCAAGTTTAGCCCATTCTTTTAACACATTTTCAAAAGGTGCCTGTGTATTGGTAAATCCCCAATAAATCTGCGGCATAATATAATCTACATATCCTTCTGTAGTCATCCAGGTATCGATATCCACGTAATTCTCAAGAGGACTCCGCAAATTATCAAGATTTCCCGCTGGACTGATACCAAAAGTGATATTTTTACCTTGTTGGTGAACTGTTTCATAGAGGGAAGAAACCAGATGGTTAACATTCTCCCGCCTCCATTGGGCGATGGATAAGCCAGAATTGCCGTTCTTTTTCAGATACGACTTATACTCCGGTGCGTCGAACTCTGATTCCACATTATCCTCTGTGAAAGATGGATAAAAATAGTCGTCCATATGTATACCGTCCACCTCATAATTTTTCACAATTTCTTCCACACCTTTTATGATAAGATTCTGTACTTTTTGGGACGATGGGTTATAGTAAAGCGCCCCTTCATATTCTAAGACGTTACGGCTCAATTCTTCTTCCAGAGAATTAGCCCATATCCTGGCCTGATTTTTCTTCGATAAAGAACTAATGACGTTACCGGAAGAAATACGATATGGGTTAATCCATGCCTCGATTTTTATGTTTGATTTGTGGGCTCTCTCTACCATGATTTTCAGAGGATCGTAACCTGGATCCTCTCCCTGAGATCCGGAAATACACGCTGCCCACGGAAAATAATCAGAAGGATATAATGCGTCTCCATAAGGTCGTACCTGGACAATAATTCTATTAAAATTAAGCTCCTTGCACCGTTTTATGACAGAATCAAAAAACTTGCGGAAAGAAGAAGCATTATTCTTGGTCACGGAATTTCGATAAGCATTAAACTCCTGATAGGAAAGCCAAACTCCCCGATACTCAGTGTTGGAAGCCCCTTCACTCTCCTCTTTTTTCGCCGTGTCTGTCTCCTGTTTATCTTTGGCAAACAGAGCCTTCCACTTCTTCTCAAAATCTTTTATGATGGAACTTTTACCTTCTTGCGTATGATCTTCGCCATTTAAAAAGGAATAAAACTCGCGGATATCCGTCCCGCTGATCTTACCTTGCAGCAATCCATAGCTGTATAGAATGACCACAGTCAACACCATAATTAAAATTATTGTTTTTACAAATTCTTTCATGACAGTTTACATTCCTTTCCAAATATAAGAAGCTAAAAGGTACTACTGACACAGCTTACAATGAAACAGAAAATATTGCAAGAATCAGTCTTAAAGTGTTATGATAGGGATACCGGCAAAATCCAGTCCCATAAGAAGGATGTTTTCTGTCCGGTAAATATAATATGGTAAGTATAATATAAGGAAGCGTTTCACAATGAAATTACAGCAATTATTAAGTTATACCCGCAAAGCCATTGATGATTACAAAATGATCGAAACGGGCGATAAAATTGCCGTCGGTATTTCCGGAGGAAAAGACAGTCTCACCCTACTTTACGCTTTAGCTCATTTACGTCATTTTTATCCTAAGGAGTTTGATATCATCGCAGTGACTGTTGATCTGGGCTTTGGTAATTTAGATTTAAGCAAGATCGAAGATCTTTGCCGGGAACTAAATGTGAAATACCACATTATTAAAACGGACATTGCACAAATTGTATTCCAGGAACGAAAAGAAAGCAATCCATGCTCTTTATGTGCTAAAATGAGAAAGGGCGCACTAAATAATCAAATAATAAAACTTGGATGCAATAAAGTGGCCTATGCCCATCATAAAGACGATCTTATAGAAACTATGATGATGTCATTCATCTTCGAAGGAAGGCTGCATACATTTTCTCCTGTCACATACCTTGACCGTTCCCGGCTTACAATAATTCGTCCCCTGTTATATATGTATGAGGGCGATGTAAAAGGCTTTGTAAAAACGAACGATCTTCCTGTTGTGAAAAGTCCCTGTCCCGTTGATGGAACCACCAAAAGGGAATACGCCAAAAAACTGGTAAATCAAATCAACCGGGAGTATACCGGAGCGAAGGCAAGGATGTTTCGCGCGATTATCGACGGAATCGTCGATCCAAACTGCCCTTAAGCAACCGAATAATAACCCCTAAGGAAGGATGAGATGTCTTATGTCAAAAGGAACCTATTCTGATCAGATCAATATCGAAAACGAAAAAAGACTTCGAAAACTCTGCCGGGATCTTCCTGACTTCTGCCGGGAGTTTTTCCGTGGAATAGAACCCACCACTTCTTCACGAACGAGAATCGCCTACGGATATGATCTTAAAGTTTTTTTTCATTTTCTTGAAGAAGAATACCCTGATCTGGAAGCTGGCCCTGTTAAAAACTGGTCCGTTACCGTACTGGATAAAATCACCCTGACGCAATTGGAAGAATATCTTGATTACCTCAAATTATATGAGGATTCCAATGCCAATATTCACACAAATGATGAGCGGGGACGAAAGAGGAAAACTGCCTCCATCCGATCTTTTTTCAAATATTTTTATCAGAAACAAAAGATTAAAAACAATACTGCAAGTCTTCTGGTTATGCCAAAACAGCATGACAAAGCGATCATTCGTCTGGAAATCGACGAGATTGCAAAACTACTCGACTCCGTAGAACAAGGTGATAAGCTAACCAAAACGCAGCAAAAATATCATAATAAAACAAAAATCCGTGATCTGGCGATCCTTACGCTTTTGTTGGGGACAGGCATTCGTGTTTCAGAATGTGTAGGACTTAACATCAACGACCTGGATTTCGATACCAATGGCATGAAGATCCATCGAAAAGGAGGAAAAGAAGTCATCCTCTACTTTGGTGATGAAGTAAGAGATGCGTTAATTGACTACCTGGATGAAAGAGAATTAATTCTTCCCAAAGAGGGATCTGAGGACGCTCTCTTTCTCTCAATCCAAAAATCCAGGATCAGCGTCCGTGCAGTGGAGAATTTAGTTAAAAAATATTCAAAAACCGTTACCACCCTAAAAAAGATCACACCCCATAAGTTAAGAAGCACTTACGGCACACAATTGTACCGTGAAACTGGTGATATCTATCTGGTAGCTGACGTACTGGGACACAGCGATGTAAATACCACGAGAAAGCATTATGCCGCCATGGAAGATGAACGCCGAAGAATGGCAGCGGGCAAAGTAAAACTGCGGGAAAAACCCGATTCTTTTTGATACTACCCATAGCTAAGGCAGTGGAATCTATAAATTTTTTTATAAAAATGCACCGGGGGAAGAAAACGTAGTTCTTTCCCCGGTTTTTTCTAAGTGTTCCTCTGAATCTATAAAATCTTCTTCTGTAATACAACGATCTGTCTTAAAACAATAACTTACGGTAACAATGGACGTATCCGAAGAATCCGTCCGCATAACACTGCCTACCTCGGCAGGTTCTCTGCTCTCTTCCAATCCCCGCTGAAATAAAGTTCTGGCGCTGTCCAGACCAAAAATAAACAGAGCGCATAGGAGCATTACACTAAGAAACAATTTCACTTCCTCAATAATCTTCTTACGCTTCTCAATCTTTTTTAACTGATGCATACGAATATAACTGAGTTCTCTGCTGGAATATCGTACTGTTGATGTTCTTGTTCTTGCCATATAATCTGCTCCTTTCTGTTGTTATCCCTGTAATCGCGATTTTTGTGATACTTAAATACTGAAAAACTATCATTGATGGAATAATAATCTTCGTCCGCAAACAAAGGATTCTCCGTAATGACACTTCAATCTCCTAAACCTTCAGCACTTAATCGGCACTTAATCAACGCTCAAATACGAACGTATGTTTTGTGTATGGTTATTATATCGAAGAAGAATTTATATGTCAACATTTTTTTCGAATATTTGTTCGGAAATTATATTTTAATCGAAAATATATTCGAAAACACTTGTTTTGTTATTCTATATATGTTAATATAATCGTAATATATTATGCAAAGATACATACAAGGGAGTATATTATGAGTTACGGGAAAATATCATCAAAACAACAGGAAATACTGGATTATATCAAGGCATCCATCTTAAACAGGGGTTATCCGCCTGCCGTTCGCGAGATTTGCGAAGCGGTTCATCTAAAGTCCACTTCTTCTGTCCATTCCCATCTGGAAACTCTGGAGAAGAACGGTTATATTAAGAGGGACCCAACGAAACCCCGTGCCATTGAGATTGTGGATGACAGCTTTAATCTCACCAGAAGAGAGCTTGTCAACGTCCCGATCATCGGGACTGTCACAGCGGGAGAACCTATTTTAGCTGTGGAGAACATCCAGGGATATTTTCCGATCACGCCGGAGTTTGTCCACAACAAGCAGACATTTATGCTTAAAGTACGTGGGGAAAGTATGATCAATGTGGGAATCTATAACGGAGATTATATTTTAGTAGAACAAACTCCTGTGGCCTCCAACGGAGAAATTGTTGTCGCTTTGATCGACGATTCCGTCACAGTAAAGACATTCTATAAAGAACAGGGCTTTGTCCGCTTGCAGCCGGAGAACGATTCCATGGATCCGATCATGATCCCAGCCGGCACAGCTCTTTCCATCGTCGGTAAAGTTATTGGCCTATATCGTTCCTTTATCAATTAGTTCCTGATTGTGATTCCCGGAGAATTTGAGTAATATTTAAGATTTGTTTTGGCGGTCATACCCAACGGTATGACCGCTTTTTCTATGTTCCGATTTAGGCAGTAATACCGCAATGATCAAATATAGGATGATATCTGCTACGAAAAAACGTAAAGGAGGTTGTATGATGAAATTCTTAGGCCTCCTTATTTCTGCACCCAAAGCAGCATATTATTATCAAAGACAGCGTTTAGTTTATCTGTATCTTTTAGCCACGCAAGATATGAACGGACTGTACTGCCGACAAGTACATATTGCTCAAAGTTCATAGTCAAAGCATAGTCTGTAAACAAGCGCTGCAAGATCACTTCGAAGCAAAGCGGCTCCATGCATAAGTCAATAATCTTTCCTGCAATTTCCTGTACTTTATCAATGTTATATTGCGCCAGTTCCGAAATATCCTCTGTTGCTGTTGCATGAGCTGGGATAAACATTTTTGCAGTGAGCGATTTCACCATTTCAAGCGTTTTTATGTAGGCAGCCACGTCATAGACAAATCCAATTTGATACTTATCCAATATTTCCCGGCTTGATAGGCAATCGGCAAGATAGATTACATTATCCGGTGTCCGAAAACCTACCATATCAAAGAAATGTCCCGGTAAACTGATAATTTCAAATCCTTTGGGTAAAACCTCTTTCGTCAAATCTTCTGCGTCGCTTTCCTGTGCTAAAAGGAATTTGTGTCTAAGGTCTTTGCAGGGATAACCTCCATATAAAAACGAAGGCTCTAAAATCGGGTGTCTTGTAAAATCACAATCTATACCCGGCGCATAAATTTTACAGCCTGTTTGACCTTGCAAGTATTTATTGCCGCCAATGTGATCGGCATTGGAATGAGTATTGAATATAGCCGTTAGATTCCAGCCGTTAGTTTCCAAAATCTGCCGTATTTTTCGACCTGCGTCTTTGTCGTTGCCGCTGTCGATTAGACAAACATCTTTTTCATTAAGCTTTACAAGTCCTATTTTCGCAGGACTTTGAATATAATAACTGCTGTCTGAAACTTGTATCAATTCATACATTGTGTATTTCCTCCTTTAATGGTTTGAGTAAAAGATAATATTATAGACCGTACATTGCTCGTCAAAGGGATTATTATAGGCGTGAGGTATATCCGCCCGGAAACGAATAGCTTGTTTTTCTCCAACGATTATTTCTTGTTCATTAAGGATTAGCTGCAATTTCCCTGTCTGGACTAAAATGTATTCCTCCACACCGTCATTATGTTTATCCGACGCATGGCGGCAACCCGTATCAAATTCAATATAGAATATTTCAACATTACGGATAGGATCATAGGAAAATAAGGGGTAAGCCCTCATTCTACCGCAATCCTCTAAAATGATTTCCTCATTTCTCAAATTAACAACGGAGTATTCCGGCTGCTGTTCCTCCAAAAAAGAGGATAGCGGTGTTTTCAATCCCGTTGCAATTTTCCATAGCGTTGTGATAGTCGGGATAGATTGCCCTCTTTCGATTTGCCCCAACATTGGTTTGCTAACGCCAGTCAATGTAGCAACATCTTCTAATGTCATATTTCTGCTCTGTCGAATAGATTTTAGGCGTTGTCCGATATTGAAATCACTCATATCATTTTCCTCCCTGAAATATGTTAAAACGTACGTACAAAATATTATAACATATTTTTAGACCAAAGAAAACACCCTGCAAGATACAAAAATCTTGCAGGGTGGAAATATATGCAATTCAAACTCAGCAGAAACCTGAAATTTTCGATTGTGTTGCAAAGGTTAGTACAGATCCGTAAGAATGTCAACGCATTTAT